>PNJK01000055.1 GCA_013821825.1 Rhodobacter sp.
AAAAGCTGGCAGACCGAAGCTGCGATGCGGATGCTGATGAACAACCTGCATCCCGACGTGGCCGAAAACCCGCATGAGCTGGTGGTCTATGGTGGCATCGGCCGCGCCGCCCGCACCTGGGAGGATTTCGACCGCATCGTCGCGGGTCTGAAGGATCTTGAGGCGGACGAGACGCTGGTGGTGCAATCCGGTCGCCCGGTCGCCATCATCCGCACCCATGCCGACGCCCCGCGCGTGCTGATCGCCAACTCCAACCTCGTGCCGCACTGGGCGACCTGGGCACACTTCAACGAGTTGGATCGCAAAGGGTTGATGATGTACGGCCAGATGACCGCCGGGTCCTGGATCTATATCGGCACCCAAGGCATCGTGCAGGGAACCTATGAAACCTTCGCCGAGGCTGGTCGCCAGCACTATGGCGGCTCGCTGACCGGGAAGTGGATCCTGACCGGCGGTCTGGGCGGCATGGGGGGCGCGCAGCCGCTTGCGGCCGTGATGGCCGGGGCTTGCTGCCTTGCGGTCGAGGTTGACGAAACCCGGATCGATTTCCGCCTGCGCACCCGCTATGTCGATGCCAAGGCGCGGACGCTGGATGAGGCCCTGGCGATGATCGCCGACTGGACCTCGCGCGGCGAGGCGAAATCGGTCGGCCTTCTGGGCAACGCAGCCGAGGTCTTCCCCGAGATTCTGCGACGCATGCAGGCAGGCGGCCCGCGTCCCGACATCGTGACCGACCAGACCAGCGCGCATGATCCGCTGCACGGCTATTGCCCGCTTGGCTGGTCAGTGGCCAATTGGCGGGCAAAGCAGGAAACCGACCCTTCGGCGGTGGAAACAGCTGCGCGGCATTCGATGCGGACCCATGTCGAGGCGATGGTTGGCTTCTGGAACGCCGGGGTGCCGACGCTGGATTACGGCAACAACATCCGGCAGGTGGCGAAAGAGGAAGGCTTCGAGAATGCCTTCGCCTTTCCCGGCTTCGTTCCCGCCTATATCCGCCCGCTTTTCTGCAAGGGCATCGGTCCGTTCCGCTGGGTCGCCTTGTCGGGTGATCCCGAGGATATCCGCAAGACCGATGCCGCGATGAAGCGGCTGTTCCCAGAAAACGCCCACCTTCACCGCTGGCTGGACATGGCGGGCGAGAGGATCGCGTTTCAGGGCCTGCCCGCCCGCATCTGCTGGATCGGCCTTGGCGACCGGCATCGGGCCGGCCTGATGTTCAACGAGATGGTGGCAACCGGCGAGTTGAAAGCCCCCATCGTTATCGGGCGGGACCATCTGGATGCGGGCTCCGTCGCCTCGCCCAACCGCGAGACCGAGGCGATGCGGGACGGATCCGACGCGGTGTCGGACTGGCCGCTGCTGAATGCGCTGGTCAACACGGCCTCCGGCGCGACCTGGGTGTCGCTGCATCACGGGGGCGGTGTGGGCATGGGGTTCAGCCAGCATGCCGGGGTGGTGATCGTGGCGGACGGAACGCCCGAGGCCGCGACGCGGCTGGAACGGGTCTTGTGGAACGACCCGGCTTCGGGCGTCTGGCGGCATGCGGATGCGGGGTACGAGACCGCAATTGCCTGCGCCAAAGAGCATGGGTTGCGGCTGCCCGCCATCCTGGGGAACTGAGGACACAAGAAAGATGTCCCGGACAGGGACGTCTCATCGGCCGGCGCGAAATCAAGGGGTTGGCTTTAGCCTTGGGCGCTTTCTTGACTTTGGTACCTGGTGCAAGACGGCGACAGGCAAGGGTCATCTGGGCGGGCGTCCCGCCCCTGGCCTTGGCCACCGATTTCACCGCCCCGACCAAAGCCATATTTGCCTTGCGGGCCTCGGGGCGAGGCGGGGCACGAGGTTGCGGAAATTGGCAGCGTTAAAGGCAGTGGACTCGTCGATCTTCCCGGTCAGAAAGCCCGAACCAAGCGGACGGAAGGGCACAAAGCCGATGCCGGGCACTTCCTGCACCAGGACAGGGTCAGCTTCGGACCCGCGCCAGAACAGGGAGAACTCGCCTTGCACAGCAGCCGGAGGCTGCACGGCAGGGGCCCGGCGAACGGTTTCGGCCCCAGCCTCGGACATGCCGAAATGCTGCACCTTGCCTTCGGCGATCAGGTCACGGACCATGCCCGCCACATCTTCGTTCGGGACCGCGGGGTCGGCGTGATGCCGGTGTTGTCAAAGGGGCCGCAGGCTTTGGCAGTGTCGAAATGCGTGACGCCAAGATCGAACACACTGGATCAGCGCAATCATCCGGGCCGTGTCAGCGGGCGGGCGATAGACCGAGATCATCCCCATGCAACCAAGGCCGATAGCCGAAACCTCGAGTGAGCCAATCTTGCGAGACACCATCGCGCGGTCTCCTTCGTTGATGGCCTGTTACGGCCGGCAGGACGCGGCTGGATCAGCGTTCGGTTACGCCTCTGCCAGCAAGGATCCTGTCGCGCGAGTTCGCGAAGCGGCCGCAGCCCTTGGCGAAATAGTCCTCGACCTCGGTGATCATCGGACTGGCTCTTTGGTTGCGGCCACACCACCCCATCCCTCCTCCATCAACGGGAAATGAGGCGCCCGGTGACAGTGGCAGGGTATCGGGGCGCCTTATTCGCGCCAGATCGGGTTCGACCAGGCGCGTTTTCCGGCAGCATCAATCACCGCGACGCGCACCCAGGGGCTGTTGTTGAGCCGGGCCAGCGGCACCCGTGTGCGGGTCATGCTGTGGCCATGGACGGCCTTGGCGCCGGTGCCATGACCAATGGCGACAGCCGACACCACGGCAGAGCTTTCGACCACCACATGGTCTCCGTCGAGATGGACATCGTGGAGGAGCGGCCCTTGCGAGGAATAGAACGCCCCGGATTTCAGCGCGTCCAGCAGCGCCTCTGGCGTGTTCGCTTCGGCCTTGACCATCACCCAGCCGCCGAAATGGTCGGGCTCCGAGAAATGCGCATCGTCGGTGGCGATCAACGACAGTCTGCGCCCTTCGGCCAGAAGGAGGTCGGCAATGGCAAAGCCATCGGGCCGGTCGCAACCAGTGGCACAGCCGTGGTTATAGACCTCGACCGCGTGGGCAGAGGTGATCGAGCGGGCGTCAGCGAGGGTGAGGCCGGACCATTGCGGATGGGCGACGGCGACGAAGGCCCCGCTGGCCACGGCGCGGGCGGCAATCTCGGGCCCGGTCTCCTGCCCTTCGACAGGCTGGAAGCTGGGCGCATTGCCAGGGGCGAAATCAGCGGGCAGGCCGACGGCGAGGATATGCCAAAGCTCGCCGTTCGCCATCGCGCCGGAATGCAGTTCGGCACCGAGGATGGTGGTAAAGTTGTGGGTGCGATATGGTAGCGTGTCGACGATTGGATAGTCGTAGGACCCGATGAAATGATCGGTCAGCGCCAGAAAATCGTAGCCCTCTGCATGGTAGCGACGACAGACGTCCTCAGGCGGAAGCACGCCATCGGATCGCGTGGAATGGGTGTGCAGGTTGCCACGCCAGAAGCGGCCGGGGGCGGTGAAGGCAAGGGGACGGGTCATCGGGATTTCTGGTCCTTTGGGTTGTGGCCACCGGGCGGGTTACGGGCAAGGAAAGACAGGGTTGGCGCAGGCGTGCCAGAACCTTGCGACAGCTTTGGCGAAACCTTGCCTTTGACATTGCAAGTCAGCAAGGCCCCTCTCGCCAAGACGCAAATGTCATGTTAGCTTCATACAAGCAAAGGTTGTATAGGGCGCCCGCATGTCGTTTGATAGCATTGACCCGTTGACGGGGGTGACAGAGGTGACTGCAAACTCTGACGCAGCCATCGCTTCGGCGATGCAGGATTGCAGCGCAGAGGCGGCGGCATTTCTGAAGGCTCTCAGCCACGAAGGGCGGCTGATGATCCTGTGCCACCTTGCAGCCGGAGAGCGGTCGGTCACTGAACTCGAGCGTCTGCTGGAGTCGCGTCAGGCGGCGGTCAGCCAGCAACTTGCGCGGCTCCGGCTTGAGGGGCTTGTCGCCACCCGGCGCGAAGGCAAGGCGGTCTTCTATTCGATCCAGGACCAGAAGGTCCTTCGGTTGGTCCGGCTGCTGGAAGAGATGTACGGCCCTGGCTTGGGCTGAACCACCTTAACCGCGTCCGAGATAAGGCATGTCCCGCGCCATGATGGTGACGAAGGGAGTGTTCACGTTCAGGGGCAGGCTGGCCATGTGCAAGACCATCCTCGCCACGTGATCCACATCCATCACCGGTTCGGCGCGGATGCTGCCATCGGCCTGAGGCACACCCCCGGTAAACCGGGCGGCCATGTCGGTCAGAGCGTTGCCGATGTCGATCTGGGCGCAGGCGATATCGAAAGCCCGGCCGTCCAGGCCCAGCGTGCGGGTCAGACCCGTGACTGCGTGTTTCGAGATTGTGTAGGGCGCCGATCCCGGCCGCGGCACATGCGCCGAAATCGAGCCGTTGTTGATGATGCGCCCGCCTTGCGGCCTTTGCCGGCGCATCAGGCCAAAGGCGGCGCGCGCACAGAGGAACATGCCGGTGATGTTGGTCCGGCTGACCTCAAGCCACTGGTCAACGGGGATTTCGTCGATCGGCGCGGCGGGAGCCGAGATGCCGGCATTGTTGAAAAGGACATCCAGCCGGGGCAGCTCGGCAAAGGCAGCCTCGACCTGGGCGGGGTCGCCGACATCGCAGGGGATGATCCGGGCTGGATGACCTGCGGCAGTTTCTTCAAGTGCGGTCAACCTGCGGCCAAGCAGCGCGACCTCCCAGCCTTCGGCCAGAAAGGTGCGGGCCGTGGCGCGGCCGATGCCAGACCCGGCGCCGGTGATCAGGATGGACCGGGTGGGGATCGGGCGGGTCATGGGGCGTCCTCCAGGAAGTGATACTTGGCAAGCCAGAGCGCCCCTCGGGCGATGATTCCAGGCGACAGCCTGGTCTGGGCGGCGATCCCGGCAATGGTGGCACCAGCGGCCCCGGTCGCGGCGAAGGCGGCGAGGATCTGTTCCAGATGTGCCGGGTCTTCGATCAGCCGTCGCGAGGCGGCGTAGCGCCGCAAGATGAAGGTCTCTGCCACGCCGGGGCGCTGGCCGGTGTCGGTGGCGCGCAAGTGCCGTGCGGCGCGGTCGGGGGCGGGCCGACTGGGGTAGCTGGCGAACATCAGGTCAGGTGCTGGGCCGACGGGAATGCGGGCCGGATCGGATCTTGCCACCCCTGCCCCGCCTGCGGCCCGGGCATGGGCCAGCATCGCCGACTGCTCGGCCCAGAGCGCCTGCATCTGCGGGATCACCGCGCGCCAGTCGTAAAGCGCGCGCGCCCGCGCCTGGCCGGCCGCCCCCATCCGGGCGCGCAAATCAGGATCGGTGCCAAGCGTCACCAGCGCGCGGGTCAGGGCCGGGACGTCGATCCGGGTCAGGGCCGACATCTGGCCCAGATATTGAAGGTAGCTGTCGGTGCCGCCAAGAAAGCGTTGCGACAGATGGGTCGCCTCGCCCGCTCCCGGCATCTCGGTCGGGATGCGAAAGCCTGCTTCGGGCGTCACGGTGTCCTTCATCCCGTCCCAGTCCGAGACGATGACGGGAAGACCCGCCGCCATCGCCTCGACCGGGGCGAGACCGAAGGTCTCCTGCAGGTTGTCGATCGGAAAGACGAAGATGTCGCTGCCCGAAAGGGTGGCCTTGCGCTCAGCCGCGTCACCGCCGTCAATGTGGTGATAGCCGACCGAGGGCATCACACGGCGCGCCCCTTCGGCGAAGGCGGCGGGCCAGACCTGATCGCGGAACTGGCCGCAAAGCAAAAGATGGAAGCGCCCGCCCTTGGCACCAAACGCGGGGGCCGCCGCCTCCAGCGCGAGGAACAGGGGAAAGGGATCGAACTTTTCATCCGGTGTCAGCCGGGCGATGCAGGATACCGCGATATCCGCCGGTCCAAGTCCGAGGCGGGCGCGCAGGGCAGCGCCTCCGGCGGGATCGGGGCGAAAATCGTCGGTACATACACCCAGCGGGATCACCGGCAGCAAGGGACGCGCGGGCAAGGTTGCGCCGGGAAAGCGGAGGGCCAGATGATCCTCGGCCAATTCCATCAGAGTGCGCAACGAATGCTGGACCGAAGCAGAAGTGCAGATTACTGCGTCCCAGGGCATTTGCGGCGCTGCGCGCATGTCGAAGACCGACTGCATCACCGCCCTGGTGGCGGTGGTATGGGTGATCCCGCAAAGCGCCCAGGCGGCGGCGCCAAAGGGCGCGCGACGCCAGAACTCCTCCGGACCGGGCGGGGCGGGGAAATAGACCACATCGACCGGCGACAACCGGGACGGCGCGTGCATAGGCACCGCGCGCAAGGGCTGGGTCACGCCGCTGGCCTTGGCCATGGCCGCAAAGGCCGTGTGGTCTGCCGTCGCGTGCGACAGGCTGACGAATTCATCGACCCCGGCATGGGTGAAGAAGCCGCGCAGAAAGCTTTCGCCGGCGACGCGGCGGCCGTTGATGCCTTTCGCGGGGTCATAGCCGTCTGCGGCGAACCAGATGGCGGCATTGGCCACAGGCGGAGAGAGTTCGGTCATGACGTCAGAGCCCGGCAAGTTGCCCCGACATGGTTAGGGCCGGGCCGGGCCGGGGTAAAGGGCGATCAGGGCGCGCGCGCCCGCAGCCTGTGGCGGGCCAGCGCCAGAAGGAACAACGCCATCAGAACCAGGATGATCGTCGGTGCCGGGGCGCTGTCGAGGTGGAAGCTGGCCCAGACGCCAGTCAGCATCGCGCCAAGGGTGACAGCGGTGGCCACCACCAGCATGGCTCCGAAGCTGCGGGTCAGCAGGAAGGCAATCGCCCCCGGTGCGATCAGCAGGCCGATGGCAAGGACCAGCCCGACCGAGGACAGCGTGGCGACGATGGTCAGCGACAGGATCGCCAGAAGACCGTAGTGAAGCACCCCGGTCCGCAGACCCGATACCTGGGCCTGAGCCGGATCGAAGGCATGCAGCATCAGGTCCCGCCATTTCAGCGCGAGAACCAGCGTGACAGGACCGGCGATCAGCGCGGCGGTGATCAGATCGGCCCGCCCCACCCCCAACATGTTGCCAAAGAGGACATGCTCCAGATGCAGTTCCGACGGAAAGGCAGTGTGCAACACGATCCCAAGCGCGAACATGGCGGAAAAGACCACGCCCATGACCGTGTCACGCTTGATCCGGCTGTTGTCGGCCAGAAAGCCGGTCAGAAGTGCCGAACCAAGCCCCGCGACGAAGGCCCCCAGCAACAGGGGCAGACCCGCAAGATAGGCGGCGACGATGCCCGGCAACACGGCATGGCTGACAGCGTCGCCCATCAGCGACCAGCCTTTCAGGACCAGAAAGCAGGACAGAAGCGCGCAAGGCGGCGCCACGATCAGCGCGATCCAGAAGGCGTTCTGCATGAAGGGAAACTGGAAAGGGAACAGCAGCGTCTCCAGCATCAGGCAGCCTTTCCGCCCTGATCCCTGCTCCGGCGCCGTGCGGCCAGGATCCCGTGTTTCGGGGCGAAGAGAAAGGCCAGCGCGAAGGCAAGGGTTTGCAGAAGGACGATCACGCCGCCGGTCGCACCATCAAGGAAGTAGCTGAGATAGGCGCCGACAAAGCCGCTGGACGCCCCGATCGTGGCGGCAAGGGCCAGAAGACGAGGGAAACGGTCGGTCAGAAGATAGGCCGTGGCACCCGGTGTCACCACCATGGCCACGACAAGGAAGGCCCCCACGGTCTGCATGGCGGCCACAGTCGAAGCCGACAGCAGCGTGAAGAACACCAGCTTCAGCAAGTCCGGACGCAGGCCTATGGTGCGGGCGTGCGCCTCGTCAAAGAAGGTCACCATCAGGTCCTTCCAAAGCACCAGCAGCACAGCGCCCGAAATGCCCCCGATCAGCAGAAGCTGCACCGTATCTCCGGGCGAGATGGCAAGGATGTTGCCCATGGTGATGGTCTGCAGGCTGACAGAGGTCGGGTAGATCGAGATCATGAACAGGCCAAGCCCGAAGAAGGCGGTGAAGATCAGGCCGATCACCGTGTCGGTCTTCAATCCGGACCGCGAGGACAGAAACAGCATCGCCCCCGCCGCCAGCCCGCCAGACAGAAAGGCCCCGAGAGCGAATGGCAGGCCAAGGATATAGGCCCCCGCAACCCCCGGCACGACCGAGTGTGAAAGCGCGTCGCCAATCAGCGACCAGCCTTTCAGCATCAGATAGGACGACAGGAATCCGCAGACCCCGCCGACCAGAGCCGACACCCACATGGCATTGGTCATGTAGCTGTAGGCGAAGGGCTCCAACATCAGGTGTCGCCCTTCCGGCCGTATTGGACGAAGGGGCGTTCGTCATCGGTGATGATACGGATCTCGCGGGCGTCCTCGTCGTCATGCAGGTCGCGGCCGCCCAGCGTGAAGTGCCGCAGAACGCCGCCAAAAGTCCGCTCCAGATTGTCACGGGTGAAGATCGTGTCGGTCGGGCCATGCGCCAGCACGGTTCCCTTCATCAGAATGGTGCGGTCGCAGAATTCCGGGACCGAGCCGAGGTTGTGGGTCGAGACCAGCATGACATGCCCCTCGTCACGCAGGGTGCGCAGAAGGTCGATGATCTGTTCCTCGGTCGTGACGTCGACCCCGGTGAAGGGTTCGTCCAGAAGGATGATCCGGCCATCCTGTGCCAGGGCACGGGCAAGAAAGACGCGCTTTTTCTGACCGCCGGAAAGCTCGCCGATCTGCCGGTGGCGAAGGTCGGTAAGGCCAAGCCGCGCCAAGGCCCCGTCCACCTTGGCGCGGTCCCGGGCGCTCGGACGACGCAGAAAGCCCATGTGGCCATAGCGGCCCATCATCACCACATCCTCGACCAGAACCGGGAAGGACCAGTCCACCTCCTCGGCCTGGGGGACGTAAGCCACAAGGTTCTGGCGCAGGGCGTCGCGAACGGGCATCCCCAGCAGGCGGATGCGACCGGAGGCCAGCGGCACAAACCCCATGATCGCCTTGAAAAGCGTGGACTTCCCGGCACCGTTCACCCCCACCAGCGCGGTGATCGTGCCCTTGGGGATGGCAAAGCTGGAGTCCTTCAGCGCGGTCAGGCCGTTGCGGTAGGTGACCGAGACGCCTTCGGCAAGGATGCCTTCGCCCTGGCCTTCCCCGAGGTCATCCGTGCTGTCCCGCATGACGCCCCCTAGTCCGCAGCGGGGGCAAGGCCCCGGGCGATGGTTTCGGTGGTGACCTGCAGCAGGTCAAGATAGGTTGGCACCGGCCCGTCTGCGGTGCTGAGGCTGTCGACGTATAGCACGCCGCCAAACGCCGCCCCGGTTTCCCGCGCCACCTGTTCGGCCGGGGCCGAGGATACCGTGCTTTCGCAGAAGACCGCCGGAATGGCGTGTTCGCGTACCCCGTCGATCACGGCCCGCACCTGCCGGGGCGTGCCCTGCTGGTCGGCATTGATCGGCCAGAGGTAAAGCTCGCGCAGGCCAAGGTCACGGACAAGATAGCTGAAGGCGCCTTCGCAGGTGACCAGCCAGCGCCGGTCTTCCGGAAGCGCGGCGATCTGGTCGCGCAGCGGACCAATGGCGGCCTGAAGCCTGGTCTTGTAGGCGGCGGCATTGGCGGCATAGGTCGCGGCATTGGCCGGGTCGGCGGTGGTCAGCGCCTTTTCAATGTTGTCCACGTAGATCAGCGCGCTTTCAAGACTCATCCAGGCATGCGGGTTGGCGCGGCCGTCATACTCGCCCCCGGTGATCGAGATCGGGGTGACTCCATCGGTCAGCGTTACAGAAGGGACATCGCCAAGATTCGACAGGAACTGCTCAAACCAGCGTTCAAGCCCCAGCCCGTTCCACAGGATCAGATCGGCGTCCACGGCGGCGACAATGTCCTGCGGGGTGGGTTCGTAGCCGTGAATCTCGGCCCCAGGTTTGGTGACCGAAACCACATCGACCCCGTCGCCCGCGACATTGCGCGCCATGTCGGCGATGACGGTGAAGGTGGTGACCACCTTGAGCCGGTCCTGAGCCGTCGCGACCTGCGGTGCTGCAGCAAGAAGAGCGGTCAGAATGAGGGCGCGGCGAGTCAGGGGCATCAACCACCTTTTGCAGGATCAACTAGTATGTAAATGAGAACCATTTGCAGGAAGGCAAGAGCAATGATCGCGGCACATGCCGTTTTCGGCGGTTCACTGCTGCGCGACCTCCGGCCAATCGTCGCGCCGCAAGCCGCCGGGGCCAGGGATCAGCGTGTAATTCTGATGCCCGATCGGCGTCAGGAAGCCGCAGCTGCCGCGCGGCCAGGGGCACGCAACCGCAGCGGTGGGCGAAATCCGAAATCGCCTCTGGCGTGCCCTGCGTCAGAAGGACATCGCCCGCCTGAACAGGCATCGACCACAGCCGCGCGTTCGACCGGTTGCTTTCGCGGGCGATGGCCAGAAGGTTGATCCCGAACAGCTTGTAGAAGCTGATGAAGGTCGCCGGCCTGCCGACCGGATCGGCCTTCGGGCGAACCGCCAGTTCCGTCAGCACGAACTCCTCGGATTGCAGGGCCTTTGACGGGTCGGCCGTATCGCCTGTCAGGTCCGCGTCCCTGCCGGATCATGTCCGTCTGCCGCAAATCCTGCCTCGTGCACGACGGATCAATGGTTCCTTGCGCAGTGGACAGAACCCGCTGATGTGAACCCACAGCGGCGGGCATTCGGTCCGGATGCCGTTCTGGTCTAAACGGATTTTCTGCTGTCAATGCCCGGGGACGTGTTGTGCCAAACCGACGACGACGCTAGTAACTTGAATACCTGCAACCCCAGAGCATAGTTGGCCGAACTGATCCTCAGCTCCGAGCATCCCAAGACCTGCACCACCGCACTGCAATCGGTGGCTTCTGTCGATGCCGATCCTCTGTTGCCGACCGGGGTTCTTTTTTGCGCCGCCTATGGTGCCGGCAGATGAACCCGAACGCCCGCATTTTCCGCGGCCGCACGCTGGCCTTCTCGCCTTGCACCGGACTCGGGGGTTCCGTCTCGGTGTATCCGGCTGGCTTGCCAGCTTGCATGCGCGGATCACGCTTGGCGGATACCTTTGCCATCAGGCCAGGGGGCCGGTTCACCGCGGAGGGTATGATCCGATGAAACGCAGCGCAATCATCCATGTCGGGCTGGAAAAGACGGGGTCGACAGCCATTCAGGCCTGGCTGGACAGTGAACGCCACGCCCTGCTGAAAGCAGGCCTGTTCGTGCCACGCAGCCTGGGCAGGCCGAACCATTGGCGGCTGGTTGCAGCCTGCCTTGACGATTGGGCAGTTGACGACATCAAGGCATATTTCCTTTCACAGACGCGCGAGCCCGAAGCCGAGTGGCGCGACAGTGTCCGCGCTGCTTTTGACGCCGAGCTTGCTACTGTAAAGGGCTGGTCGCAGCTTGTGATCTCTTCGGAACTCATAACGAGCCGCCTTCACACCCCTACCGAGATCGCTCGGCTGGCCGAATGGATTGGCCAGCATGTCGACCGGCTGCATTTCGTAGTCTATCTGCGGCGACAGGATGATCTGGCGGTCAGCCGCTTCAGCTCAGCCCTGCGGGCGGGCCATGCCGGGTTTGACGACATCTGGTCCGACCTGTCCGCCAACAGCTTTCTAGCGCTGCCCCCCGGACGGGTGGTGAAAGATGAGCTCGAATATTTCGACCATCAGCGCATCCTTGCCCGCTTCCTTGCGCTGGGCGATGCTGAACTCACGGTTCGCGCCTACGATCCACCCGGCCCGCCGATGGATGTCGTCGCGGATTTCCGTGCCCTGCTTGGCCTTTCGCCGGCTTCGACCGCCGCCCCTGCCCAACGCTCCAATCCCGCCCTTTCGGCTGAGGCCCAGTATGTCATTAGCCAGCTGAACCGCGACAACCGCGTGCGGTGGCCCAACGGTGCACGGAACGAACCCTACCGTGCCCTGCTGCATCGTATCGAGGCTGAACTGCAAGGTTCCCCCCGCCGCGTGCCTCGGGCCGAGGCGGAGGCTTTTCTTGCTCGCTTCGAGGCAAGCAATGCCGCCGTTGAGCGGCGCTGGTTCCAGAATGGCATGTTCCGCAGCGGATTTTCCCAATGGCCCGAAACCGTTGACCATAGTGCAATGATTGCCGAGATGACTCCTGTTCTGGCCCGTTACCGCGCCGAAGCCGCAGCATTGCCGCAAATGGAAGCGCCCCGCCCAGTGTCGGGGCGGCTCTCGCCCCGACCCGCGCGACCGAAGCGGTCAACAGGAGGTTTTGGCAACCGGCTGACAGACCGCCTTTTTCGCCTGATGGAAGAATTGCAGCGTCGCGAAGCTCTTGCCGCCCTATCGACCAAACTACCGCCGCAAGACCCGACCATCGTCCTTGCACGAGTGATCGGGAATGATCTTTGGCCACGGCACGCGCAGGGTCAGTCCCTGCAAAATCTTGAATTCATGTTAACGCGCGAACCGACTTTTGGAGGCTACCGAAAACTCTTCGTCCTGAACCGGATCATTGATGCCGGGATCGTGGCGCAGGCCGAATCCATGATTCGGCAGGCCGGGCACGATGTCTTGACCCTGCCCTTCGACCCAGTCGCCTACACAGCGCTGCGAATGGACACTTCGTATTTCGGCGGCGACGCCTATTTCATGACCCAGACCTTCGCTAGAAAATCCAACTATGAACGAGTGCATGCGCGGCTTTGGGCGGCATCGCCGAAGATCCGCAATGCGATGGACGTGAATGGAGGCCGAAACGCCGCGCTCGACTGGGGCAAAGCCCGCGCCGACTGGACGCTGGTGTTGGATGGCAATTGCTTTCTTACCTCCGAAGCCATGCAGGCCCTGCGCGCCGACCTGACGCGCCCGCCCTTTACGTCTTATGTCAGCCTGCCGATGCATCGGCTCTCGCGGAACGAGGACGCCTTCACCACCCGCCCCGAGCCAAACGCGACCGAGGAACCGCAGCTTGTCTTTTCTGCCTCGGCCAAGGGGCGCTTTGACGAGGCCTTTCCATACGGAATGCGCGACAAGACCTCGCTGCTTAAACAGGTAGGGGTGCCGGGTGAGTGGGATCATTGGGGCGAATTGCCTTGGCTTCCCGCCAGTGCGCCGCTGCGCGACCGGCACAGCTGGAAAACGGCAAGTACCGCTGTGTTTCGCCTTTCGTCGGGCGCGGAAAACGGGAAGTTGGAATTGCCGGGCGCAGACAAAATCCGCTTTCAGAGCCGTAACCGGGCCATCTTTCTCACCCTCGCGGCGCTTGATGCACGGCTGGACAGCGCTGATCACCAAAGGATGTGTGCAATCCTGGGCTTGGGAGAGAACGTTGCTTGACCGATTTCGACGCTTCTTGCCCCGGCACAAGGCCGACCCGCGCGACTGCACTATGGTGGTGGGGCTGGGTGCAATGAAGTCAGGAACCACTTGGCTTACCGAATATATGTCGTCCCTTCCCGGCTTTCTGCATTCACCGATCAAAGAAATGAACGTGTTCAACATGTTCGCCGACAACCCCTATCGCCGCCGAAACGATGGCTTTCGCCTTTTCAAGATGGAGGAGATTCTTCTCCGTCCAAATCCATTTGATCGGCCTCATGCCCGGGATCAATTGCGCGCCTTGGCCCAGATTGGCCATATCCATGACACCAAGGCCTATCTTGCCTTTTTCGCCGAGCGTCTGGACGGGCACACCCATATTGGAGAAATCTCACCGAGCTATTCGCACTTGCCGCTGGAAACGCTGCGCCAGGTCGCCGGGCTGACCCGTGACGTTCGATTCCTGTTCCTTATGCGCGATCCGGCAAGGCGCGCCGCTTCGCATATCCGGCACCTGCGGCGCCGTGAAAGAGTCGACGTGCCAATCGACACTCTTCTGGCCGAAGTTCGCCCCGGTCAAGGTGTCTGGCTGCGGTCGGATTACGGCTTTACGCTGGATCGACTGGAGCAAGCTGGCCTTGCTGCCAAGACAAGAGTCATGACCTATGAGGCCTTGTTCCAGGACGAGACGATGCGCGGTCTGTGCACCTGGCTCGGCTTGCCTTTCAACAAACCCAAGCCTGACAAGATCGTACATCCGGGGCGGGGTGAAGACCTGACCCAAGCACAGCTTGACCAGTTGCGCGACAGGCTCGACCCGATCTACGCCGACCTTGCCCGACGTGACCTGCCCCCCGGTGCCGAAGGCTGGCGCTGGACGTAGCGCCCCCCGCGGCGCCGGCGTCGGATCAGCCACCCAAGCCACCCCTCTTGCCAAGACGGCGGGTCCGAAGCCTTGATCTCGCGTCGGGCCGCACGGTCGCGCGCTATGCAGGCCGCGGCTTCCCGCGTCCGGGTCCGCGGCAGGTTGCCGCCACGCATCCGCTTGGTACAAAGCAGCCGTGGCACACGCACAAAGCGTTCGCTCATTCCGCGTCATCCCCCGATGCGGAAAAAGCCGAAGCGCGGAACAGCCCTGGTCTGGCATTGCGAACCGCGCCGGGCTTGCCGGAGGCTGATTGACGTCAGGGTCAGGCCTCGTTCCCATTTCTCAGCCAGAACCTGACGGTTGCGGCTGGGGCGACGGCGGAGAGGATGCCTTGGGGCATCTGTTATAGCAGGTGGCATGCCGCTCAGCACAGGCCGGTCATCAACGCACGGCTTGCCCATCCTGAGAAAAACAGTCCCCCGGACGCATTCTGATCTTCGAACGCTCCTGGGGAGGAATGGCTGCAGCCGGGCCAACTGCACGTCCGTCAGCCAGCAGGATTGCGCATCGTTCAGTCTCCTTGCGGAGCCTGAATCATGCCGAAAGACCAAGATTACCGGGGCCTGACCCCAATCAATTGGTCGTGGGTTCGATCCCTGCCGCAGGAGCCGAAACCAACCAGCTCTGAAACACAGCACGCTTTGCGGGTGCCGTTTTCATTTCGGGCTCTGGTGATGGCCCGCAAGGAAAAAGGCCACCCGAGCGGGTGGCCTTCTTGGTCGGTTCACTATTCTGCGGCAGCCTTGGGCGGATCCCCTTCGGGTTTGCCTTCTGCCTTGGGCTTGCGCGGGCCGCGCGGACGACGAGGGCCGCGTTCTTCCCGCGCGAGCGGCGCCTCGGCGAGGGCGTCGGTGACCACTGGTTCCCGGCGCGGACGTGACGGAGCGACGATTATCGATTCCGGCGTCTCGATCAGTCCGGTATCCTCGCCTTGGCCAAGATCGATCACGTCAGGCGCCGACGGCTGTTCCATGGTGCCGTAATCCCGGTCCTCGCGGAAATCGCGCGAGAACTCGCCACGCCGGTCGCCGCGGTCGCCCCGGTCGATCCTGTCGCCGCGGTTTTGCTGCGCGCCGGGCTGCCCGCCTTGCTGGCCCGCGCTTTGGCCGCCATTCTGACCACCGTTCTGCTGATACTGCTGCTGGCGCGCTTCTTGTTCGGCCGCCATCTCGCGCGTCGCTTCGGCCAGCATCCGGGTATAATGCTCGGCATGCTGGAGGAAGTTCTCGGCAGCGACGCGGTCGTTCGAGAGCTGCGCATCACGTGCCAGCATCTGGTACTTCTCGATGATCTGCTGTGGAGTGCCCCGCACCTTGCCCTCGGGTCCCGAGGAGTCAAAGACGCGGTTAATGATGTTGCCGAGGGTGCGCGGGCGGTTCTGGCTGGAACGCGAGCGTTTCTTCGAAGAGCGCATCTTGTCCTTTGATGGCTTTGGCCTGCGGCCGCCGCCCCGATCCGGGCAGCAAGGTTATGGTCGCGCAGGGGCTGGCAATACGCGGGGCCGGGGACAACCCCTACCCACGCAATGGTCAATAAACACAAGGCCCGCGTGCTGACAAGCAGTATTTGCGCGTCTCAGGGGGATTCCTCGCGCTTCAGGTGCAGCCGCAGTTGTCTTCCGGCCCGGCCTTGACCGCAACTACCACCCGGTCGCGGCCGTCCATGTCGGGCAGGATGCGGATGTCCGCCAGTCCGGCTCTTGCCAGCAGCGCCGTCACGGCGGCACCTTGGGTCGGCCCGATTTCCAGCAGAAGCCGCCCCCCCGGCATCAGCCGCGCGCCAGCCCCGCGCGCAATGGCCCGGTAGGCGTCCAGCCCGTCGCCGCCGGGGGTCAGCGCAAGACGCGGCTCCCAGTCACGCACTTCGGGCGAAAGGTCCGACATCTCGGCCTCGGTGATATAGGGCGGGTTCGAGACGATCAGGTCAAAGGCCCCGTCGACTGTCGAAAACCAGTCAGAGGCCTGAAACCGCGCCCGCGCCTCAAGACCCAGATCGCGGGCATTGGCACGCGCCACGGAAAGCGCAGGCTCCGAGGCATCGACACCCACACCCCGCGCCATCGGCATGCCCTTCAGGCAGGACAAAAGGATGCAGCCGGTGCCGGTGCCAAGGTCCAGGAGCTTCAGGAACGGACGGCTCAGCGCCTCGGCCACCAGCGTCTCGGTTTCCGGGCGCGGGTCCAGCGTGTCGGGCGTCACGCGAAACGGCAGACCCCAGAAAAGCCGCCGCCCGGTGATCTGCGCGACCGGTTGCCGCGCTGTCCTGGCCACCAGCCCGGCCGCAAAGGCTGTCTCCTGCGCCCCAGTCATCTCGTCCTGCAGATGCAGCGTCAGCCGGTCCGGCGCGATCCCCAAAGCATGCGCGAGCAAGACCCGCGCATCGCGCCCTGCCCCGTCGATTCCCGCCGCCGCAAGCCGCGCCACTGCCGGGGCCAGCGCTTCGGCGGCCTTCACCCTTCCATCTCCGCCAGCTTCTCGGCCTGATCCTGCGCGGTCAGCGCGTCGATGATCTCGGTCAGGTCCCCCGCCATGATCTGCGACAACGCATACAAAGTCAGGTTGATCCGGTGATCGGTCATCCGGCCTTGCGGGAAGTTGTAGGTGCGGATGCGTTCGCTGCGGTCGCCGGACCCGACCTGCGACTTCCGGTCCGCTGCGCGCGCCGAATGCACCCGCTCGCGTTCCGCCTCGTAAAGCCGGGCGCGGAGCACCTGCATCGCGATTTCCTTGTTGCGGTGCTGCGACTTCTCCGAACTCGTCACCACGATACCGCTGGGGATATGGGTGATACGCACGGCGCTGTCGGTGGTGTTCACGTGCTGCCCGCCCGCCCCCGACGACCGCATCGTGTCGATCCGGATGTCGCTGGCCGGAATGTCGATATCCACCGCCTCGGCCTCGGGCAGCACCGCAACCGTCGCGGCGCTGGTATGGATGCGCCCCTGCGCTTCGGTTTCGGGCACGCGCTGAACCCGGTGGACGCCGGACTCATACTTCAGCCGCGCAAAGACCCCCTCGCCCGAAACCAGCGCCACCAGTTCCTTGAGGCCGCCAAGATCGGTCGTCTGCTCCTCCAGCACTTCCCAGCGCCAGCCCATCCGTTCGGCGTGGCGCTGGTACATCCGCGCCAGATCAGCGGCGAAAAGGCTGGCCTCGTCGCCGCCGGTTCCGGGCCGGATTTCCAGGATCGCTGGCCGCGCATCGGCCGCATCCTTCGGCAAAAGCGCCAGCCGCAGGGCCCGTTCCATCTCCGGAATGCGCGCGCGCAGCCGGGGGATCTCCTCCTCGGCCAGGGCCTTCATCTCGGGGTCGGCCAGCATCGCCCCGGCGTCTTCCAGATCGGTGATCGCCTGGCGGTAAGCGGCGATTTCCTCGGCCACCGGCCTGAGGTCAGAGTATTCCTTGCTGATCCGCGCAATCTCGGACGGGGCCGCGCCAGCCTGAAGCTGGGCTTCGAGAAACTCGAAGCGCTGGGTGATCTGGGCAAGTTTGTCCAACGGAACCATGGTGGCCGGGTTTGGCGTGTATCCCGGGGGCGGTCAAGGGGGCGGCGGGCCCTGTGATACCGGCAGAAAGGAAAGCCTGAAGCCGTGACTTCCAGTCGCGCAGCCGTTCGGCCTTCACGCCCATGTCCCCAAGGCCGAACCGCACCCGACTGCAGATGCAAACCCCGTCCGGTCGCGCCTCGGCGGTGACATGGTCAGGAAGCCCCCCAAAGCGCGCTGCGCGCGACCCAGGTGATCCGTCCGTCTTCAACCGTTCCGGCCAGCCGAGAGCTGCGGGGGGGGTCATGGCAGTGGCATCCAGCCGGTGCAGAAGGTCACTCGCGGTAACCGCTTCTGGCGAAAGCCGCAGCGTCGCCCCGCCGACGCACTCCTGCACCTCGCCCGAGGCTTCCGCAGCTTCGGGTGCGACGTGCGAGCGTGTCGGATCCGACGCAGCAAGGCGGACAAAGCCGGCAAAGGTCACCAGTGCGGCCAGCAGCACCAGCGTAAGCTATCCCAGGATTTTTCGTCCCTTCACCGCTGGGTCCGCGCCCAATGGTAAAGGCAGATCAACTCATAGGCGACATGTGCCCCCGCAATCGCCGTCGCACCGGTGGTGTCATAAGGAGGAGAGACCTCGACCACATCGCCGCCAACCATGTTGATCCCCGCCAGATCACGCAAGGCCGCCGCCGCCTGCCAGCTGTGCAGGCCGCCCCAGACCGGCGTGCCGGTGCCCGGCGCAGCCGAGGGGTCAAGGCAGTCGATGTCGAAGGTCACATAGGTCGGCCCGGTGCCGACGATATCCTTCGCCATGGCCACCACCCGCTCGACGCCCCATTCATGCACCTCACGCGCGGTGATGACATTGACGCCCAGATAATCCTCGGTCGTGGTCCTGATCCCGATCTGGACCGAGCGCTTGGGGTCCACGATCCCGGTCTTCACCGCCTTGTAAAGCATGGTGCCATGGTCGATCCGGGTCAGGTCGTCATCCGGCCAGAGGTCGGAATGCGCGTCGAAATGGATGACGCCAAGCGGGCCGAATTTTTCGGCATAGGCTTTCAGGATCGGAAAGGTGATGTAGTGATCACCCCCCAGCACCACCGTCCCGGCGCCGGCCGCCAGAATGCCCCGGATATGGGCCGTCAGCCTATCGGGGAAATCCGAGACCTTGGCATAGTCGAAGGCGCAGTCGCCGTAGTCGATGATGCTCATCTCTTCCAGCGGGTTCGTCGGCCAGCCAAAGGGCGGATCGTTGGGCTGCAGGGCGCTTGCCTCGCGGATCGCGCGCGGGCCGAACCGGGTGCCGGCGCGGTGGGTGACCGCCTGATCGAAGGGCACGCCGGTGATCGCAAGATCAACCCCGGTCAGGTCCTTGGTATAGGTCCGCCGCAGGAAGGACGTCGCCCCGCCAAAGGTGTTTTCAAACGCATAACCGCGCAGCCCCTTGCGGGTGAACGCCGTGTCAACTTCGGATTTCGCATCTTCAAGGGCCATCGAAGCCTCCCTCTGCAACGCGCTATCGTTTCAAGACCGGAGACCGCGCCTATCCGTCAGGGCGGGGATGTAACCACCCCGCCCCGCAAGTCTACCCACCCGGGTCAACCCAGGGTGAAACCTTCGCGCACCAGCTCGTCGGTGACCCGCCGGATCGCCCGTTCCAGCACCTCGGCCACGAAATCGACGTCGGTCTCGGTGATGATGAGCGGTGGCGACATCACGTTCAGATGCCCCATCGGCCGCACGATAAGCCCCATCGCCTCGGCCGCGTTTGAGATGCGCTTCGATTCGTTCGCCGCATCCGGCAGCACCACCTTCGTCGCCTTGTCGGCCACGCTTTCCACGCAAAGCATCAGCTTTTGCCCCCGCACATCGCCAATCAGCGGCAGGTCCTTCAGCGCCGCCATCCGGGTCTCGAAATAGGCGCCGACCCGGGCGGCGTTGCCCAGAAGATCCTCACGCTCCATGATTTCGATGTTCTTCAGGCCAGCCGCGCAGGACACCGGATGCCCGGAATAGGTGAAACCGGCGGTGAACCAGCGCGATCCGTCCGCCGCCATCGCCTCCCACATCCGGTCAGAGATGATCAGCGCGCCCAAGGGCACATAACCCGAGGTCAGGCCCTTCGCGGTGCAGATCATGTCGGGTTGCACCCCGAACGCGTCCCAGGAGGCGAACCAGTGCCCGAGCCGCCCGAAGGACGTGACCACCTCGTCCGCGATGAACAGGATGTCGTGGCGCTGGCAGACCTCCCACATCCGGCGCAGATAGCCGTCGGGCGGCACGATCACCCCGCCACTGGCCTGGATCGGCTCGGCGATGAACCCGCCGATCCGGTCGGCCCCGACCCTGGCGATCAGGTCCTCGTATTCAGCCACCAGCCAGTCGCAGAACTCGGTCTCGGTCATCCGCTCCGGCCGCCGGTAAGGGTTCGGCACCGACAGGTGATGAATCCCCGTCTCCTTGTAGCGGAATTCCGGCACCCGGTCGCCGGGCCGCTTGCCCACGCTTTGCGCAAGATAGGTCGAGCCGTGATAGCTGTAGTCCCGCGCCACGACATCTGTCTTGTCAGGACGGCCCATGCAGGTCTGATAATAGCTGATCGTCCGCACCGCCGTATCGACCGCAGTCGAGCCGCCCGTCGTGAACATCACCCGGTTCAGATCGCCCGGAGCAAGCTCGGCCAACTTGGCCGAAAGCCGCGCCGACGGATCATTGGTCATGTCGACGAAGGTGTTCGCAAACGCCAGCCGCTCGACCTGATCGGCAATCGCCTGCGCCATCTCGCGCCGGCCAAGTCCGATGTTGGTGCACCACAGCCCGCCCACCGCGTCAAAGTAGCGCTTGCCCTCCGCATCCCAAAGCCAGGCCCCCTCGCCCCGAGAGATCACCAGCGACCCTTCGCGTTCGAAAGACCCGAAGTTCGTCCAAGGATGCAGCGAATGCGCCCGGTCCATTTCCCAAAGTTCGGCGGGCGAAGGTGAGTTCAAGGCAAGGGCGGCGGTCATCGGTCTCTCCGGTCTGGTGCCCGGACAGCCTAGCATTTTGATCAAATTTTCACCAGACCCATGCGACCCCCAAAGGTTGGGGTGGGGCAAGATATGGTGTCCAAAGGTTGATCCGGGGCAAAATACGCGAATACCGCTGCGCATGGCGATTCGGCGCCCGGCCACCTTGCTGGATGTATCTCCGGCCGGGTCCGCCAAGACCGATCCGGGCCCTTGCCCGATGCGCGCTCAGCAGAGCGTCTGCCTTGCGCGGGCGATCTGAAAGCCGACATATTCATCCGCGGCAACCGGGCCGGAAATGACGGTCAGAAGAACCACCGATAACCGCATGAAAATGCTCCGTCAAATCAGACTATCGGTTGCGCCCTTTCCACCAGGCGCGCGAAGAAGCTGGCCCCGATCGGCGCCGCCTCGTCGTTGAAATCATAGGCGGGGTGGTGCAGCCCCGCCCCCGGCCCGGTGCCAAGGAAGAGGTATGCTCCCGGCCGCACCTCCAGCATGTAGCTGAAATCCTCCGACCCCATTTCGCGGTTCGACCGGGCGTCCACCGCATCCGGCCCCACCACCTCGCGCGCGACATCGGCGGCGAAGTCGGTCTCGTCCTCGTGGTTGATCGTGGCCGGATAACCCCAGTCGTAGTCGATCCGCGCCTTGACGCCATAGGCCGCCGCGTGGCCCTCGACGATCTCGAAAAGCCGCTTCTTCAGCAGCGCCCGCACATCCGGCTTGAAACAGCGGATCGTGGCGCAGAACATCGCCTCTTCCGGGATGATGTTGCTGGCCGTCCCGGAGTGGATCTGCGTGACCGAAATCACCGCCTCGTCCAAGGCAAAGACGTTGCGCGGGATGATCGTCTGGATCGCCTGCACCATGCCGACGACCGCCACGACCGGGTCGACGCATTCATGCGGCGTGGCCCCATGCCCGCCCTTGCCCGTGACGTAGACAAAGGCCGTGTCCACCGACGCCATCAGCGGACCGGGCGTTGTCTGGAACTGCCCGAACGGCACGTTCGGCGCATTGTGGATGCCGTAGACCTGGGCAATGTCGAAGCGGTCCATGATGCCCTCCTGCACCATGACCTGACCGCCA
>PNJK01000056.1 GCA_013821825.1 Rhodobacter sp.
AAAACCCGCCCCGCCACGACCGCGCAGACCCGAGGCCTTCACCTGTTCAACCAACGTGTCCCGCCCGCGCTGGATGATCTCGGCGGTGCCGTTCCAATGGCCACGCTTCATCGCGCCCTTCAGGCTGCGGTCATGCATCCCGTAGAGGTTGGTGAAAATGCGGTCCTGATCCTTGAGCATCTCTAGCCTCTTTACCTCTGGCGTTCCCGCCAGATCTGATACGTCACCACGATGGCCCAAACGAATGCGGCCAAAGCGGCGAAATCGAACAGAAACACATAGCGTGTTTCCCATCCCATCTGCCCGCCCAGCCACTGCGCGCCCATCCAAAGGATCACCGTCGCCGCAAGGACGACAGCCACAAGCCGCGCCTTCAAGGCGAGCCTACGGTCGGATGATGGATCGGGGCGCTGCATGGCCATCCTTAGTAGTTGTTGGTCTTGGCGCGTATCCGGAACGCCTCAAGCCCTTCTGATTCGATGATTTTCGCCTGCGCCACCCACTTGTCACGGGTGATGCGCCCCTTGAAGCCCTTCATTTCGGCATCGACCAGCGCCACATCGGCATCGGACCACGAGGCGATCTGGTCGAAGTGAAAAAAGCCCATCCCGTTGATCAGCTTTTCCATTGCAGGACCGATGCCCTCGATTTCCTTCAGGTCGTCGGCCTTGCCCTTGCGCGGCGCATTCAGGCGCTGCAGACCTTCTGCCTTCGGCCTGGCAGCGGCTTTCGGCTTGGCAGCGACTTTCGGCTTTGCTTCCGGGACAGGGGCGGAAACGAAGGGGGCGGCGGGGCTGGCAACTTCAACAACCGGCTGCACCGGGGCCGTGGCTTCGGCCGCTTCAGCCCTGGCCGGTGCCTTCTGGGCAGGAACATCGACGCCGCTTGCGCCCCGCTGCATGCCAAGGATCAGACCGACCAAAGCGGCAACAACGGCGGCGAGTGCGGCTGCCGGAAGGAGATCGAACTTGCCAACGAAAACCAGAACGCCAAAGGCGGCCAGACCTGCAGCCGCTGCGATGACCCATCCCGAAACCGTCGGGGCTTTCCTGTTCTCTGGCTTGCGCATCTTTCGTCCCTCTCCTAGTGCCGCCCTTTGCGGGCGTGATTGCCGTGCCTTGGCTCCCCTCTCCTAGTTCCTGGCCACCCGCTCGGCATCTTCTGCCGTGCCGCCCGCGGCCAACACCTTTGCTTGAGCCACCCATTTGTCGCGGGTTACCCGTCCCTTGAACCCTTCCAGATTGGCATCGACCCAGGCGATTTCCGCCGGGGTCCACGCTGCGATCTGGTCGAAATGATAGAACCCCAGACGGTGGCAAAGCACTTCCAGCCTGGGCCCGACGCCAAGGATCAGCTTCAGGTTGTCCGCCTTGCCGCCCCTTGGCCCCGCAAGCGCCGCGGGCCTGGACTCGTCCGCCCTCGTCCCCGCAGGCTCCGGCACGGCGGGCTTGCCTTGCCACGGGGTGGTCAGCGGCACTTCGGTGCCATCGATCCGCTTGACCGTGTCGCCAAGTTCGACGGCCAGCTGCGCGCTGGCATTATAGCGCGACCGCCCGCTCTCATACTCGGTCAGGCTGGTCAATCCCGACGCCGGTTCCGCCGCATAGCGCCCGATTTCCGAGCCCGGCACCGGCACCTCGCCAGCCGAGAACCGCGCGATCAGCTTGCGCAGGCCGGCGGGAGTCAGGTCCTCGTAGTAATCCTTGCCGATCTGCGCCATCGGCGCGTTGGCGCAGGCGCCAAGGCATTCGACCTCTTCCCAGCTGAACTTGCCATCAGCCGAAAGGATATGCGGCGTCTTGGCGATCAGCTCCTTGCAGACGGCCACCAGGTCCTCGGCACCGCAGATCATGCAGCTGGTGGTGCCGCAAATCTGGATATGTGCTACGGACCCAACCGGTTGCAACTGGAACATGAAGTAGAAAGTCGCGACCTCCAGCCCCCGGATATAGGCCATGCCCAGCATCTGGGACACGTATTCGATGGCAGGACGGCTCAGCCAGCCCTCCTGCTCCTGCGCCCGCCACAAGAGCGGGATGATGGCCGATGCCTGACGCCCCTCGGGATATTTGGAGATCTGGCCCTGTGCCCAGGCAAGGTTCGCCGGAGTGAAGGCGAAAGAGGCGGGCTGGTCTTTGTGAAGGCGGCGGAGCATGGCTCAGATATATCCCCTGGCGATAGTCAGGATTGCGGCGGTTGCGGCACCGATGATGGCACCCATGACAAGACGATGTCCCAGCCGGGCCCCCAGAACTGCGGCGAGGCCCGAGGCCGCGCCAATGATCAGCGTCCAGAGATTGATCGTGACGTCCGGCATCAGCGGTCGATCTCCCCGAACACGACATCGAGGCTGCCAATCACGGCCGAACAATCGGCAAGCATGTGGCCGCACATCAAGTAATCCATCGCCTGCAAGTGCAGGAACCCCGGCGCGCGGATCTTGGCGCGATAGGGCTTGTTGGTGCCATCGGCGACCAGAAAAACGCCAAACTCGCCCTTGGGCGCTTCGACTGCGGCATAAACCTCGCCCGCCGGCACGTGGAAGCCTTCGGTGTAAAGCTTGAAGTGATGGATCAGCGCCTCCATCGAGGTCTTCATCTCGCCCCGCTTCGGCGGCGTGATCTTGCCGCGCGCCAGCACGTCGCCCTTTTCCACCCGCAGCTTGGCGCAGGCCTGGCGGATGATGCTGGTCGATTGCCGCATTTCCTCCATCCGGCAAAGATAGCGGTCATAGCAGTCGCCGTTCTTGCCTACGGGGATCTGAAACTCGAATTCGTCATAGCATTCATAGGGCTGCGCGCGCCGCAGATCCCAGGCCAGCCCGGAGCCGCGCACCATCACCCCCGAAAAGCCCCATTTCTGGATATCGGCCTCGGTGACCACGCCGATATCGGCGTTGCGCTGCTTGAAGATGCGGTTCTCGGTCAGAAGCCCGTCGATATCGTCCAGAACTTTCGGAAATTCCACCGCCCACTGGTCGATATCCTCGACCAGTTGATCCGGCAGGTCGACATGCACGCCGCCGGGCCGGAAATAGGCCGCATGCAGCCGCGCGCCGCAGGCCCGCTCATAGAAGACCATCAGCTTTTCGCGCTCTTCGAACCCCCACAAGGGAGGCGTCAGCGCGCCCACGTCCATGGCTTGCGTGGTCACGTTCAAAAGGTGGCTCAGCACCCGCCCGATTTCGCTGTAAAGCACCCGGATCAGGCTTGCGCGCCGGGGCACCTGCACCCCGGTCAGGCGTTCGATCGCCAGACACCAGGCATGCTCCTGGTTCATCGGCGCGACATAGTCGAGCCGGTCGAAATAGGGCAGGTTCTGTAGGTAGGTGCGGCTTTCCATCAGCTTTTCGGTGCCGCGATGCAGCAAGCCGATATGCGGATCGCAGCGCTCAACGATCTCGCCGTCGAGTTCAATCACAAGCCGCAAAACGCCATGCGCCGCCGGATGCTGCGGGCCGAAGTTGATGTTGAAGTTGCGGATGCGCTGTTCGCCGGTCTCGAAATCGGTCGAGCCGTCGTCGTAGGTATTCCTGCGGATATCGCCGTCCATCATGACTTGCCGTCTCTGCCTGACAGCTTGTCCTGGAACGCCATCGCCCACAAAAGCACGACGGCCGCCAGCGGAAACACCGCAAGGATCGCCACCCAGTTCGGAATGCCGAACTTCGGCAAGAGCCGCCAGAACGGCACCACGATCACGACAGCCGCAATCAACATCCACACAAGGCCGCCACCGTGAATGGCGCCCCAACCCCAACGCGCGTCAAACTGCATCACTTCGTCGTCCCCTTCTGATCACCGGGAAGGATATATTCCGCGCCTTCCCACGGGCTCATAAAATCGAACTGCCGATATTCCTGCACCAGCTTGACCGGCTCATAGACCACCCGCTTCAGTGCTTCGTCATAGCGTACTTCGGTATAGCCCGTGGTCGGAAAGTCCTTGCGCAGGGGGTGACCCCGGAACCCGTAGTCGGTCAGGATCCGACGCAGGTCGGGGTGGCCGGAAAACAGGATGCCGAACATGTCGAACACCTCGCGCTCGAACCAGTTGGCGCAGGGGTGGAGGTCGATCAGCGACGGCACCATCTCGTCCTCGCGCACCGCGACCTTCAGGCGGATGCGGTGGTTCCGGTACATCGACAGGAAGTGATACACCACGTCGAACCGCTGGGCGCGTTCGGGATGGTCGATGGCGGTGATGTCCACCAGCGACGTGAACCGGCAAGCGGGGTCATCGCGCAGCAGCTCGACCAGATGTTCCAGATTGGCAAGGTTCACGGCCAGCGTCAGTTCGCCGTGGACGATGACGCTGGACTGCACAGCCTCGGGCCGTTTCAGTTCGATGATCGCGGCAAGTTCCTGCAGGGCTTCGCTCATGATCACCTCACCAACGTGCCGGTGCGGCGGATCTTCCGCTGCAACTGCAGGATACCGTAAAGCAGCGCCTCGGCCGTGGGCGGGCAGCCGGGGACATAGATGTCGACCGGAACGATCCGGTCACAGCCGCGCACAACGCTGTAGGAATAGTGATAGTAGCCCCCGCCATTGGCGCAGGACCCCATGCTGATCACATAGCGCGGCTCGGGCATCTGGTCATAGACCTTGCGCAGCGCCGGGGCCATCTTGTTAGTCAGGGTGCCCGCGACGATCATCAGATCCGACTGGCGCGGCGACGCGCGAGGGGCGGTGCCGAAGCGTTCCATGTCATAGCGCGGCATGGCGGTGTGCATCATCTCGACCGCGCAGCAGGCAAGGCCGAAGGTCATCCAGTGCAGAGAGCCAATGCGGGCCCAGTTGATGATGTCCTCGGTCGAGGTCAAGAGGAACCCCTTGTCCGAAAGCTCGCGGTTCAGGGCCTGGACGGCAACCTCATGGTCGCCCCCGGCCGTGTTGGCGCCCGCCATCACTCCCATTCCAAGGCTCCCTTCTTCCATTCATAGGCAAAACCGATCGTCAGAACGGCCAGGAACAGCATCATCGACCAGAAGGCGGCCATGCTGATCTCGCCGAAGGCCACGGCCCAGGGAAACAGGAATGCGACCTCAAGGTCGAAGATGATGAACAGGATCGACACAAGGTAGAACCGCACGTCGAACTTCATCCGGGCATCGTCAAAAGCGTTGAACCCGCATTCGTAGGCCGAGACTTTTTCCGGGTCCGGATTGCGCACCGCAAGCACGGCCGCAGCAAGGATCAGGACAAGCCCAAGGCCGGTGGCAACGGCCAACAGGACGATGATGGGAAGATACTCTCGCAAAAGCAGATCCACGAGGGGCTCCTTGATGCTGGCGACACGCGGGCTTGCAGACTCTGGCGGCCCGCTTCGACTTCTCGCCCGTTTACTCTGCGCCCTCACCGGGGTCAACCGAAGCCGGGCCGAATTTACCGGCCTGCAGCAACGGGTCAGGGCGCCAAGCCCCGGATTTCGCCCGCCTTGCAGCCTGCGTGATGACGCCACTGCAATATTGCCCTGACGATCGGCCTCGGCCATGACGCGACCATGGGGCGCGCGGTGTTTCCCTACCTTGACCGCCAGCCTTGCGGTCCGTTACCTCGCCAGACGTCAAACTGAAAGGCAACACCCATGCGCGCACTCCTCTCCGCCAGCCTGATCCTTGGCATGACCGCCGCCCCGACCCTCGCCCAGGTCTGCGGCATCGATGCCGCCGCCCTGGGGTCGCGGCTGACCGAACTGGAACAAAGCTATCCGCTGGTCCTGTCCGATATCGGCTGCGAAAACCCGACAAACCCCGCGCAGCAGATCCTCTGTGACAGCGCCGACCAGCCCGACCGGACGCTCTGGCAGATGGGGCAGCTTGATACGCTGGCCTGGGTCTATGCCGTCGAAAACGCCACCGGACGCGAGGTCGATCAGGAAAACCCGCCGCTGGACCAGGATTTCATCGCCCAGCGCGACGCCTGCACCGGCGAGGCCTGCCTCTGCGAGGTGCTGATCGGCCACACCAATGCCAGCCTGGGGGGCACATCGCCCTATCCGCAGTGACCCTCAACTGCGGTCATCCGGCAGAGCGGCGTGCCGCCGCAAGCCTTTCCTCTCGTCAAAGCACTTGCGCGCTTTTCCTCGGCTGACAAAGGGCCAGCCCCTCGATCTTCCCGACGCATTTCTCAAAGGAGCAAACCCGTTTGCTTTGTTCGGCAAATGCGCTTCGGGGGTGTGGGCCGGAGGCGTTGGGGTGGAATACCCCCACTGTTCGAGCCGGTTGCGCGCGCTCCGCGCGCAGAGGCGAGACAAAGGCTTGCGCGGAACGCGCTCGATTCCGAAAGCTCCGCTCACATCCCGCGCGACACCGGGTGGAAGGCATAGCCGCTGCCCGACCGCTCGATCCGGAAGATGCCGGGGTCGGGCAGATGCGCGCCAGCCACCAGCCATCCGGCCTCGACCGCCTGCGCCATCAGCGCCAGCCGCGAGGCGCGGGCTTCATCCGGATCGTCATCGAAGGCCCAGGTCACCTCGGGCCGGGCGACCTGCACCGCCGCATGGTGGACAAGGTCGCCCCAGATCAGCAGGCGGCCCTCCACCAAGAAAGCCATGTGCCCCGGCGAATGCCCCGGCGCGTTGATCGCGCTCACGCCGCGCAGCGGGCCGTCGCCCTGTTCCAGCGGCATCAGCCGTGACAGAACGGGCAGCATCCGGGGGGTGTCGCGGAATGCCGTCAACTCCTCGGTCGCGACGAATATCCGGGTGGCGTTCGGAAAGGCCAGGCCGCCGTCGGCCCCGACCAGCCCGCTCAGGTGATCGACATGCGTATGGGTCAGGGCTACCGCCGTCACTTTGCCGGGGCCGACCCCGGCCTCGGCCATGGCCTCGGGCAGGCGGCCAAGCGGCTTGTGCCAGGCCTGCGCGGCACCCGAGTCGATCAGCAGGCAACCCTCGGGCCCCCGCACCAGAAAGGCACGCACCGGCAGGCGCAGCTTGCCGTCCACGAGATCGGCACCGGCAAGGTCCGCCTCGGGAAGGGGCGCGCCATCCGGTCCGCGCAGATATGTCAGCGGCATTGCCGTTTCGCCATCGAAGAGCATGATGACCGAAAGTTCGGCCAGCTCCACTTCCAGTGATAGCCGTCCCCGGCGCAGAATCCGCATCAGCACCAACTTCCCCTTGGCCCGCCGCCATAGGTGCGCGCCAAACCGGTCCGCACCATTCGGCTTGCCACATTCTGACCGTCAAGCTCCAGCCGGACCAACGCCCGACCATACTGGTCTGTGCCTTCAAAGGTGACCTTCAGCCGCTCTGCCTTCTGGATCAGGGTGCGCAAAGCCCAGCTTGCCCGTTCGGCCGCAATCAGTTCAGCCAGGCATTTCGGCGCGTATTTCTCGGGCGTGTCAAAGCCCAGCAACCGCGCGCTTTGCATGCCTTCCTCGGGGCACATCAGCGTGACTGTATCGCCGTCGATCACCCGAAGGATGCGGCAGGTGCCCCCGTCGCCTGCAACCGGCCTCAGCGCCGCGTTCACCAGATCCGCCGCAAGTGGCAGCAGGATCAGCCCGATCACCCCGACCAGCACCACGATCTTCAGATAGACGCGCGGATCGACCAGCCGCCGCACCAGACGGGTCACAAGGCCGGGAGGCCGGGCAGGACCAAAGAGACGCGCCACCGGCCTATTCCACAACCGGTGTGGCCACCGGCAGCAAAGCCTCGGCCCCGGCGGCCTTGCCAACCTCTTCGGCGATGATCCGGGCGATCACCGGCACATCATCGGGAACGAAAGTCAGCGGCAGGCGCATGTCGATCAGTCCCGCAAGCACCTGGTCGGTCTGTGGCAGCGTCACCGGTGCCGCATAGCGCCAATGGGCATAGCGGCTGGTGAACCCCAAGGGCTCGGCGGCGCCGAACCATTTCAACTCCACCCCCCGTGCCGCAGCCCCGGCGACGAAGGCCGCAACCCGCGCCGGCTCCCAGCCCGGCAGCAGGAACTGGAACGACGACCCCATGTAATCCTCTGCCTGCGGTCGCGGGATAAGCCGCAGCCCTGGCACGCCAGACAGTCCCGCCTCCATCCCCTGATAAAGGATCCGCCAGCGCGCGCGCCTGTCATCCAGCATCCCGATCTGCGGCCGCAGGATCGCCGCGCGCAGATTGTCCATCCGGCTGGAGACATTGGGGACATCCAGCTTCAGTCCTTCGAAAACCTCCGGCGCCGGGGCGGCGCGATGGCGCGCGTAAAGCATGTAGGACCCCGACAGCAGCACTGCCCGCGCCGCAATCTCGGCATCGTCGGTGACCAGAAACCCGCCCTCGCCCGAATTCATGTGCTTGTAGGTCTGCGTCGAATAGCAGCCGATCGCGCCATGCCTGCCCGAGGGCACCCCTTTCCATCGCGCCCCCATCGTGTGGGCGCAATCCTCGATCACCCGCAGGCCAAGCCGGTTGCACAGCGCCATCAGTGCGTCCATGTCACAGACATGGCCCCGCATGTGCGACAGCAGCAGGACCCGCGCGCCGGTGGCTTCCGCCTGCGACTCGAGGTGGCCATGGTCCAGCGTCAGGTCTTCCGTCACCTCGACAAAAACCGGCCTCGCGCCAATGCTGGCGATCGCGCCCGGCACCGGGGCAAGGGTGAAGGCGTTCGACAGCACCGGTTCACCGGGCTGCACCTCAAGCGCGCGCAACGCACAAGCCATTGCCGCCCCGCCCGAGGCCAGCGCCAGACAGTATTTCGCCCCGACATAGGCCGCGAATTCTTCCTCCAGCAGCGCGGTTTCCGCCACCTCGCCCGGCGCCACGTTATAGCGGTGCAACCGCCCATGCCGCAGCACGGCCATCGCCGCCTCGATCCCGGCTTCGGGGATCGGTTCCTGCTGGGTGAAGCTGCCGGTGAAACGCTCCATCATGCCACCTCTGGTCGCTTGACCAGCCTGAGAAACAACAAAAGCGTGCCGACCAGCAGCCCCGCCGCCAGGAAAAAGCTGACGTCGGGCGACCGGAAGGCCGCGTCCGGCTGAAGGAATGCACTGAACACCTGCGCGAAGATCACAGTGCCAAACAGCATCGCCACATTCATCATAGCCGAGATCCCTCCCTGCAACTCACCCTGCGCATTTTCGGGCACCGCTTTCGACATCATCGCCACCAGCATCGGATGGACAAAGCCTTCAGGCCCATGCACCACAAGCAGCACAAGAACCGCTACAAGCGACCCGGCAAGGCCATAGCCAAACGCTACCACTACCGCAATCAGCAGCCCGAAGAGGCAAACCCGCCATTCGCCGTAGCGCGCCACCACCGGGCCGGTGACCAAGCCCTGAAAGATCGCGGTGATCAGGCCAAAAGCCGCCAGCGTCAGCCCGACGATCCCCTCGGACCAGCCGAACTTGGCCATCCCCCAGAAGGCCCAGATCGCCGGATAGACGGCGCTGGCAAAGAAATACACGCCCAGGATGGCGCAAAGCGGCAGCACGCTGGCATAGCGGGCAAAGACCTTGAACGCCCCGAACGGGTTCGACCGCCGCCACTCGAAGCGGCGGCGCTTTTCGGGGGGTAGCGTTTCGGGCAGGACGAACCAGCCGTAGATCAGGTTCAGGACCGATATCGCCGCCGCCACATAGAACGGGACCCGGGGACCAAGCTCGCCCAGAAGCCCGCCAATCGCAGGGCCAAGCACGAACCCCACCCCGAAGGCCGCCCCGACCAGCCCGAAGGCGCGGGCCCGGTCCTTTGGCGCGGTGACATCGGCGATATAGGCATTTGCAATGACATAGGACGACCCGCACACCCCTGCGATCACCCGGCCCACGAACAGCCAGAACAGCGTCGGCGCAAGCGCGGAAAACAGGTAATCCGCCCCCAACCCGAAAATCGCCAGCAAAAGCAGGGGCCGCCGCCCGAACCGGTCCGAAAGGTTACCGACCAGCGGACTGAAGGCAAACTGAGCGATGGAAAACGCCGCGAACATCCAGCCGCCGACATAGGCCGCATCGGCCAGTTCCATCCCTCCGACCGCTTCAATCAGCGCTGGCAGGACCGGCAGGATCAGGCCAAAGCCCACCATGTCCAGAAACACCGTGATCAGCACGAATGTCACCGCATGGCGGCTGACCGGGACGGGGATGGTGTCAACGGGATGGGCGGGGGCAGGGTTCATGGCGGCGGACGGTAGGGGCGCCACGATACCAAGTCAAACGGGCGTCTGCGTCCAGACGTGACTGCCGTCGTTCATGCCGTCAGCACAACTGCGCACAATTCAATTCAAATTGTGCTTCCTCTCTGCAAAAATATCCCACGGGAGGTCTGGAGGGTGTGAAACCCTCCAGTCCGACACCCGAAGCCCGGCGCTAGGGCAGCAGAGTTGCCGCCAGCACCGGCAAATCGTCAAAATGGTCCAGCAATGCCGCCGGCTGGAAGCGTCTGACACCCGCTCCCTGCGGCCCGAAGGTCACCAGCGCTACCGGCACCCCCGCTGCCACGCCGGTCCGGGCGTCGGTTTCGGTATCGCCGACCAGCATCGACCGCGCCACGATCCCCCCGGCCCGCTCAACCGCGGCCACATAGGGCGCCGGGTCCGGCTTTCTGACCGTCAGCGTGTCGGCCCCGATCATCGCATCGAAGGCCCCGCGCACGCCAAGCTGCCGCAAAAGCTCTTCGGCCAGGCCTTCGGGCTTGTTGGTGCAGATCGACACCGCGAAGCCTTGGGATTTCAGCGCCTCCACCGCCGCCATCGCGCCGGGATAAAGCCGGGTATGCACCGCAATCGCCTGCCGGTAGGCCTCCAGCAACACCGGATAGGCCGCATCCACATCGGCCTCGGACCACGCCCGCCCCAGCCGCTCATAGCCCAGCCGCAGCATCGCGCGGCCGCCGTGAAACGCGGTCAGCGCGTCGCCGGGCCCCAGCACAGCGCCGCCCGGCAGGCAGGCATTCGCCGCCGCCAGAAGATCAGCCGAGGTATCGGCCAGGGTTCCGTCCAGATCGAAAACGACACAACGCATGGCGACCTTCCTGTGACGGGCCTGTAACAGGCTGTGAGGCAAGGCCCCTTGCCACCCCGCACCACGGGGGTAAAACGGGCACAACAATAATGAAAGGGGCAGAATGCAGGTTTCAGTGATCGTATTGGCGGCGGGACAGGGCACGCGGATGAACTCCGACCTGCCGAAGGTCCTGCACCAGATGGCCGCGGCACCCCTCCTCCATCACGCGCTGACCACCGCCCGCAACCTTGACCCGGCGCGCATCGTCACCGTCACCGGCCATGGCGGCGAGGCCGTCGCCGCCGCTGCAACCGCCTTTGACGAAACGGTTGAGACGGTGCTGCAAGACCCCCAGCTTGGCACCGCCCATGCCGTGGCCCAGGCCGCCCCGTTTCTGGCCCACGCCGAGGGCGAAGCGATCGTCCTTTACGCGGATACCCCCCTGATCCGCGAAGAAACGCTGCGCGCGATGCTCGCGGCACGCGGCCAACATGCCGTTGTCGTGCTTGGCTTCCACGCCCGTGACCCCGGTCGCTATGGCCGGCTGATCACCGAAGGAAGCAACCTCCTCGCAATCCGCGAATTCAAGGACGCAAGCCTGGACGAGCGCGCCATAACCCTTTGCAATTCTGGCGTTATCTGCGCTGAAGCCAAGACGCTGTTTTCGCTGATCGCCGATGTGAAGGCCGCCAACGCAGTGCAGGAATACTACCTGACCGACATCGTCGAACTGGCCCGCGCCCGCGGCCTTTCCGCCGGCGTGGTCCTCTGCGACGAGGCCGAGACCCTTGGCGTCAACACCCGTGCCCAACTGGCCGAGGCCGAGGCAGCCTTCCAGTCCCGCGCCCGCGCCGAGGCGCTGGACAACGGTGTCACCCTGACTGCGCCGGACACCGTGTTCTTCGCGCTTGACACTCATGTCGGCCGCGATGCGGTGATCGGCCCGAACGTGATCTTCGGCCCCGGCGTCACCATTGAATCCGGGGCGGAAATCAAGGGCTTCTGCCATCTGGAAGGCTGCCACATCAGCCGGGGCGCGACCGTCGGCCCCTTCGCAAGGCTGCGCCCCGGCGCGGAATTGGCCGAAGATGTGCATGTCGGGAACTTCGTGGAAATAAAGAACGCCATCCTCGAGGAAGGCGTGAAGGTCGGGCATCTGACTTACATTGGCGACGCGGATATCGGTGAATTCACCAACATCGGCGCGGGCACCGTCACCTGCAATTACGACGGGGTGATGAAGCACCGCACCCGCATCGGTAAACGCGCCTTCATCGGGTCCGACACCATGCTGGTGGCACCGGTGACGGTGGGCGACGGCGCACTGACCGCCAGCGGCTCGGTGATCACCGAAGACGTCCCGCCCAATGCCGTTGCAATCGGTCGTGCACGCCAGGTCACCAAACCCGGTCTCGCCGCCCGAATGTTCGATAAGTTAAAGGCTATCAAGGCCAGCAAGGCAAAAGGTCAGTAGAAATGTGCGGTATTGTCGGAGTCCTCGGTAACCACGAAGCGGCCCCCCTTTTGGTCGAGGCGCTGAAGCGTCTGGAATATCGCGGCTATGACAGCGCCGGGATCGCCACCGTCCACAACGGCCGCCTCGACCGCCGCCGCGCGGTTGGCAAGCTGGTGAACCTGTCCGACCTACTGGTCCACGAACCTCTCGCCGGGAAAGCGGGCATCGGACATACCCGCTGGGCCACACATGGCGCCGCCACCGTGATCAACGCCCATCCGCACAAGGCGGGCGCTGTCGCCGTCGTCCACAACGGCATCATCGAGAACTTCCGCGAGTTGCGCGCCGAGCTTGCCGTTGACGGCTACGCCCAGGAATCCGAGACCGACACCGAAACCGTCGCCCTCCTTGCCCGCCGCGAGACCGACCGAGGTGCCACCCCCGTCGAAGCTGCCCGCTCCACCCTGAAACGCCTGCAAGGCGCCTTCGCGCTCTGCTTTCTGTTCGACGGCGAGGAAGACCTGATAATCGCCGCCCGCAAGGGCTCGCCCTTGGCTATCGGCTATGGCACCGGCGAGATGTTCGTCGGCTCTGACGCCATCGCGCTTGCGCCGATGACCGACCGGATCACCTATCTGGAAGAGGGCGACTGGGCCGTCATCACCCGCCAGGGCGCGCAAATCTTCGACGCCGAGAACCGCCTTGCCAACCGGCCCGAAACCCGCGTCCAACTGGACAGCGCCCGGATCGAAAAGGCCGGATACAAGCACTTCATGGCCAAGGAAATCGCCGAACAGCCGGTGGTCATCGCCGATGCGCTGAAACACTATACCTCGTCCAGGGGCACGCTCGAACTGCCGCAAGGCCTTGACTTCAATGGCATCGACCGGGTGACCCTTGTTGCCTGCGGTACCGCCTCCTTCGCCTGCCACGTCGCGAAATACTGGTTCGAACAGATTGCCGGCCTGCCCGCCGACATCGACATCGCGTCCGAGTTCCGCTACCGCGACCCGGTCCTCTCCCCCGCCTCGATGGCCGTCTTCGTCAGCCAGTCGGGCGAGACCGCCGATACCCTCGCCGCCCTCCGCTACGCCCGCGAAAAGGTGGCCCGCGTCGTCTCGGTCATCAACGTCCCCACCTCCTCGATCGCCCGCGAAAGCGACCTTGCCCTGCCGATCATGGCCGGGGTCGAGGTCGGGGTTGCCTCGACCAAGGCCTTCACCTGCCAGCTGACCACCCTTGCCCTGATGGCGCTGAAGGCCGCCCAGGATCGTGGCGTGATCGACGCCGCCACGCTGACCCAGCGGCTCGACGACCTCCGCGCCCTTCCCGGCCTGATGAACGTCGCGCTGGCCTTGTCAGATACCATCGCCCGCATCGCCAAAGACCTCGCCAAAGCGCAGGACATCCTGTTCCTCGGCCGCGGCCCGATGTTCCCGCTAGCCCTTGAAGGTGCGTTGAAGCTGAAGGAAATCAGTTACATCCACGCCGAAGGTTATGCGTCTGGCGAACTCAAGCACGGCCCTATCGCGCTGATCGACGCGGCCGTCCCGGTCATCGTCCTGGCGCCGAAGGACGCGCTTTTCGACAAGACCGTGTCCAACATGCAGGAAGTGATGGCCCGCAACGGCAAGGTCCTGCTGCTGTCGGATGCGGCAGGCATCGAAGCCGCCGGACAGGGCACATGGAAGACCCTGACCCTGCCCCAGGTCGCCCCCCTCTGGGCCCCGATCCTTTACGCCATCCCGGCGCAACTTCTGGCCTACCACACCGCCATCGCCAAGGGCACCGATGTCGACCAGCCGCGCAACCTGGCGAAATCCGTCACTGTCGAATAGCCAAACTCCTCAAACCTATCTAAAATTCGTCTTCCTCTCTGCGAAAATATCCCACGGGAGGTCTGGAGGGTGTGAAACCCTCCAGTCCGCCGCCAGATGCCAGGACACTCCGATGGGCAAACGCCATTCCGACCTGCAACCCGACCAGATTGCCTTCATCGGCGAACAGCATCTGTTCTTCGTCGCCACCGCCGCCCCCGGAGCCCGCGTCAACCTTTCCCCCAAGGGTATGGACTGCCTGCGCATCCTGTCGCCCGACCGGATCCTGTGGCTGAACCTCACCGGGTCGGGCAACGAGACCGCCGCGCACCTGACACCTGACCCGCGGATCACGCTGATGTGGTGCAGCTTTGGCACCCGGCCCCTGATCCTCCGCGCCTATGGCACCGCCCGGGCCGTGCATCATAGCGACGCCGACTGGTCCGACCTCAAGACCCGCCTGCCCGATCAGCCCGGCGCGCGTCAGATCGTCGATGTCGCCATCAACCTTGTCCAGTCCTCCTGCGGTTTTGCCGTCCCATTCATGGACTTCCGCGAGGACCGCCCGGTCCTGAAGGACTGGGCGACGGGCAAGGGTCCAGAGGGCCTGCGCGACTACTGGGACACCCGCAACCGCGAAACCATCGACGGCTTGCCGACCGGGATCGAGGCCAACCTGTGACCCCGCTTGAACAGCTTGAGGCTCTGGCCAATCCGGCCAAGGCCGCCGAAATGGCCGCCTATCACAAGGTCGACCGCCCTTATCTCGGCATCGCCAACCCTGAAATCGACGCGCTCTGCAATGACTGGCGCGCGCAGCACAGCCTGGACGACCGCCTCGCGCTTGCCGCTGATCTCTGGCAAACGAACATCCACGAAGCCCGCATCGCCGCCGCAAAGCTTTTGACCCAGGCCCGGATTCGCCCGGACGATGCCGCATGGGCCCTGATCCAGTCCTGGGTGCCGGATTTCGACGCCTGGGCCATCGCCGATCACGCCAGCATTGCCGGGCAAAAGCGTCTGGTCGCCGATCCGTCCCGCATTGACACGGTCGAAAGCTGGGTTCGTTCGCCCCACATGTGGACCCGGCGCGCGGCATTGGTAATGACGCTGCCGTGGACCAGGCAGAATTTCCCGAAACCGCAGGAGCATGCGGTGCGTGATCGCGTCCTTGGCTGGTGCGCGGTGCTGGCCACCGACCCCGACTGGTTCATCCAGAAAGCGGTCGCCTGGTGGGTGCGCGACTTGTCGAAACACGATGCTCCCCGCGCCCGTGCATTCCTTGGGTCCCACGGCGACACCCTCAAGCCTTTCGCCCGGAAAGAAGCCGCGCGGATTCTGTCCGCAGATCGGGCCTGAGCGCCAGGAAACAACGCCTCTCCCAACCTCGCCAGGGCCAGGTGCTTGCTCTTTTCGAAGAATAATCTGCCGGGTTCGAGGTGGGAAACGCCCCTGCGCCCGGAGGCGCTGGCCCGGACAGTGCCTCACGGCGCGAAAACGGTGACCTCGGGCAATTCGGTCAGGTTCAGCCCCAGCGCCTGAAACGCCGCCAGCGACAACAGTGCCGCACCGATGCCGGGCCGCAGCTCTACGGCAAGGCTCTTGCCTGCTGCGGTTTCGACCCGGCCCTGCACCACCTTGTCGACCAGCGACGTCTTCAACCAGATCCCCTGCTCGGCCGGCGGTCCAAGCGCCACGACCACGCGGCCAAGGTTGCGCTCGCCACTGGCGGCCGGGGCGGCCAGGGCAGCCGCCTTTTCCTCGGCCGTCGTGCTGTCCAGGGGCTCGGCCCGCGCGCCCAGCGCTGTCGTGGCCGCCGCAGCCGTCATCTCGGCTGTGGGTTGCGGAGCGGAAGGCCCGGTGATCGAAGACGGGCCAGCGCCGTCCTTCGGGGAAAAAAGCGCGCACCCCGGCAAGGCCAGCGCCAGCACGACGGAAAGAGCGGCATGTTTCATGGGCCAAATCCTAGCCTGCCGGTCCGGCCCCGGCAATTGCCGCTTTCCACCTTGTGCGGCCCGCCGCCCGGTTCTACCTATACGCAATGGTTCCGCTTATTGATCCCTTCGCCCGCGCGATCAGCTACTTGCGCGTTTCGGTCACCGACCGTTGCGATTTCCGCTGCAGTTATTGCATGTCGGAAAACATGACCTTCCTGCCCAAGGCCGATCTCCTCAGCCTTGAAGAACTCGACCGCCTCTGCACCGCCTTCGTCGGCATGGGTGTGCAGAAACTGCGGATCACCGGTGGCGAGCCCCTTGTCCGCAAAGGCATCCTCACGTTTTTCGAGGCGATGTCGCGCCACCTTCAATCCGGTGCGCTGAGCGAACTGACCCTGACCACCAATGGCAGCCAGCTGGCAAAGTTCGCGGCCCCCCTCGCTGCCCTCGGCATTCGCCGCGTCAACGTCAGCCTCGATACCCTCGACCCCGCCAAGTTCGCCCAGATCACCCGTTGGGGTCGCCTGCCGCAGGTGCTTGACGGAATCGAGGCGGCCAAAGCTGCGGGCCTGCGCGTCAAGATCAACGCGGTGGCCCTGAAAGGCTTCAACGAGGACGAGCTTTTCTACCTCATCGACTGGTGCGCCGCCAACGACCACGACCTGACCTTCATCGAGGTCATGCCGATGGGCGAAGACATGGGCGAGGGTCTCCGGCTGGACCAGTACTGGCCTCTGAAGGACCTGCGTGCCCGCCTCGCCCAGCAGTACACCCTGACCGACCTTGCCGAACGTACCGGCGGCCCCGCTCGCTATGTGCGGCTGGAAGAAACCGGTCAGAAGATCGGCTTCATCACCCCCCTGACCCATAACTTCTGCGAAAGCTGCAACCGCGTGCGGCTGACCTGCACCGGCCAGCTTTTCATGTGCCTTGGCCAGGAGGACATGGCCGACCTCCGCGCCCCTCTGCGCGCCAGCCCCGACGAAGCCCCGCTTGAACAGGCGATCCGCGCCGCCATCGCCCGCAAGCCAAAGGGCCACGACTTCGACTATTCCCGCCAGCATGTCACCGGAAAGATGACCCGCCACATGAGCCACACCGGCGGCTGACCAAAGCCTGCGGTGCTGAAACCTCGCGGGCCGGCACCGCCTATTTCGTCAGGATCAGCTTGCCCGCCCGGGTGATGCGCAGGCTGTAGACCTGCCCGTCCAGCACGATCCGCGCCAGACTGCCGCCTTCGGTCAACACCCGCGCTTCATGCACCGGTGTCGCGTCCGCGGTCAGCCACACATCCACCTGCGCGTTCATTTCCGCGCCACCAGCCGCGCGATCAGCGCTTCCAGCATCGGGCCGGGGAACACCCCGTTGGCCGCAGTCAAAAGCAGGTCAAGCAGTTCGGCACATGGTGCCGGTTCGGGTCTCGTCATGGGAATCTCCGCCGGTTTCAGGGATACCGGGCGTACCCCCGACGGTCTGACAGCGGTCGGACAGGGGCTGGCTGGGTTCATCTTCTTATTCTTAGTATTTCACTCAACTTTGTCAAGCCGCCCCGGCCACACATTCCGCTGGCCCCCGCCCGCGCAGCCGCTATCCTTCACGCGGAACCAGCACAGATGACCACAGACCAAGACCCCGCAGGCCAACTGCTCAGCTTGCCGCCGCCCCGGTCGGACGAGGACACCCTCGCCCGCCTTGTGTACAGCCATTGGGGCCTCACAGGCAGCCTCACCCGCCTTACCTCGGAGCGCGACCTGAACCACCGCTTCGACACCCAAAGCGCAAGCTATACCCTGAAGCTTTCCAACCCGGCCGAGCCAGCGACGATGACCGACTTCCAGACCCGGGCGCTGCTCCGCACCGCCGCCGTCGACCCCGGCCTTCCCACCCCGCGCGTGATCCCCACCCGTGGCGGCAGCCCGGTCGCGACCCTGCCCGAAGGCGCGCTGCGCCTGCTGACCTGGTGCCCCGGCACCCCGGTTGCGCACCTGCCGCGCACTCCGGCACTGGCAGAGGCCATCGGCACGGCACTGGCCCGACTGACCGCCGCCCTCGCCCAATTCGACCACCCGGCTTCCGACCACATCCTGCTTTGGGACATCCGGCAGTTCCCCCGCCTTGCCCCCCTGTTCCCCGCGCTGCCGGAGGACCTTCGACCCGTCGCGGAGATCTTCCTGGACCGGTTCAAGACCCGGATCGCCCCCGCCCTTGCCAAGCTGCCGACCCAGATCGTCCACGCCGATTTCAACCCGCACAACCTGCTGGCCGACCCCGCCCGGCCCGACGCTCTTACCGGCATCCTCGATTTCGGCGACATGGTCCGGAGCCACCGGGTCTGCGACCTGGCGACCGCCTGTTCCTACCAGATCGAGCCCGAAAGCCCGCTCCGCCTTCTTGCCCCGCTCCTTGCCGCCTACCACGCCCGCCTGCCCCTGACCTGGGCCGAGACGCACCTCCTGCCCGACCTCATCACCGCGCGAATGCTGACCACCCTCACGATTTCCGCCTGGCGTGCCGCCCGGTACCCCGCGAATGCGGCCTATATCCTGCGCAATGCCCCTTCTGCCCGCGCGGGCCTTGCCGCCGCTTCCGGCCTCACCCCAACCCAGATTCACGCCGCCTGCGAAAGGCCAAGCCCATGACCCGCCCCCAGATGCCCAATGCCTATACCCCCGGCGCGACCCCGCTGCCGCCCGAGGACGAGGCCCGCGTCGCCCGCCGCGCGGCGCTTCTCGGCCCCGCCTACCGGCTGTTTTACGAACAACCGCTGCATCTGGTCCGGGGTGAAGGCGTCTGGCTTTATGATCGTGACGGCCGCGCCTATCTCGATACCTATAACAACGTGGCTTCGGTGGGTCATTGCCACCCCCGGGTCGTTGCCGCCATGGCCGCACAGGCCGCAACCCTCGCCACCCACACCCGCTATCTGCACGACGGAATCCTCGACTATGCCGAGCGGCTGCTTGCGCTGTTCCCGCCAAAGCTCGCGCATGTGATGTTCACCTGCACGGGGTCCGAGGCGAACGACCTCGCCCTGCGCATCGCCCGGGCGACCACCGGCGGCACCGGGGTCATCGTGACCGACAACGCCTACCACGGCGTCACCCTGGCCACCGCCGAAATGTCGATGTCGATCGGCCCCGCCGTCGCCCCCGGCCCCAGCGTGTTTCCGATCCCCGCGCCCACGGCAGCGAACTACCCCGACGGCGTCGCATCGGGCTTCGCCGCCGCCGTCACCGCCGCCTGCGACCGTATGGCAGAAACAGGCATCAAACCCGCCCTCCTGATTGTCGATACGATTTTTTCCTCGGACGGCGTCCTGCCCGATCCCGCAGGGTTCCTTGCCCCTGCCGTCGAAGCCATCCGCCGCGCCGGTGGCCTCTTCCTCGCCGACGAAGTGCAACCGGGCTTCGGTCGCACCGGAGGCCAGATGTGGGGCTTTGAACGCCATGGGTTGATGCCGGACATGGTCTCGCTTGGAAAGCCGATGGGCAATGGTTATCCGTTGGCAGGGCTGGTCCTGCAACCAAGGGTGATCGCCGAATTCGGGGCAAAGGCGCGCTATTTCAACACCTTCGGCGGCAATGCCGTCGCCGCCGCCGTGGGCCTCGCCGTCCTTGACGTGATCCGCGACGAAGGCCTGATGGCAAATGCTGACAAGGTGGGCAAAGCCTTCGCGGAGGGCCTGCGCAACCTCGCCCGGCGCCATGACGCGCTTGGCGAAACCCGCGCCGCCGGGCTTTTCCTTGGCACCGACATCCTGACCGACGGCCAACCCGACGCCGCCCGTGCCGGTCGCCTTGTCAACGATCTCCACCGCGAAGGCATCCTGATCAGCGCCACCGGCGCCAAGGGCCATATCCTGAAAATCCGCCCGCCGCTTCCGTTCTCGAACGCCAACGTCGACCAGTTCCTGAGCACGCTCGACAAGGTGCTCGGGCAGAACTGATCCGGCCCCTTGTTCTTTTGGCAACTACTCTGAGGGAGGGGTCTGGAGGCAGAAAGCCCCCGTCGCAAACCTTGGTCGCACGACTGGAAGACTGGCCGAAAGTCTTGAGGATTCCTTAATAGCGCAGGGACAACCCCTTGATCTTGCTAGACCCGTACACTGCCCCACCGTGGACAGCTATCCCAGCGCATATCCCGCGCCGCGGACTGTCCTGACCGGATCGGTCCCGCCGAACTGCATCAGCGACTTCCGCAACCGCCCGACATGCACATCCACTGTCCGGGTATCGACATAGATGTCGCGCCCCCAGACCAGATCCAGCAGCTGCTCGCGGCTGAACACCCGGCCCGGCCGCTCCATCAGGGTGACGAGCAGTTTGAACTCGGTCGGCCCCAGCTTCATTACCTTTGCGCCCCGGTAGACCCGGTGCGTCTCGGGGTCGAGCCGGATATCCTCATGCTCAAGCACCACCCCGGCGGTCGAAGGCCGCACCCGGCGCAACTGCGCCCGGGCGCGGGCCATCAGCTCCAGCACCGAATAGGGCTTGATCACATAGTCATCCGCGCCCGTCTCCAGGCCCCGGATCCGGTCAACCTCTTCGGCCCGGGCCGACAGCATGATGATCGGAATGCCGCGTGTATCGGGCCGCATCTTCAGCCGGCGGCAGACTTCGATCCCCGAGACCTTCGGCATCATCCAGTCCAGGATGATGATGTCGGGCGCTTCCTCATCGACCAGGACCATGGCGTCCTCGCCATTGTCAGCCTGCGTCACCACAAAGCCCTCGGCCTCAAGGTTGTAGGCAAGCACCGTCCGCTGCGCCGGTTCGTCCTCGACCAGAAGCACCCGTGGTTGTCCGCTCCGTGCCATCCTCAGCCCCTCGCTATCATGCCGTTCGTGCTGTCGACCTTGGGCCGGTCATCCTCGGGCATCGCACCGGTGACCAGATAGATCACCTGTTCCGCGACCGAGGTGGCGTGGTCTCCCACCCGTTCGATGTTCTTGGCAATGAAATGCAGATGCATGCAGGGCCCGATATTGCGCGGGTCCTCCATCATGTGGGTCAGGAACTCGCGGAAGATCGAGTTGTACATCTGGTCCACGTCGCGGTCGCGCTGGCGGACATCCTCGGCCAGCCTCGCATCGCGGCGGATATAGGCGTCCAGCGCGTCGGTCAGCATCTGCACCACCGCCTTGGCCAAGCGGCGGATCGAGCCCGAGGCCCCCGGCACCTGCGGCATCTGGCTGAGGATTGCCGTACGCTTGGCAAGGTTCTTGGCGTAGTCGCCGGCACGTTCCAGCGAGGCTGCGATCTTCATCACCGTCAGCACCGTGCGCAGGTCGCCTGCCGTGGGCGCGCGCAGGGCGATCAACCGGGCGCATTCGCTGTTGATCTGGTCCTCCAGCGCGTCGATGGCCGCATCCCCGGCCCGCACCCGCGCGGCCATGTCCTCGTCCCGGGCGTCCAGCGCCTCGGCCGCGTCCAGAAGGGCGGTCTCGACCAGCCCGCCCATCCGCATCACCAGGGCCTGGGCGGATTCAAGGTCACGGTCAAAGGCGGTTGAGATATGCGC
>PNJK01000057.1 GCA_013821825.1 Rhodobacter sp.
TGCCGTTCTGGCCTTATTTCGTGATCAAGGACCTGTTCGCGTTGGCCGTCATCCTGGCGGTGTTCTTCGCCGTCGTCGGCTTCATGCCGAACTACCTCGGTCACCCTGACAACTACATCGAGGCGAACCCGCTGTTGACGCCGGCGAACATCGTGCCGGAATGGTATTTCCTGCCATTCTACGCGATCCTGCGTGCCTTCACCGGTGATGTCTGGGTGGTGATCGCGGCCAACTGGCTCTCGTTCGGCATCATCGACGCCAAGTTCTTCGGCGTGCTGGCGATGTTCGGCGCCATCGCGGCCATGGCGCTTGCGCCCTGGCTTGACACCTCCTCGGTGCGCTCGGGCCGCTATCGCCCGATGTTCAAGTGGTGGTTCGCGCTTCTGGTCGTGGACTTCATCGTGCTCACCTGGGTTGGCTCACGCCCGGCGGCAGAGCCCTATGCGACCATCGCGCTGATCGCATCGACCTACTGGTTCGTCTATTTCCTCGTGATACTGCCGCTTCTGGGCGTGATCGAAAAGCCGCTGGCGCAGCCAGCAACGATCGAGGAAGATTTCAACGCCCACTACTCTGCGACAGCCGGCGGCACCAATACCGTCGCGGCCGAGTGAGAAGGAAACTGAAAATGTTCAGAAAATTCACACTTGCTGTCGTCGCGGCCCTGACAGTCAACGTTGGCGCTGCCGTTGCCGTGGTGGTGACCGGCTCGATCACCGATGTCGAATTTGCCCACGAGGGCCCCTTCGGAAAGTTCGACCAGTCCCAGCTGCAGCGCGGACTTCAGGTCTATACCCAGGTCTGCGCCGCCTGCCACGGGCTGAAATACGTGCCGCTGCGCTCGCTGTCCGATGAAGGCGGGCCGGGGATTCCGGAAGACCAGGTTCGCGCCTATGCCACGCAGTTCACCGTGACCGACAAGGACACCGGCGAAGACCGCGAAGCGCTTCCGACCGACAACTTCCCGGCCAATACCGGGGCCGGCGCACCTGATCTGTCCATGATGGCCAAGGCCCGCGCCGGCTTTTCCGGGCCCTACGGCACCGGGATCAGTCAGCTTTTCAAAGGCATGGGCGGGCCGGAATACATCTACTCGATCCTGACCGGCTATACTGGCGAGGAGAAGGAAGAGTTCGGGGCCTATGTTTACCAGAACAGCGCCTTCCCAATCGGCTGGATCGCCATGGCCCCGCCGTTGTCTGACGATCTGGTGACCTATGCCGACGGAACCCCTGCTACTGTGTCCAACATGGCCGAGGACGTGGCGTCCTTCCTGATGTGGGCTGCCGAGCCGAAACTGATGGCGCGGAAAGAAGCCGGGTTCGTCAGCGTGATCTTCCTGATCATTCTGTCGACGCTGCTTTACCTGACCAACAAGCGCATCTGGGCCGGGATCAAGGGCAAGAAGACCGCCTGATCTTCGTCACCAGCGCTGATAGAAGAACCCCGCCAACCGGCGGGGTTTTTCATTTGGGACCAAGGTAGGCGCGCAAGGCCGGTGGCGGGTCTGCCAGCAGACTGGTTGTGTCAGCGGGCGGCTGGACGATGCCATCGGCGATAAAGGCAAGCTGGCCACCCAGCGCCCGGGCATCCTCGGGGTCGTGGGTGACCATCAGGACAAGGGCACCCGTGGCATCGGCCACCTCGCGCACCAGAGCCAGCATCTCCTGCCGCAATGCCGGGCCAAGGGCGGCAAAGGGTTCATCCAGGAGCAGGATCGGCCGGGCCCGCAGCAGCGCGCGGGCAAGGGCCGCGCGGCTGGCCTGACCTCCGGACAGCTGAGCCGGGCGGCGGGGACCAAGCCCGGCAAGGCCGGTGCGGTCCAGCGCCCCGTCGATGCGGGCATTGTCTTCCGCCGTCAGGCGCAGGTCGGGACGCAGGCCAAGGCCAAGGTTCTGCGCCACGGTGAGATGCGGGAAAAGGTTCTGGTCCTGAAAGAGGATGGTGACGGGGCGGTCCCCCGGAGGCGTGTCGCGCAAGTCCCGCCCTTGCCACCGGATCGCCCCACCTGTCGGCGCAAAGAACCCGGCGATGGCGGAAAGGAGCGTGGATTTCCCCGCGCCGGAAGGTCCCATCAGGGCGATGCGACTGCCAAGGCCTGCTGACCAGTCGGCGGTCAGGTGAAAGTCGTCCTGGGTCAGGGTGAGCTGGTCAAGCTGCAGCACGGCGGCCTCCGGCATCGCAGGCCCAGAAGAGGGCGAAGGACAGGGTGACAAGGATCAGCGCGGCCGAAGCTGCGGCCTCGATCCGGTAGGCGCCGGTCAGCTGCTGGACGACCAGCGGCAGGGTCGCCTGCCGTTCCCCGGCGAAAAGGGTGATGACGCCAAGGTCGCCCATCGACAGGGCCGCCGCCACGCCCGCGCCAAAGCCGATCGGTCGGGCAAGGCGCGGCAGCACCAGCCAGCGCAGGCGGGGCCAGCCTGACATGGAAAGACTGTCGGCAAGGCGTCCGTAATCGACCTGCAGCGCCCGGGTCTCGGGCAGAAGGATGCGGTAGAGGTAGGGCAGGGTCAGCGCCGTATTAACCAGAATCGTCACGGGCAGGGCCACGGTCATCGGCGGCGTGAAGGGCTGCACGATCAGAAACAGGCCAGTGCCGAGGACAAGTCCGGAAGTGGCAAGCGGAAGGGTTGCGGCGCCCTCGACCAATGCACTGGGACGCGCGGCAGCGGCAAGCGCAAGGGTCAGCGCGGCAACGGTGGCAAGCGTGGCAGAGGCCAGTGCGACAAGGATGGACCGACCAGCCGCAGGCAAGACCGAAGCGGGCAGGTCGGTCAGGCCGGGCAGGCCGCGCAGCACGACCGCGAGGAGCGGCAGGAGCAGGAACAGCGTGGCCGCCGACAGGGCAAGAGCATCCGCCCCACACCGCCAGCCGCCGGGGGCGGGAAGCGCGGTGGCCCGGTCCAGCCCGGCCCCGAACGCCGCCGGACGGACGATGGCCCACGCCGCAAGTGCCGCAACCGCGCAGATCGCAACCTGCAGCCCCGCCAGACCCGCCGCGCGGGACAGGTCAAAGTCGAAGCGGACGGCCTGATAGATCGCAAGCTCGATCGTCGTAGCCCGCGGCCCGCCGCCAAGGGTCAGGACCACGGCAAAACTGGTCAGGCAGATGATCAGGATGACCAGCGCCACGCCGGGCAAGACCTCGCGCAGCATCGGGCGTTCCAGATGGTGGGAGATTTCCGCCGGACCGAAGCCAAGCGACTGGGCAAGGCGAATGCGCTCGGCCGGGATTGTCAGCCAGCCTTGCAGGATCATCCGGACCGCGAGCGGCAGGTTCAGGAAGACATGCGCCAGAAGCACGCCTTGCAGGCCATAGATCGAGATGGCCGGCAGGCCAAGCGTCTGCAGCCCGGCATTCAGCAGACCCGTGCGGCCGAAGATCGCCAGAAGGCCCAGGACGGCCACAACGGCGGGCAACAGGAAAGGCGCCCCCATCAGCACGATCAGCGCCCCGCGACCGGGAAACCGGCGGCGGGCCAGAGCGCGGGCGACCGGAATGGCAAGGAGCGTGGACAAAAGCGCCGAAAGCGTCGCCTGCAGCAGCGTGAACCGCACCGCGGCCCAGTCGGCGGAGCCAAACGACAGCCCCGCCCCGCGCAGCGCGACGGCGGCAAGCGGGGCTGCGACAAGCGCCAGCAGCAGGGCTGCCAGCGCCGTCGCGGGCAGGTTCAGCGGGCGAGCGCGGCTTGCCATTCGGCCAATGCCACATCGCGGACAGCTTGCGCCTCTTCCGGGGAGAGCAGAAGCGACTTCGCCGGGCGGAAGGTGTCGAAGCCCTCGGGCAAGCCGGCTGCCGGGGTTACTGCGGGGTACATCCAGTTGGTCTGGGGAATCGCCGCCTGGAAGGCATCAGTCAGCATGAAGGCAAGGAACTGGTCCGCCAGCGCCGGCTGATCGGTTGCAGCCAGTTTCCCCGCAACTTCGATCTGCAGGTATTGGCCTTCGTCGAACAGGGCCGCCGCCTTGTTGTCATCGCTTTCCACGATCAGGTGATACGCCGGCGAGGTGGTGTAGGATAGCACCATGTCCGCTTCCCCCTCCAGGAACAGGCCATAGGCCTCGGACCAGCCGGGGGTGACGGTGACGATGTTGTCGGCAAGTGCTGCCCAGACCTCGGCCGCGCGGTCGCCATAGGCGGCTTTCACCCACAGCAGAAGGCCCAGCCCGGGCGTCGAGGAGCGGGGGTCCTGGATGACGATCTTCAGGTCGGACGCTGCGAGCGCCTCAAAGGACTTTGGCGCTTCGGCCAGCCTGGTGCGGTCGTGGACGAAGGCGAACCAGCCCCAGTCGAAGGGCAAGAACAGCGGGTCTTCGAAAGCCACGGGCAGCGCCGTGGTCGCCGTGATGCCGTGTGGCGCGAAAAGGCCGGTGGCTGCTGCTGCTGCGGTCAGGCTGGTATCAAGGCCAAGGACGATGTCGGCCTCGGACGCTGCGCCTTCCAGCTGGATGCGGGCCAGAAGGGCCGCGCCGTCGCCTGCGGGCACGAATTGCAGGTCGCAGGCGCAGGTCGCCTCGAACGCCGCCTCGACGGCCGGGCCGGGACCCCATTCAGAGGTGAAACTGTCATAGGTCAGCACAGTCAGGACAAGCGTTTCCGCCAGCGCCGGGAGGGCGATGGTTGCAAGGCCCGCAGCAAGGAGTGTGGTCTTCATCGGTCTCTCCATGATGCGACGGAATGGTCGGGGATGGAGAACCCATGCACCTTCCCTCCGCCGGTATGATCCGGTTCAGGTTCGACGGGTTCGCTTTCGCATCTCAGCCGGTCGGGTGTTTCCACCCTCTGGCACCCCGAGGTGAGGCTGAAGATAGGGGAATGGCGGGCGGGCGCAAGGGGGGGCGGTTATTCGCGCCTGAGGTAAAGCGATCCGTTCGGTTCGCCACTGGAATCCTCGGTGAAGCCAAGCGCCGCAAGGGCCGGGGCCAGCTTTGCACGCGCCGCCGCAAGTTCTGAGGGGTCAAGGAAGGGAACCAGCAGCCGCCGCACCCCGTTCAGGTTTTCCGAGGTGAAGGCGCCGCCGGGCAAGAGCGGGCCAGAGATGCGGATCACTTCGGGCTTCGTATCGGCCAGAAGCTTGTTCAGCCCGGTCCACATGGCATCGGGGTTCAGGGTGGCGCGCGACCACTGGATGCCGGCCTGATCGGGCAGGCTTAGCCCCGCGATCCGACGGGACAGGACCAGCAGCGACGGGCGCTCTTCGTGGATGGTAACCTGAAGTTCCGGGACTGCGGCCTTCGCTCTCAGGGCGACAAAGCCGATGCCGCAATCAAGGTCCAGCAGTCTGGTGCAGCCGTTCACAAAGCCCGCGATGTTGCGGGCGTGGCGGCGTTCGAACTTTCCGGCTTTCAGCACCTCCATCGAGGCGGCGGTGAAGACGCGGGGGTCAAGCGGCACCTTCAGGGTCTGGTTCTCGACCACCTCCAGCGGGATATCCGCCGAAAGATCGGCAGAGCCCGAGACATAGGGCGAGGCGAAGGCCGAACCCCAGCCGGGCGGCGGCGGGGTGCGGCGGTCTTCCTTGGGCTTTTCGTTGCGGCGCTGTTCCAGCTTGGTCTGGACCGCCTTCACCGCTTCGGGGTCGCGGGCCTTGGGCGGCTTGGCGACGACCTGGCTGATCGGCACGTCGGATGCGGCGACCAGGTTTGCCACATAGGCCTGGTATTCGGGCGAGGCCTGATATTCGGCCAGTCGTGCCTCGGCCCGGTCATGCGCGGCTTCGTGCAGGCGTCGGACTTCATCGTCCCGCAGAAGACCGGCCATGATCGCGGCACGGCGGTCATGGTGGCGGGCAATGTTGAGGTCTTCGACCTCGTTGCGGTCCTGCAGCGACCAGTAGTCCGAGTTGTACTTGTCCTTCTTCAGGTTCGCGTTGCCCCGGAACTTGCGCAGGGAATAGGCGTCCATCGACTTGATGGCGTAGTGGTTGATCTGCGCCCAGTCATAGCCCACCGTCCGCCGGATCGACCGCCAGCCGCGAAACTTGAACCATTCCTCCAGCGGGCGCCCGGAACCGTTCACCCAAAGCACGCTGTCGGGATAGTCGGTTTCCTTGTGCTGTGACTTGATGATCGGGCGGTGCATGCCAAGCCGCAGGTATTTCGGATCGAACTTGAGCATGGTCTTGGTGCCCCAGCCCTTGTTCCAGAACTCGGGAGCTGCGCGGGTGAACTGGTCGGTGATCGGCACGCGCGACCAGTCACGGACGCCGGAGGAGCCGAAGATACGCCAGGTCAGCACCATGGCCGAGGCGTTCATCGCGTTCAGGTCGGCGACCAGCCCGTCCAGCGTATGCGAGGGGTGGTTGATGGTCATGAACTCGTCCGCGTCCAGCACCAGCAGCCAGTCGGAGTTGACAATCAGGTCTTCATCCGCGGCCAGTTTCAGCATCGAAGGATGCGGCTTCATGCCTTCGGGGATCACGTTTTCCCGGTGATGGACGCCAATGTCCATCGCCTCCAGCCGCTTCAGAAGCGCATCGGTGCCGTCGGAACAGTCGTTGGTGTAGACCATGACCTCGGTGAAACCGACCGCCAGGTGGTGGGCAACCCATTCCACGACGTAAGGACCTTCGTCCTTCATGGTGGACAGCGCCACCAGTGACCCGTGCGGGCTGGTCTGGCGTTTGAATTGCACGTCAGGCTTCTCCATGGCGACCCGCGTCGGGCGCCGGGGCGGGGGCTGCGGCAAGGCCGGACCATGTGTCACCAAACGGGGCAAGACCCGCTTCTACGTCAATGAAGTCCTGCCGGTCGAGGTAACGCCGGATCATGGCGAATTTCGTCTCGCCGTCGTCTCTCCATTTGGACTGGAACCGAATGCGTTGTCTTGTGGGCGCTTCGTTCCGGGTACAGCGGGCCTCGACCTCTGCCCGAAGGGCCAGGGCGCCCCTGTCGTCCAGAAACCGCGCCATCGCGGCGAGTGCCGGGCGGTACAGACCGTTCCCGTCGTTCCAGGGCTTGATCGGGCCGGTGAAGTGAACGACGCGCGGACCAAGCCGCGACAACACGGGATAGTTGAAGGTCGAGGCCTGCCAGTTCCAGCTGGGGGAAAGCTCGTCCCAATCTCCTTCGAGGACGGCGTTGATCGCCGACTGGTCGCTCTGTTGGCACAGGTCAGGATGGTTCAGAAAGAACGCAATGGACTTTGCAGAGATGCCTTCATCCCGAAATCTGCCGGAATTGACCAGCAGGACTCCGGCGTTCAGATAGCGGTCGCGCATCCTGGCGCACAGGGCCTTGCGATACTTCCGGCCATAGCGGGCACCCTTGTGGTTGAACCAGGTGGATCGCCCCAAGACGGCGGCAACGGCGCGGCTGTGGCCGGGCAGACCGAAAAGATCGGTCCAGCTGCCCCAGGACAGGAAGACATCGCCATCTGCGTAGACGATCTGGTCATAGTTGGCCGAAAGCTGATCCAGTGCCACAAGGCGCAGGAAGGTTGCCTTGGGAACGTGCGAGTCCCGGATGTACTGGATCTGGTCCAGCTGTTCCTGCGCGTTGACCACGCGGACGCGCGGGTCAAGCAGGTGCGCGAGGGGGGACGTCGCGGTGTCGAAGGTGGTGAAGTAGTAATAGTCCAGAACGCCTGCCGGATCGCTGTCGATGGCTTGCTGCAAGACAAACGCCGACTGCCATAACCAGTTCGCATCCGAACAGACGACGAAGGCTCCCTTGGGCTTGCGAGAGAGGATGGAAGGATCGCCGGTCATCTGTCGGGGTCAATCACTCTTCCAGCGCGGCGGTGGGGTCGATATCCAGCTTTTCGCACATGCGGGCGATGTAGCTGCCTTTCAGGGGCGGGTTCTTGCGCCACCAGGGGCGGGCGGCGTTGGTGTAGATGTGGACCGAAATGGTGGCGTCGGTGAAATGGCCTTCTACGTTTGAGTGGGGGTCGTAGAAGACGTCGTTCAGCTGGAACGGCACCGGATACAGGGTGTCCGCGCCCATCGCCTTGTCGATATCGCCGGTCAGCTTGGCGAAATGGGTGAACGCCTGCGGGCCAAAGGCGGTGCGTTCCGCCTGATAGATGCGCACGGCTTTCGGCAGACTGGATGGCAGCTTGTCCATCTTGCGTTTCTGCTTGTTGCCCCACCAGGCGGGGTAGTCGGGCAGGTTGTCATAGTAGTCCAGCAGGCTGTCGATCAGCTTGCCGGTCTTCGGGATCGCCACCACGCCGCAGTTCAGGGCCCCGCGCATGCCGTGGCCGGCGTAGATGTGGTCCTGATCTTCGGGGAAGGGCTTGTGGCAATAGGCATCGCAGTCGATCCAGATCGCGCCAGTCTTCTGGATCATCTTGTAGCGAAAGACGTTGGACAGGAACGAAGCCGAGGTTTCCGCCACGATGGCACGGTCGATGTCCATGATCTCGGAGGCGGGCCGCACTTCGACCCCGGCGGGGACGTTGCGGACCTGGTCGGTGCAGTAAAGCGTGACCGGATGTCCCTGAACCAGATGCGACTTCAGGCAGAGCTGGTTCACGTAATGCAGGCTTTCGCCAATCCAGAGCGAGGCGACGGGGCGGCGGGTAAGGTTCATGCGGGATGCCTTTTCATGGGCCTGTGGCGAGAGGATGGCGCGGTTCGGTCGATCTGGGGAAGGCGGGTCAGAACACGTCGGCAAAGCGTTCGGGCAGGCGGTACAGTTCTTTCGTGCGGCCGCCGCCGAAGAAGGTGATCTTGCCGTCGTGCAGGTGCTGATGTTCCTCGATCATCCGCTTGCGAAACTCGGGAAGGTCGGCATCTTCGCGCACCGGCTTGCCCTGTGACAGCTTCAGGAAGGTTTCAAGGTCGTTGCCCCAGGCCTTGCCGGTGTCCTGCGGGTCGCGGTCCCCGGCCATGGTCTTACGCATTTCCTTCCGCCCTTCCAGCCGCTCGGTGACGGTGACATGATCGAAAAAGCGCAGGTGGATCAGGTAAAGATGCGGGTCCAGCACGCGGGGCTGATGGGAGTTGGCATGTCCGCCGACGGTGAACCCCGTCTCGCGGCTGAGCACGCAGGGCTTGGCGTAATTGGCGTTGGCCCGGAACACCCGGCGGCGTGACAGGATCGGGGCGTCGTCGGACAGGGGTTCGGGTTCCACCTCGGGATTGTGGATCAGTTCGATGCCAAAGGGACACAATGATCGCGGCGCGGTCCGGGCGTTGTCGTAGCGGGCAAGGTAGGTGACAAGATCCGGTGCGACCGCCGGATCGACGATCACCACCTCATCGACGTCGCCGACAATCAACCAGTTGTAATACCGCAGCATTCCGGCGGAAAACTGCGAGTTGATCCCCCAGCGTCGACGCTCCATCCGCCACATGGTCGGGTCACGGGGCACGCGGATGACATTGGCCCCTTCGCAGATGCGGTCATGTTCCGGGTCGCCACCATGCGACAGGATGTAAAGATGCTCGCGTCCGAACTGGCGGCCGTAGTAGTCGACCCAGCGCTGAAGGAAGTAATAATCCTTGTAGACCATGGTCATCGCCCCCGCGGGCATCTTCGTCGGGTCAAGCGTGGCGGGGCTGGTCATTACGGGGTCCCTCAGGGATACGCGCCGACGGTATCACGCGCTTTCGCGCCAGTTCAAGCTGGGCGGAGGCATTGGCGGGTCCGTCCGCCCGGCCCTATGTCTTGGGTTGGCCTCTGGCGGCGCTGACCTTGGTATCGGGATCAAAGCCCGTGGCCGACTGGAAGCACAGCCGCAGACCTGTACCTAACCCTTATGAATCTCTGCCGGAGGACCGGTTCTGGCGCGGTGCGATGGCCGAACGCGATGCGCCAGAGATCGCGGGTCTGTGGAAACCCAAGTTGAAGATCAAGCGCCGGACCCGGATCGTGACCGCAGGGTCGTGTCTTGCTCGGCACTTTGTGCGGGTACTGGTCGAACGCGGCTATCGTTGGACTGATCACGAACCCGGCCCGGCAGGCCTTACAGCCGATCAGAGCCCGGCTGCAAGGGCGGCGCTGACCCCCGCGAGAAGGAGGCCGCCGGGCCAGCCTTCTGTGCCGATCTGTGAGCCCGCATCGCGCGGATTGCGGCCGATGACGGCCTGACCCTGATCCCGAAGAAACGATCGTTGGCGGGGCTTGAACCAGGACCGACTTTGCCGTCGCCGACCACGAGCGGAAGCGGGATCCGGAGCACCACAACGCTGCCTGTGGCGCGCTGATCCTTGGCCACGCAATGGAGCTGGCCCGACAGGTTCCCCGCCGTGCATGACCGGTCGGGCTTGCGGCGGGCCGGCGGGGCCTGCAAGATATGCTTGGGCCATTCAGGAAAGCCGAATGCTGGAGATTGCCGGAAAGTTACCGATCGGGGCACTGATCGGGGGTGAGGATCGCCTTCTGTCGCAGTCTTTGCTGCGGACCAACGGTGCCCGCTTTATTGCGCGGCAGGCCGACGTAGTCATGGCTGAAGGCACGATCACCGGCTGGCGCGAGGCGCAGGGCGCCGTGGTTGCCGAAGCGGCCGGACCGAACACTGGCAACAGCCGGTTCGACGCAGGCCCGCCCGGCGCGATGCTGTGCGAGTCCGGGAAGAACTGCGGCTTCGTGCTGCCCGCCTTCGCACCCAGGGTGGAAAGGTTCACGGCGGCAGTCATCCTGACGTCGCAGGGCGAGGCTCGGACGCTGCTTTCCGTTTCGACCGGGCAAAGCAACAACCTGATCTTCCTGAGCGAATCCGAGGGGCAGCTGGTCGCCAAGGATCGGGAAGGCGCGGTGGAGGTTTCCTTGCCCTTGGCACAGACCGGTCGGGCGCGACTGGCGGTTCTGGGGTTCGACGGGCGGAAGCTCTGGCTGTCCTGCGGCGGGCAGACGGTCGTGGCAGAGGGGCGCGTTCCCGGGATGGACCATCCGGGGGAATTCTTCATCGGCTGCCGGTCGAACCGGGCGGGTCTGGTCAAGACGCTGGGTAGTTCGCGGCTGCATGAGGTGATGTTCTGGCCCGACCGCGCGCTGCAAGGATCGGACGAGCCGGACGACAGGGCTGCGCTGGGTGCGCTTGGCCGCTATATGCGCTGGGTCTGGTAGATCGTGGCCGACACTTCTGTCGTCCAGATCGATGTGCCGCCCGAGATGGGGCTGGATGCCGCTGTCGACGCCGACCGTTTCCTGATCCGCGGCGCGCATGCCAACCTCTGGTTCGAGGGGCAGTCGGATGTGCTGCTGGTGTCCTTCGACAATCTGGCGACCATTGACGAAGGCTGGCCGCGTGGGCCCTGGGCCTGGCGACGGCTGGCACCTCTGGGCCATTCGGTGTTGGGCGTGCAAAGCCATGCGAAAGACTGGTTCCGCCAGCCCACCGCTCCCGAGTTGATCCGGGGGCTTGAGGAGCGCGGCTTTTTCCGCCGCTTTCGCCGGGTAGTGCTGACCGGGGCCTCGATGGGGGCCTTCGCGGCGTTAAACTTCGCGCCGCTGATCCCCGAAGCGCGGGTGCTGGCCTTCAGCCCGCAATCCACGATGAACAAGGTCATCGCCCCGTTCGAGGCGCGGTTTCCCTTCGCGGTCAGGAAATCGAACTGGGAGGGGATGCCCTTCCTCGATGCTGCCGCGGCGGTGCCCTATATCCACAAGGCGGTGGTTCTGTATGACCCTTTCGTCCCCGAAGACCGCAGCCACGCAGCGCGCTTGGCCGGGCCGAGCGTGCAGTTGCTGCGGGTACCGTTCTGCACCCACGAAGCCATTCGCGTCGTCATGAAAGCCGGCGCGCTGCCGGGGCTGGTCGCCGCGCTGGTTGACGGGGATGATGTCGGGCAGGCGTTCTGGCAGGACTTCAGGGCCCGCCGATCGGTGCCGAAATGGCAGCGCTCCTTGCTGGCGAAGGCGGCAAGCCGGGGTAGGCACGATCTGGTGATCCGGGCGGCAGACGCGATGCTGCGGCTGGGAAAGGATCTTTCGGATGACGACCTGGCCTTCGTCCGCCGGGCAAAACGGGGGGCCGTCAACACCCTGAAGGGTGTGCAGGCAGGCTAGGCCCGGGGCTTTTTTCCGTGCTATGCGGCACAAGACAGCCCTGGCCGGGCAGCAGGAACGGAACGGATGGACAAGACACGCGCCCCGATGATGGCGATGACCATGGTGGGGGGAGATCATTTCTTCCTGACCCGCTGGGTCGAGTATTACGGTCGCCAGCTTGGCCGCGAGAACCTCTATGTCCTCAGCCACGGCGGCGATCCGGAACACAGGAAGATCGCCGCGGGCTGCAACGTCATCTACCTGCCCTTCGACGAGACGCGGAACTGCTTCAACCAGCGGCGTTGGCAGATGCTGTCCCGGCTAACGACGGGATTCACGAACTTCTACAACTGGGTGCTGGTCGGCGACGTGGACGAGATCGTCTGCGTCGATCCGGCGGTGTCAGACAGCCTGCCCGATTATGTTGCCGGGCTGACGGGAAAGGGCGGTCCGAAGGTCATCACTCCCTTCGCGATCGAGATGGTCCACAACCCCTCGCTTGAGCCCGATCCGATCGCGCCGGAGCGCAATATCCTGGACGTGCGCCGCATCTTCCGGCTGAACGCGAATTACGCCAAGCCCTGCATCACCTCGACCAAGATCGATATCGTGCCGGGCGGGCATTTTGCCAGTCACCCGACGCTGCACCTCGATCCGCACATGTATCTCTTCCACCTGCGCTTCATCGACCATGACATGACCGAAAAGCGCCTTGCCACCCGTCGTGAACAACGGGTCGTCCAAAGCGGTGCCCTGGGCGAGGTGGAACGGGAAAAGACGGGCTGGGACACGGCATGGGACACCTACAAGGCGCTTTCCAAGGAAAAGCCCCGGGCCGAGACGGTGGAGTTTCCAGAGTTCCGCAAGGAAATGGTCGATGGCTGGAAGCCGAAAAAGGTGGCCTATTGGGCCCCCGGCGGTGCGCGGCCCAAGGGCGTCTACCGCCTGCCCGAACGTTTCAAGACACTGTTCTAGGGGGCGGTAGATGGCTGACAAATCCATAGCCCCGCAGGGCGTGATCATCCGGGCCGAAAACGGCGACGTGATCCGCTATGACGAGAGCGGCCTTGTCCTGCGCCTGTCGGACAAGGTGATCGAGGATATCGCCGCCCGGCTTGACCTGAGGCCGCAGGTGGCCGTGGCCCAGCCTGCCCAGCCGTCAGACGTGCCCGACCTGCCGGAAGAGATTGACCTTTGGGCCAGCCGTCGAGTGGGCGACTGGGTGTTTTTCCAGGCCAACCTGCCCGGCGCGGACTCTGCCCGTGGCTACCGCAGGCACGTCGATGGCGGGGCTATCCTGGCCGAGGCGCGTGGGCCGCTTCTGGCCATACTCGGGCTTGGCGGCGCCCGGGCCGGGCTGGGTTCGCCCGGGCCGGCGCGGTTTCGCTGGCACGTAATGGCCCCGGCCGACGATATCGGCGCGGTCGGAATGGGCGGCGAGGGCGAGGCTGCGGAAACGGCAGGGCTGGAACCCCTGCGCGAGCTGACAGTCGAGGCACTGCTGGCCGATGAGCTTCTGGCGCGGCGGGCGGCCTTGCGGCAATCGCTGCCGCTGATGGTCGTGCGGGTCGAAACCGACAGCTCTGCCGCCGCGGGTGACCTTGGGACCGGTGCCGCGGTAGCAAACCTTGACCGGGCGCTGGCCAACCTGACGGCGGCTGCCAAGCGGCTGGACACCCGTGCGCAGCTGCTGGCAATCGTCCTCGACTACACGCTGGAGGATCTGACCGGCGACCCGGTGGCCTATCGCGACGGGATGATCGCGCTGATGGAACGGATCACCCGGGGGACGGCGCGGCAGGGACTGACGCGGCCGGTCTTCCTGTCGGCTTTCGACTGCGGCACGCAGACCGTGACGCGCGGGCCGGGGCTGGAGGGCCAGTGGGAGCTTTCGTGGAACCATGCCGATCATCAGCTGGTCTTCGCCGCGCCCTCCTACGCGTTCCAGATCGACGATACCGGGCGGCTGGCCGATGCCGGGCGGGCAGCAAAAGCCACGCTTCTTGCCGAGGCGCTGCTGGCGGTGCAGGCGGGCGGCCGCTGGCTTTGCCCGACGATCCAGCTGGCCGAGCGTGCGGGGGGCGACATCCGCCTGATCTGCGCAGCGATGGACGGGCTGGAGGTTGATGCCGCCGATCCGTTCGCAACGGGAAAAGCCGCTGGTTTCGCACTGGAAGGCGTGACCAACGGAGCAAGGATCGCCGGCGTCGAGGTCGATCCGAAGGATGCCAAGGCCGTCATCCTGCGTTGTTCCAAGCGCCCCGAGGGCGAGGTTTTCGTGACCTATGCCCACGCTGCTTCGCCGGGCAACGGTCCCTACCCCGCCAATCGCGGCGCCCTTCGCGACACCTGGGGCGAGGGCACGACGCGGCGCTGGGCACTGCCGGCACGGCTGAAGCTGACGGACGGCGGTCCCTGATGGCCTTCACGGCAGAGACCATTGCAGGCGACAACATCTGCGTCATCTGGGTCGATGACATGATCGACGTCTTCACTTGGCGGCATAGCTTCGGGATCCCGATCCTGACCCCGAACCTCGACCGGTTGCTGGGCCGTGGCTTACGCTTCGGCAATGCCTATGCCACGGTGCCGCTTTGCGCGCCGTGCCGGGCGGAACTGGCCACCGGCCTGTCACCGTTCCGTACCGGGCTGGTCGATCTCAACCGCTTCTGGCGCCAGGTGCTGCCGCCGGAAAAGGCCTGGGCCTATGACCTGCGCCGCGCGGGGTTTTACAATTTCACAACCGGCAAGGTTGACGCCACCTACCGGCCGATGCCCGAACGCTATCGCCGGCTGCTGTTTCACGAGGACGTGCCGGCGCAGGACAGCGGCGCCCGGAGCAGGATCAAGGACTATCTGGGCCGGGGTCCGGGGATCAAAGGGATCAACCACCCGGACGATGACGGGTCGCAGGATTCGACTTTCTACGACTTCACCGTGGCACAGAACGCGATCGACTTCCTTGGCCGCGCCGACCCTGCCCGCCGCCACCTGATCCAGCTGGGCTTCAAGCATCCGCATTACAACCTGGAATGCCCCGACCGCTTCTACTCGCAATACGATGTTGCCGCGATCCGCTGGCCGGAAATCGCTTCGGCCGACGACTATCACGGCCCGCAGCCCGGCTTTGCGGTCTATGAGGCGGCCTATATCGCCAATGGCAACTGGACGCCGGAAAAGGCGGGGGATGAGGGCTGGCGGCAGGTCGTCCGCGCCTATTTCGCCGCGATCAGCCATGTCGACCACGAGATCGGCCGCTTCTTGACCGCACTGGAAGCCTCGCCCCTTGGTGACAGGACGACTGTCGTCTTCCTGTCCGACAACGGCTTCAACCTTGGCAACCACGACAGCTTTCACAAGATGAGCCAGTGGGATTCAGCCGCGCATGTGCCGTTCGGGATCTACAGCCCCCGGATGGAAGGGGGACAGGTGATCGACCTGCCGGTGTCCCTGCACAACTTCCCCAAGACCATCATGCAGCTTGCCGGCCTGCCGCCCCGCCCGGACTGGGTGTCGGGCCAAAGCCTGCTGCCGCTGATCGACCCAAGCTTCGGGGCGTTCGACACCACGAAATCGCCCATCACTTCGGTCTTCGGGACGCTGTCGGTGCGGCCCTCCGTCGAAGGCTACCGGCACTTGCGCTATTTCCGTTATCCCAACGGCGAAGAGCATGTCTACGACGTGGTCGCAGACCCGGGCGAGACCGAGAACCTTGCCGCCTCCGCTCCGATGGATTTCCTGCGCGCCGAACTGGTGAAGGGGGCGCTGGAACTGGGACTGGACCTGCGGGGCTTTGAAAACCCGGCCGACGGTGTCAACGCGATGATGGCGGTGGACGGGTCGGTGGTGCTGGAGGGTCGGCGCGGCAACGACAACTACTGGGCCTACGGCGCCGAAGTGGAGAAGATCCGCGAGGCCAGGGACGGCGGCACCGACACGCTTTGGTATATGGGCGGGCCGGACGGCTATGTCCTGCATTGCCCGATGAACGTCGAACATATCCGTATCGCCACCGTGGTGGCCCGGCACGAAGACCCCGACGCCGCGAAAAAACGCGCCCGGACGATGCGGATCGTGGCCCATCCGGATAGCCCGATTACCTTCGAGACCTCGGAACGGGTGACGGTCGACGTGCGAGGGTCGCGCGGGAACGATGTGATGATCGGCCCGAAATACGGCGGCGCCACGTTTCATGGCGGCGACGGTGACGACCGTCTGATCGCGATTTCGGTGATGGAAAGCTCGCGCCACCAGTTCCATGGCGGGGCGGGGAACGACTATCTTTTCGGCGGTGGTGGGCGCGATGTGCTGGACGGCGGCACCGGCAATGACACGATCATCGGCACGGCCGCGCGCAACCAGATCTTCGCCGGGCATGGCAATGACGAGGTGATCGACGGCGATGGATCGTCCGTCATCCACACCGGACCGGGGCGAAACCGCGTTCGGCTTGGGGGCGGCAACGATACTGTCCATGCCGGAACGGGGATCAACCTTATCGACCCCGGGCCGGGAGACGTGGTCTTCGTGCTGGCCTATGGTGGGGTGACCCATCTCAGCCGCTGGGAAGAAGGGCAGGTCTACGACCTGACCGCCTGGCCGAAACCGCCCGAGGTGACGCGCCGCGCCGATGGGGCGCTGGATGTGACGCTGGGGCTGTCGGTACTGCGCATCCAGGGGGTGCCGGAGGATCGGAACATTCTGCCGCAGATCCGTCGGGGTCCGACAGATGCGGCCAGAAGCTGAACCTGATCCACCCCCGTCGGCCGCATGGGAGAGCCCGGTGACATCGCCTGGGCCATGCTCTGGCTGGCCTCTGTCGAAGCGGAATTCGTGACGGGCGCCCAGATCGTGATCGACGGCGGCTATACGGCGCGGTGATGTCCGCAGTGTCTTTCACAGACCGGGCAGGCCCGGCTTTGCGGCAGGTCAAGGTCCTGCTACGCTTGACGTGCGACCGTGCCCGCAAACTTCCTGATCCGGGTCTTTCCCCCAAGCAAAGCGTCCCCGCATGACCGATTTTCACCACCGGACGGCAGATGACTGTCTGGCCGCACTGCAATCCACGCCCGACGGCCTGACATCGGCCGCTGCTTATCAGCGCCTTGAAAGCCATGGCGCGAACCGGCTGCCTGTCGTCCGCACGCGGGGGCCGCTGCTGCGGTTCCTGACACAGTTCCACAATGTGCTGATCTATGTGCTGCTGGCGGCCGCCGTGGTCACGGGGGCATTGCAGCATTGGGTGGATACGGGCGTCATCCTGATCGTGGTGCTTGCCAACGCGGTGATCGGCTTTTTGCAGGAGGGCAAGGCCGAGATGGCGATGGCCGCGATCCGCAAGATGCTCGCCCCGCGCGCGGCGGTTCTGCGCGACGGGCGAAGGGTGACGGTGGATGGCGCTGACCTCGTTCCCGGCGACGTGGTTCTGCTGGAAGCCGGCGACAAGGTCCCGGCCGATCTGCGCCTGATCGAGGCGCGCGGGCTGGCGGCGCAAGAGGCGATTCTGACGGGGGAATCGGTGCCGGTGGAAAAGGATGTCAAACCGGTCGCCGTCCATGCGGCGCTGGGGGACCGGCGGTCGATGCTGTGGTCGGGCACTCTGCTGACACAAGGCACCGCGAAGGGGTTGGTCGTGGCCACCGGCGCGGCGACCGAGATCGGGCGGATCGGCGGGCTTCTGGCCGGGGTGGAAGGGCTGACCACGCCTCTGGTCGAACAGATGGACTGTTTCGCGCGCTGGCTGTCGTTTCTGATCCTGCTCGCGTCGGCCTTGCTGCTGGCCTACGGCTATTTCGTCAGGAACTACGACTTTGCCGAGATGTTCATCGCGGTGGTCGGGGTTGCCGTGGCCGCGATCCCGGAAGGGCTGCCAGCGGTGATGACGATCACGCTGGCGATCGGCGTGCAGGCCATGGCCGGGCGTCACGCCATCGTCCGCCGCCTGCCGGCGATCGAGGCGATCGGGTCGGTCTCGGTGATCTGCACCGACAAGACCGGAACGCTGACCCGCAATGAAATGGTGGTGGCGGCGGTCGAGACACCGGAGGGCGCGTTCGACATCGGGGGCGACGGCTACGGTCCGGAAGGTGCGGTCACGCCCGCGGGCGATCTGTCCCGCATCGCCCATGCGGCGGCGCTGTGTAACGATGCCGCGCTGCATGACCGCGAAGGCCAGTGGGCGGTCGAGGGCGATCCGATGGAGGGCGCGCTCTTGGCCTTCGCGCGCAAGGTCGGCAACGATCACGGCGCGCGGCGGCTGGACGCGATCCCCTTCGACAGCCGCCACCGGTTCATGGCCGTCCTGACCGATGGCCGCGACGGCCGTGTGATCCATGTGAAGGGTGCGCCCGAACGGGTGATGCGCATGTGCACCGGCATCGACCTGCACCACTGGCACCTCCGCGCCGAGGTCATGGCACGGCGCGGCCTGCGCGTGCTTGCCTTGGCCGAAACGCCGGGCGAGGGCGTCTCCCTTGATCCGGAGAAGCTGAAGGCGGGGCTGACCTTTCTGGGGCTTGTCGGCCTGATCGACCCACCGCGACCCGAGGCCGTTGCCGCCGTTGCCGAGTGCCTGTCCGCCGGAATCCGGGTCAAGATGATCACCGGCGATCATGCCGGTACCGCCATTGCCATCGCCGAGCAGATCGGCCTCGCCAACCCGCACCTCGTGCTCACGGGCGCCGATCTCGACAAGCTGGACGACGCACAACTGGCGCTGGAGGTGATGGCTGTCGATGTCTTTGCCCGCACCAGCCCGGAACACAAGCTGCGCCTTGTCACCGCGCTTCAGGCCAATGGCCAGACCGTCGCGATGACCGGGGACGGGGTGAACGACGCCCCGGCGCTGAAACGCGCCGACGCAGGTATCGCCATGGGCCTGAAAGGCTCCGAGGCAGCGAAAGAAGCGGCCGTCCTGGTCCTGGCCGACGACAACTTCGCCTCGATCGTCGCGGCAGTGCGGGAAGGGCGGACGGTCTATGACAACCTCAAGAAGGTGATCAGCTTCGAACTTCCCACCAGTGCGGGCGAATCGATAACCATCGTCCTGGCGCTGCTTCTCGGGTTTGCGCTGCCGTTAACGGCGGTGCAGATCCTTTGGGTCAACCTGATCACCGGCATCACCCTTGGCCTGGCGCTGGCCTTCGAGCCGACCGAGGCGGGCACGATGGCCCGCCCTCCCAGGCCCAGAAACGCGCCGATCCTGTCGGCCACGCTGGTCTGGCATGTGGTTCTGGTGTCATTTCTGTTTCTGGCTGCGGTCTTCGGCGTCTTCACCTATGCGCTGGACCGGGGCTATTCGTTGCCACTGGCGCAGACTTTGGCGATGAACACGCTGGTCGTGCTGGAGATCTTCCACCTGTTCTTCATCCGCAACATCCATGGTACGTCGCTGACCTGGGCGGCGGCCAAGGGCACGAAGGTAGTCTGGACCGTGGTGATCGCGATTACTGCCGCGCAATTCGCCGTCACCTACCTGCCACCCTTGCAAGCGATCCTCGGGACTAAGCCAGTGGCGCTGACGGACGGTCTTCTGATCGTCGTCGTCGGAGCGACGTTCTTCGCGATCATCGAGATCGAAAAGCAGATCAGGCTGGTTGTGCAAGGGGGTGCCGCAGGCGCCCCGGGATACACGGATCGCCGGGGCGGCTCTTGAGTGTGTGGGGCCCCGCCGACAGTAGGCGCCCGGCAGCCTGAGACCGCCGGGTACCAGGTCCGCCGCAGAACAGGCCCTGCTCGACTTTGGCCGCGTCGAACAGGCTGGCCTCAAGCTTGGCCCGCTGCCTGGCGATATCGTGGCCAAGGACCCCGCCCTGCCACTTCCCCACCGCGCCGGCGCAGATCACGGAGGAAACGTTCGACCGGTCCATCTGCGTGACCACGGTGCCCGGCACATGGTTCAGCGAGGCCACGTTCAGCGCGGTGGCGTCCAGAAGGATCACGTCTGCCTCTTTGCCCGGCGTCAGGGTGCCGGTCTTGTGGTCCAGCTCAAGGCCCTTCGTGTCTTCGACGGAGGCAAGGCCGATGACGTCCAACGCCGACAGAAGTCTTGGTTAATCCTCGCCGTGCAGGGCCTTTTCGTTGGCGATCAGCGTTGCGGTGTGGCGGCTGACCGCATCAGCGTGAACCTGTCCGCCGTCATGGTGCATTCCACGTCCGTGGAAAGCGACGGTTGCATCCCAGAGTCTGGCACCTGCTGCGGCGGCGGATTGCCGTGGCCGGCGGCGTAAGCGTCATTGACCTTGAGACAGACCAGATAGCAGCCCCGCAACGTGCTGTCGACAGCCATGCCAAACAGCGCGAGGTCGCCTCTGTCGTCGGCCAACTCAAGCCGCACGCGAACGGACCAACGGCTTCGTCGAGCGCTTCAACGGCACCGTCCCGGAAGAATGCCTCCGGATCAAACTGCGCGAGACCTTCTACGACAGAGTCGGGGCGCTGCAGGTCGATCTCGATGCCTGGCTCGTCCACTACAACACCGAGCGACCGCACCTCGGATACCGAAACAAGGGCCGAAGGCCCATCGAAACCGTCAAGTCTTTCGTAAGCCAAGAAGGTCAAGCGGACACGTTATCTTTGAGGATCTTCTGAATCGTGGTGGATACATTGCAGCTCCTCCGACGGGCGCCATGCCAATCTGGAACTGTCGACCTTCGTGGGCCAGTGGGTCAAGCGTCAGAGTTCGCGTCAGCAGCCGCGACGGGAACAAAGCGGAAGAAAGCACCTGCCGTTACGGTCCGAAAGTTGGATGTCTTGAAGCCTTGCGTTTGAGCTTGTTCTGACCCCCCCATTCTAAGGGACCAGCAAATCTCAGACCGTGGCTGTCCGATCTTCGGGGGGTAGCTCATGGAATACATATTGCGCAACCCGCCTCTGACCACGTCCGCCCGATGCCCATATCAATGGTCGGACGGTAATCGTCGAGCACAACCAGTGCCAGATCTTCTATCTGGCTCGCGTGTCAGGGTCGCTGAAGAAAAGGCGGCCCCTTTTGTAGGAGCCGCTTTTCCGTCGATGCAGGAGCCGTATTCATCGTCATAGACTGTTGGCGGCATTCAGGATTTTGCGCGCCAACCAGCTGACTTGGCAGGCTCAGGCTTTCCCGTTCGATTTGCCATCGGGTTTGTCGGAACCACCCTTGGCGCTGCCCTGGCCGGGGTTGCCCGCGTCCACACCGTCTGCGTCGTTCCCGTGACCATTGTCACCATCCGGCTTGTCGGCATCACCCT
>PNJK01000058.1 GCA_013821825.1 Rhodobacter sp.
CACGGAGGTTTTGGAGGACACGATTGCGCCGCCGCTCAACCCGGAAGCCATGGGGATTTTTCCTGGATATCTGGCGGGCTTGCTCACCCTGATCAACCCCTGCGTTCTGCCGGTGTTGCCATTCCGCCGACGAGAGCGGGCGATGCTCTGGCTACGGCGCACGCGAACCTTGCAGAAATTCGCCTCAGCCCATGCCTCGGTCTCAAACCAGTTCAATCAGGAACGCAGCCTCTCCAGCCCCGACATCGTCAAGACCACGGGATGCGACTTCGCCGCCCCGTGCGAGACCAAGAGAAAGGCCTCGCGAAAGCGCCAGAGGCTTCAGGTAACCCTTGCACTCCTTCCCCATATTGACCGCCGCCGTCTGCGTGACGCCGGTTGGCAAAGCCTTTTGCGGCGGTCTGAATTGTGGCGGACTTGTGTCACAGGCCAGTGCCGCGCTGGCCGGAATCCCTTGGTCACGGTCAAGGATTGAAGCTGCCGATTCGTCCTGCGATGCGAAGGTTGCACGCGACGGAAGTTCTTTCAGAAGCAAAGAAAACCTTAGGTTGAGCGCTCTTTGGACGGGTTTTCTGGAGGATGCAAAATCTGGCCGCTGAAGGGAAGAATGTGGCAGGAGAGAGACCAATTGGGGTAAAATATTGACAAAAAGCCGGTTTGAGACAATCGTCATATCGTGATGAAAAGACGCAGGATCAAGGCTGCTATGGTTGCCAGGGCCTTTCAATTCTAGCGAAGCGGATTGGTTAGGGTGGTGGGCCGGGTAATTTTCCACCTTGTTGGTTTTGGCAAGGCGGGGTTCCAGACCCAACCTTGGAGATGGAGCGATCATGCGGGATCTGGTAGGGGCCCCGGAGTCGATGGACTTCGGTAGCGGGAAGGTTGTGCTTGTTGCAGGGGGGGCTGGCTTTCTGGGGTCGGCCTTATGCCCGCGGTTGCTGGATGCGGGCAACACGGTCCTTTGCGTCGACAACCTGTTGACCGGCGATCTGGCGAATGTGGCGTCACTCTTCGGACACGCGCGGTTCAGGTTCATCCGGCATGACATCATCGCCCCCCTGCGCCTGTCGGGGCGGGTGGACGAGATCTACAACATGGCCTGCCCGGCCTCTCCGCCGCGCTATCAGGCGGACCCGATCCACACGTTCCGCACCTGCGTCGAAGGCTCGTTGAACCTGCTCAACCTGGCGACCGAGAAGGGCGCGCGGATTCTTCTGTCCTCGACCTCTGAAGTCTACGGCGATCCGGAGGTGCCGGTGCAGTCGGAGGACTATCGGGGCAATGTCTCGACCGTCGGTCCCCGCGCCTGCTATGACGAAGGCAAGCGGGCGGCGGAAACGCTGTTCTGGGAGTTTGGCGAGCATCGCGGCACCCAGACGCGGATCGCCCGGATCTTCAACACCTATGGCCCCAGGATGCATCCTGATGACGGGCGCGTCGTGTCGAATTTCATCGTGCAGGCGCTGCGGGGCGAGGCGCTGACCATCTATGGCGACGGGTCGCAGACGCGCAGCTTCTGCTATGTCGACGACATGGTGGAGGGGCTGGTGCGCCTGATGGAAAGCGACGAGAAGATGCCGGTCAACCTTGGCAACCCCGGTGAATTCACGATGCTGGAACTGGCCGAGAAGGTGCTGGCCCGGATCGCGGACGCGCGCCCTTTGTGCTATCGCCCGTTGCCAAAGGATGACCCACGTCAGCGCTGCCCTGACATCTCGCGGGCGAAACGTCTGCTGGGCTGGGAGCCGACTGTGCCGCTGGAGCGCGGGCTGGACCTGACGATCCCCTGGTTTTCCGGCCGCGTGGCTGCTGAACAGCGGCAAGAGGCGCTGGTCTCGTGACCGAAGCCCCCACAATCTTGGTAACAGGCGGGGCCGGGTTCATCGGCTCGCACACGTGCAAGGCCTTGTGGTCGGCAGGCTTCCTGCCGGTGACCTTTGACAATCTCTCGACCGGTCATGCCGATGCGGTCCGGTTCGGGCCGCTTGTGTGCGGTGATGTGCGCGATGCGGGCGCGGTGACGGCGGCCGCCGCGGCGCACAGGGTTCAGGCGGTGATCCACTTCGCTGCCTCGGCCTATGTCGGAGAAAGCATGGCCGATCCGGGCCGCTACTATGACAACAACCTTGCCGGGATGATCGGACTTCTGGGTGGCTGCCGGGAGGCCCGGGTGGACAAGATCGTCTTCTCCTCCAGCTGCGCCACCTATGGCGTGCCGGACCGGCTGCCGATCACCGAGCGCGCGCCGCAGCGGCCGATCAGCCCCTATGGCCGCACCAAGCTTGTCTGCGAATGGATGCTGGCCGACCATGCGGCCGCCTATGGGCTGCGCCATGTGGCGCTGCGCTATTTCAACGCCGCCGGGGCCGATCCAGAGCGTGAGATCGGCGAAAGGCACGACCCCGAGACCCATCTTCTGCCACTGGCGTTGCGGGCGGCGTCGCGGCAGGGCGGCGCGCTTCAGGTCTTCGGGACGGATTACCCTACGCCGGACGGGACCTGCATCAGGGATTATATCCATGTCGCCGATCTGGCGCGCGCGCATGTTCTGGCGCTGCGCCATCTGTTGCAGGGGGGCGACAATCTGGCAGTAAACCTTGGCACCGGGACCGGGCTGTCGATCCGCCAGATCATCGCCGGGATCGAGACGCTGACCGGTCGTCCCTTGCCGGTGGTCTGGGGCCCGCGCCGCGCCGGTGATCCGCCGGCTCTGGTGGCAGACCCGTCCGAGGCCCGCGCCCGTCTGGGGTTCGCGGCCCAGCGGTCCGACCTGCAAAGCCTGCTGGCCGATGCCGCGCCCTGGTTCGGCCTTGTGCCGGCCGAGGTATAGGAGGCGGCAGTGACAATCCACGGTCTTTCTGACACGACCATCGCCGACGCGGCGGCGTCGCTGCGTCCGGTCAAGGGGCCGGTGTCAGGGCTGGTGTCGCTGTTTTCGGTCCGGCAGCGCCGCGTCTACTGGGTCCTGTCGGTGGTATGGGGCGCGGCGGCGGCGTATTTCTGGGTCTGGTGGCTTGACCCGTCGCATTTCATCGGCTGGCCGGAATTCCTGTTCGTCACCATCCCCTTTGCGTGGATTTCGCTCCTGCAGCTGTTCTTCGTGGTCGTGCTGCTGAACGCCTCGAAAAGCGGGGCGGCCGATCCGGTGCCAGGTCGCTGGCGGGTGGCGATGATCGTGACCAAGACGCCGTCCGAGCCGTTCGAGGTGCTGGAGCGGACCTTGCTGGCGATGCTGGCGCAGGACTATCCGCACGACACATGGCTGGCGGACGAGGATCCTTCGCCGGAAACCCGGGCCTGGTGCAGAAGGCACGGGGTGCAGATCTCGTCGCGCAAGGGGGTGAAGGAGTATCACCGCCCCGAATGGCCGCGCCGCACCCGCTGCAAGGAAGGCAATCTGGCCTATTTCTACGACCATTGGGGCTACCGCGACTATGACATCGTCAGCCAGCTCGACGCCGACCACGTTCCCCTGCCCGGCTATCTGCGCGAGATGCTGCGCCCCTTCGCCGATCCCGGCGTCGGCTATGTCAGCGCGCCGTCGATCTGTTCGGCCAATGCCGGGGAAAGCTGGGCCGCGCGCACCCGTCTGCATACCGAGGCGGGATTCCACGGCCTGTTCCAGACCGGCTACAGCAAGCTTTTCGCGCCGATGTGCATCGGCTCGCACTATGCCGTCAGGACGCGGGCGCTGAAGGAGGTGGGCGGTCTCGGACCCGAGTTGGCCGAGGATCATTCGACGACCCTGGTCCTGAGCGCGGGGGGTTGGAAAGGCGTTCACGCCATTGACGCCATCGCTCTGGGCGACGGCCCGTCAACCGTTGCCGATATGGTGACGCAGGAATTCCAGTGGTCGCGCAGCCTGTTCACGCTGCTGTTGCAGCACACCGGGCGCTATCTGCGCAGTCTGCCGCCTCGATTGCGGTTTCTGTTCGTGTTCTGCCAGTTCTGGTACCCGCTGTTCGCCGCGACTGCGGCGATGATGTATTTCGCCCCGATCATCGCGCTGGGGTTTGATCTGCGTTACGCCAATGTCACCTATCCCGCCTTCGTGCTGCATGCGGCGCCTTCCGTCATCGTGCTGACCCTGATCGCGACGAAGATCCGGCGGGACGGTTTCTTCCGCCCGGTCGATGCGCCGGTGATCAGCTGGGAAAAGTCCTTGTTCCCGGCCCTGCAATGGCCCTGGGCGATGTGGGGTTGCCTGATGGCGCTGCGCGACAAGCTGACCGGCACTTTCGTCGATTTCCGCATCACGCCAAAGGGCGCGGCGGCGGCAAAGGTGCTCCCGGCTCGGGTCGTGGCGCTTTACTGCCTTCTGGCACTCGGGGCGACACTGCCGGTCATCTTTTCGGAACAGCTGGCCAATGCCCGGGGCTTCCTTCTGCTGGCGCTCTTGAACGCGGTGCTATACGCGACCCTGCTGGTGGTGATGGTCTGGCGGCATCTGGCCGACAACGGCACCATATTTCACCAGCGGCTGCGCACCACGCTGACCCAGTTTGTCGCGGCCGGGCTGGTCGTTGCCTCGCTTGGCACCGCCTTTGCATGGCGCGGGGTCGAAGGGCTGCAAGCTCTGGCCTTCGGGCTGGAGCCGTTGCGGCTGGTCCGGGTCCAGTATGGCGTTGCTGGGGCAGGCCATGCCGCCAAGGACCGTATCAGTTTTGTCTGGGACCCTGGCTGGAACGGCGCGCCCAGCCGTTCCACCAACATACTCGACCTTCATTGAAAGAAAGCAGGTGAACCATGATTAGCGTTCCAAGGATCAAGGACCTCTCCCGCGAGCGGTTTGCGCGGACTGCCCTTCTTGCGCCCCTGCTGGTGTTGATGCCACTGGCGCTTCCCGCCGCCCCGCCCGGATCGCTGCCCTTCGGGGTCTATGATCCCGAGGGGGACTTCATCTCGGACAGCGAGGTCACGATCGAACATATCTTCATGCCCTGGGAAGACGTCGACCTGAACTCGCTGCTGGAGGCGGACATCTACGCGCTGGAGCGCAACCGGGCGCTGATGATCACGATCGAGCCATGGACCTGGACGCGTGACGAACGCAACACCGCCAACTTTCTGCGCAACGGGATCGAAGGTGGCTACTACGACGCCAACATGCGCGGAATCTGTAATGTTATCGCCACGTTGCAAAGCCCGGTCTCGGTTCGATGGGCGCATGAGATGGAAACCGACGACGGCCAGTTCATCTGGTCCAACTGGAACCCGGCGGACTATATCTCGGCCTATCGCCGCATGATCGACATCTGCCGCGAGGCCGCGCCGAAGATCAACGTCGTCTGGTCGCCGATCGGTCTTGAGAACGCGAACGAGTATTATCCCGGCGATGACTATGTCGATCTGGTGGGCCTGTCGATCTTCGGGCTTGAGGCCTGGGAGATCGAAATCCTGGGTGGGGCGAAGACCTTCGACGAGCTTCTGGACGAGCGCTACAACCGGGTGAAGGTCTTTGGCAAGCCGGTGATCGTGGCCGAGCTCGGCTATTCCGGCAAGGCCGATTACGTGGCGCTCTGGGAAAGCCAGGTGCGGAAACAGCGCCCCGAAATGCCGCTTCTGGTTGGTGCAGCCTACTTCAACCAGCCCGAAGTCTACGACTGGCCAGATGGCTACGGCCTTCCGGATTGGCGCATCAACAATCGTGTCCTGCCCTAAGCTTGCCACAACCCGTCGCTGAATTGCCCGCTGGGCGACCCATTCGCGCCCAATTGCGCTGTCTCATCTTGTTGTGGGACTGCCGCGCCCTTGCTGCAGCCGCAACGGGGGACCGGGCATGCAATGGATGGCGGGATGGCGTTTGCTGCCGGTTGTTCTGGGGATTGCCCTGTCCGTGTCGTCTGCGCCTGCTTTTGCGGAAGGCCTGGGCAAGAGCTCGGTCAAGCGGCCGAGGTCTGAGCGGGTGGTCCAGGCTCCGGTCTTCAACTGGTTCGCGAATGCCAGCCCTGCCGCTGGCAACGCCGCGGCGATTGCACGCACCAAGGCCGCGATCCGCGACGCCCGCTCGCTGAGCGCGGGCGCAAGCTGGGTTTGCTCGCCCGCAGGGTCCGGCAAGGCATCGTCCTGCTATCAGGGCTGATCCGCCGCAGGTCCCAGTCGACGCATTCCGGATATTTCGAAGGGTGCCCCAAGGGCCTCTCAGCCTGGCAGGATCAGCACGGCGCGGAAATCGTTCACGTTGGTCAGCGTGGGGCCGGTGACCACCTGACCGCCTATCGCCGCGAAAAAGTTGTGGGCATCGTTGCGTCGCAAGGCTTCGCCCGCGTCCCAGCCAAGTGCGGTTGCCCGGACCAGCGTGTCGGGCCCGATAACCGCCCCGGCCACTTCGGCCGCGCCATCGACGCCGTCCGTGTCGCAGGCAAGGGCGTGGATGTTCGGCGCCCCGTTCAGCGCCAGCGCCAGCGCCAGACAGAACTCGGCATTCGGTCCGCCGATACCGTCACCGGTCCGGGTCACCGTCAGCTCTCCGCCAGACAGCAGAAGCACCGGTTTCGCGTCGGGTGCCAGCCCCTTGGCGATCCCCAGCGCCAAAGCGGCCTGATCGGCGGCGACCTCGCGCGCCTCGCCCTCCAGCCGGTCGCCAAGCAGGCGCACGTCGCAGCCTGCAGCCATTGCCATCGCCGCAGCTGCAGCCAAAGATTGGGCCGGGGCGGCGTAGATCAGGTTCCGGACCCGCGAAAGCCGAACATCGCCGGGCGGGATCACCCCTGACCGCTGGAGCGCCGGGGGAACCGAGGCCGGGACCGGCACCGACCAGCGTCGCAGTACCTCGGCCGCGTCTTCGGGGGTGGTGGCATCGCCGACAGTGGGGCCAGATCCGATGAAGGCCGGATCATCCCCCGGCACGTCCGAGATCATCAGCGCCAGCATCCGCGCCGGATAGGCCGCGGCGGCCAGTTGCCCGCCTTTCACCCGGCTCAGGTGCTTGCGAACCGTGTTCATCGCCGAAATCGGCGCGCCGCTGGCCAGAAGGGCCGCGTTCACCGCCTGCTTTTCGGCCAACGTCACGCCTTCCGCCGGGGCGCAAAGCAGGGCCGAGGCCCCGCCCGAAATCAGCGCCAGAACGAAGTCGTCTTCGCCCAGACCCTCCAGCAGCGCCAGCATCCGCGCTGTCGCTTCGGCCCCTGCGGCATCGGGCACCGGATGCGCGGCAAGCGCGATCTCGATCCCCCGGCAGGGGCGGCCATAGCCGTAGCGGGTGATGACCAGCCCTTCGCAGGGGCCCCAGACCGCCTCGACCGCTTCCGCCATGCGGGCGCTGGCCTTGCCGGCGCCGATCACCACCACCCGACCAGAGGGCTTTTCCGGCAGCACCCGCGCCAGCGAGCGTATCGGATCGGCCACCTCGACCGCCCGGTCGAAAAGGGCGCGCAGGAAGGGGGATGGGTCGGAAGGGGTCATGCGATCAGCCCTGGCTTGAAGCGCGGATCTTCAGCGTGACCGGTGTCACCGTCTCGGCCAATGGTCTGGTGCCCGTCTCCAGCCAGCCAAGCACGGTTTCCGCCACCCCGCGCCCGAATTCCGCAATATCGCAGCGAACCGAGGACAGCCCCGGCCAGACCTGCGCACAGTCCTCGATATCGTCAAAGCCCACGACCTTCAGGTCGCGGCCGACCGAGCGCCCGATTTCCGCGCAGCCTGACAGGATCCCCAAAGCCACCAGATCGTTGAAGCACAGGACGGCGTCGATGTCGGGATGCTCCGAGGCCAGCCGCAAGGCGACTTCGCGTCCAAAGGCGCGTCCGGGGCGCCCCGGCAAGTGGAGGGGCGCAATCCCTGCCTTGGCCAATGCGACCAGATAACCCGCCATGCGCTGTTCGGTGACCTCGCGGCCCGCAAGGCCGCCGACAAAGGCGATCCGCCGCGCGCCACTGGCCAGAAGGTGGTCCGTCGCCATGCGGCTGCCGGCGCTGTAGTCCGGCACCGCAAAGGGAAACCGCGCCACATCGGCCACCGCCCGGCGCAGGACCTGCATCGTCGGCACCCCGGCCCTTGCGATGGCCTCGAAGGTCGGCTCAACCTCGCCATAGGCTGAGGACAGGATCAGTGCGGCCACCCCGTGTTCAAGCATCGCGACGACGACCTGGGCCTGAAGGGCAGGGTCCTCGTCCGTGTTGGCAAGCACACAGGCAAAACCCTTGGCCGAAAGCGCCATCTGAACCGAGGTCGCGAATTCGGTGAAGAACGGGTTCCTGAGATCGTTGATCACCAGCCCGATCAGCCCGGTATTCGATTGCCGCAACTGGGCAGCAGAGCGGTTGTAGACATAGCCAAGCTCGGTCATTGCCCGCCGCACCGCTTCGCGCGTTTCCGTGCGCACAAGGGGGCTGTTCTGCAGGACCAGGCTGACCGTCGATTTCGACACCCCCGCCCTGCTTGCCACGTCGATGATCGTCGGCCTGCGGTCCATCGCGCCTCAGCGTTGCTCTACCCCGTGCAGCGCCAGAAGCTGCGTCATCCGCGCCTCGGCCAGATCGGGTCGGGCGAGCAGGCCCGCCGCATCCGCCAGCCGGAACACCGCAGCATAATGCGTGATGTCGCGCGAAGATTGGAAGCCTGCGGGCATGATGAAATGGCTTTGGTGGCCATTCAGCCACGACAGGAAGGCGATCCCGGCCTTGTAGAACCGGGTCGGCGCGCGAAAAATCTCTCGGGATAGGGGGACGGTGGGGGCAAGCAGGCGATGATAGGTCGCGCTGTCGCCCATCGCCAGCGCCTCCAGCGCTTGCGAGGCTGCGGGGGCGATGGCCGCGAAGATGCCGAGAAGGGCGTGGGAATGGTGCGTCCCGTCACCTTCGATCAGCGGCGCATAGTTGAAATCATCTCCGGTATAAAGGCGGACTCCGGCGGGAAGCCGGGCGCGGAATGCCTCTTCATGCGCCTGATCCAGAAGGGATATCTTGATGCCGTCCACCTTTCCCGGATTCTCGGTTATCAGCGATAGAACGAAATCCGATGCAACGAGGACATCCTTCGACCCCCAATAGCCCGCAAGCGCCGGGTCGAACATGTCGCCCAGCCAGTGCAGGATCACCGGTTCCGCTGCCCCGTCGATCAGGCGGCGATAGACGGCGCGGTAGGTGTCCGGCCCCGCGCCGATCGCGGTGAAGGCGCGGCTGGCCATCAGGATCAACTGCCCGCCCGCCGCCTCGATCGCCTCGGCTTGTGTTGCATAGGCGGCGGCGACGGCATTCGCGCTGGTCAGGTCCGCCAGCGCCACATGATCCGTGCCCGCCCCGCAAGCCACGCGCGGGCGCATCGGGTGCACCTTGGCGGCCCGCATGGTGCGCCGGATCAGCTCCAGCGCGGTCGGCCAATCGACACCCATGCCGCGCTGGGCGGTGTCCATCGCCTCGGCCAGCCCCAGGCCCTGATCCCAGAGGTTGACGCGGAAGGCCAGGGTCGCGTCCCAGTCCACCGCCGGGCGGCCATCCCAGGGGCTGCGCTCGCGCAAGGGGTCGCTGACCACATGGGCCGCCGCAAAGGCGGTGCGGGTCAGCGGCACCTTCGGCGCACGGGGCTGAAGCGGGGTGCCGGACAGCCGATAGGGGGCAAGGCGGGCGTCGTCGGTGGGCAGGATCAGCATGGCGTTCCCTCAGCAGGCAAGGTCAAAGACAAGGATGCCGTCAATGCCGCCCTCGGCTGCGGCGACCAGTGCGGAACCGACGCGGCGGTGGTCGGGATGGTCCTGATAGGCGGCAAGGGCGGCCCAATCGCTGAAATCCACGGTGAAGCCGTGCATATAGCCGCGTTCGATCTTTTCGGGGCTTTCGCTCCGGCCCGAGTGGATGGCCAGCACCCCCGGCAGCCTGGCCTTGATCGCCGCCAGATCGGCGAAGATCGCGGCAAGCTCGGCCTCGCTCACCCCGGCGCGGGCTTTCAGAAGAACGATATGTCGGATCATTGTCTTCCCCCGTGGCTGGCCCGGATCATGTCGGCCGCCTTTTCCGCAATCATGATGGTCGGCGCATTGGTGTTGGACGAAACGACACGCGGCATGATCGAGGCATCGACCACCCGCAGCCCCGCAATGCCGTTGAACCGCAGTTCCGGATCGACCACCGCGCCCGGATCGCTGCCCATCCGGCAGGTGCCCGCAGGGTGATGGTCGGTCTTGGCGTGGCGGCAGGCATAGTCGAAGTAGTCCTGATCCGTCCGCACCTCTGGCCCCGGAAGCCGCTCGGCCAGCACGAAGGGCTTCAGCGCCTCTTGCCGCATCATCTCGCGCGCCAGTTTCAGGCCGCGGATCGACATCTCGCGGTCATGCGGGTCTTCCCAATAGCTCGGGTCGATCAGGGGGGCGGCCCTCGGGTCGCTGGAGGCGAGCCGCACCGTGCCCCGCGACCGGGGGCGCAGGTAGGCCGAATTCAGCGTCACCCCGCCCTGAGGCATCGCCGCCACCCCGGCTTCGATCCCCGATCCGAGCCCAAGATGGAACTGGATATCCGGGGACCGCGCGTCCGGTTCCGCATACCAGAACCCGCCCGTCTCGAACAAGGACGAGGCGACGGGCCCACGCCGCGTCAGCAGGTATTGCAGACCCGCCAGCGCCGACAGGTGCAGCTTGGCAAAGCGGTCATAGGTGTGCGGGCCGGTGCATTCGGCGATCACGAAAAGGTCGAGGTGGTCCTGCAGGTTGGCGCCAACCTGCGGCTGGTCGAAGACCACCGGAATGCCAAGACCCCGCAGATGATCCGCCGGGCCGATCCCGGACAGTTGCAGCAGACGCGGCGAGCCGATGGCGCCGGAGGACAGGATCACCTCGGCGTCAGCGCGGATCACCCCCTCGGGCGTTTCCACCCCTACCGCGCGACCATTCCCGACCACGAGCCGCCGGACCTGCGCGCCGGTGCGCACGGTCAGGTTCGCCCGCCCCCGGGCCGGTCCAAGATAGGCGACCGAGGTCGAGGAGCGGCGGTAGTTGCGCTGGGTCAGCTGGTAGTAGCCGACGCCGTCCTGCACCGCGCCCGTCATGTCCATGTTGCGGGGGATGCCCATTTGCGCGGCGGCCTTGAACCAGGCCTCGCAGATCGGCAGGGGCGCGCGGGGCTGGCTGACGCCCATCGGCCCGCCCTTGCCATGGTAGCGGTTGTCGTGGGTGTCGTTATCCTCGGCCTTGCGGAAATAGGGCAGGACATCCTCGTAGGACCAGCCCGGGCAGCCCAGTTGCCGCCATTCGTCATAATCCAGCGCATTCCCGCGCGTGTAGATCTGCGCGTTGATCGACGAGCCGCCGCCGATCACGCGTGCCTGCGTATAGCGGATCTGCATCCCGTTCATGTGGCGCTGCGGCACGGTCTGCCAGCCCCAGCTGCCGATGCCCTTGGTCATCTTCGCAAAGCCTGCCGGCAGGTGATAGAACGGGTGGCGATCCCGCCCCCCCGCCTCCAGCAGCAGGACCCGCGCCGCGGGGTCTTCGGACAGCCGCGCCGCCAGCACGCATCCGGCCGAGCCGCCGCCGATGATGATGAAGTCAAAACCCTCGGTCATCCCTCAAAGCCTTTCAATCGACAGCCCGCCATCGACGGGGATCACCGCTCCGGTGGCAAAGGCCATCTGGCCTGAGACCAGCGGCAGCATGGCGCGGCCGATGTCCTCGGGCTGGCCCCAGCGCCCGGCGGGCACCAGACCGCCTTCGATCCGGGCGGTGTATTTGTCCTTCACCCCGGCGGTCATGCCGGTCTCGATGATGCCGGGACGCAGCTCGAACACGCCGATGCCTTGCGGGGCCAGCCGCAGGGCCAGCGTCTGTGCGGCCATGGCAGAGGCCGCTTTCGAGATGCAGTAGTCGGCGCGTTCCGGGCTGGCCATCTGGGCGGACACCGATGTGACGAAGGTGATCGACCGGTAATGCGGGCTGATCGTGGCCAGCATCCGCCGCGCCACCGCCTGCGCCAGAAAAAACGCGCCGCGCAGGTTGATGCCCATGATCCAGTCAAAGTTCTCGGGCGTGATCTCCAGCATGTCGCCGCGCACCCGGGCCGCGACGCCCGCGTTCTGGACCAACGCGTCGAGGGGGCCTTGTTCCGCCTCGATGGCCTCCAGAAGCGCCGGGATGGCGGCGAGGTCGGACAGGTCGTGGCGGAAGTAGCGGGCGTTCGGGCCAAGCTCGGCAAGCGCCGCGCGGACGCTTGCGTCCTCCGGGGCCGAGCGCGAGGCGATGGCAAGCCGCCAGCCCGTGCCAGCCAGCGCTCGGGCGATGCCGAGGCCGACGCCTTGCTGGCCACCGGTCAGAAGGGCGAGGGGGGCAGTCATGACAGGGTCCTTCCGATGTGATCCCCGGCGCGCAAGGCAAGGGCAGCGATGGTCAGCGAGGGGTTGACGGCGGCCGAGGTCGGCAGGACCGAGGCATCGACGATCCAGAGATTGTCCAGATCATGCGCCTTCAGGTTGGCATCCACCACCGAAGCTTGCGGATCATTCCCCATCCGCGCCGTGCCGCATTGGTGGCTGGGCTTCGACTTCGGAAAGCCGCGCGACAGCACGATCGGCCAACCGGCGCGGCGCATCGCCCGGCCCAGACGCCGAACCAGCAGGTCATGCGCCGCGACGTTCGTGCGGCGCCAGTCAAGCACCACGCTGCCGTTCTTCCACATGACCCGCGACTCCGGGTCCGGAAGATCCTCCGACATCGCCATGATGTGGATGGAATGGTCCGCCACATGCCGCGCGAGCCAGAGGGGCAGCCCCGCCTCGCCCGCAAGGATCGGCCCGGTGATCCGGCCGAGCATCTGAATATTGCCCAAGGGTTCGCCGTTTGGCCCGCCTGTCAGGTAGAAGTCATTGATCTGGATGGTCTTTTCGTAAACCGTCCGGTTCCGCCGGAATGGGTTCCAGGCGACCATGCCGGTCAGGTTGTGGTTCATGAAATTGCGCCCCACCTGATCCGAGCCATTGGCCAGCCCGCGTGGATGGTCGGCATCGGCGGAAGCCAGCAGCAACGCAGACGACATCACCGCGCCCGCAGCAAGGCAAACGGCTGCTGCGGTCATCACTTCGCGTTTGCGATCCCGTTCGACCTCGACCCCGGTGACGCGGCGGCCTTCGGCCAGCAGGCGCAGCACTTTGCTTCCGGTCAGAAGGCTCACGTTCGGATGCTTCAAGGCTTCGGCAAGCCCGCAGCTTTCGGCGTCGGATTTGGACCCCGTGGTATCGGGAAAGGCGTCCCAAGCGGTCGGCGCGCGGGCAAGCCAGCGGTCGAGGTCGATGCCAAGGGGCAGGGCGCTTGGATGCAGCCCCTGCGCGGCGAAGGCGCTGCGAAGGGTCGCGATGTCCGGCTCGTCCGGAACGGGCGGGAACGGATAGGGGGCAGAGTGCGGCGGCTCCGAAGGATCGCCCGCCCCATCGCCCCGGACGCGGTAAAGGCTTTCGGCCCGGGAATACCAAGGCTCCAGCGCGTCATAGCCGATGGGCCAGCCGGGGGTGACCCCGCCGATATGGCGCAATGGTGCGAAATCCTCGGCCCGGTAGCGCAAGAGGACTGCACCGTAGAACTTGGTATTGCCGCCGACAAAGGCGTAGTTGCCGGGGTTGAATGCCGCCCCCGCAGCGTCGTGCCAGGTCTCTTTCGGCCTGAAATGCCCGCGTCCGAAGATCGCCACCGGGTCGCGCGCCTCGGGGCTGTCTTCCAGCCGCTGACCGCGTTCAAGGATCACGATCCGCCGGCCGGTCGGGGCCAGCGCGGCAGCGAGCGTCGCCCCGCCCATCCCCGATCCGATGATGATCACATCCGGCTGCATCAGGGGGCGATCCGCTCTTCCGTGGCAGGGTCGAAGGCCACGGCCTTTTCCATGTTCACCGCGAAGTCGAAGACCTGACCGGGGGCGACCAGCGCGTCGGCGCGCATCCGCGCCACGATGTCCTTGCCGGAAAGCTGCATGGTCACGAAGGTATCCGATCCCGCCGGTTCGGTGACGCCGACGCGGTTCGCAAGCGCGACGATGTTGGCCGATTTGCGGTCGGCGCCTTCGGGATCGGTGATTGCCTCGGGCCGGATGCCGAGAAGGATCGGCTTGCCCGCCCAGGCCGCCAGGTTCGCCTGGCTGAAGCGCAGATGCCGGGGCGTGCCATCGGCATCGGTGACGGCGGCATGGGGCACCCCGCCTTCCATCACCACCGTCGCCGGCACGAGGTTCATCGCAGGGCTGCCCATGAAGGTTGCCACGAACACATTCGCCGGCGTGTCGTAGATCTCTTTCGGAGTGCCAAGCTGCTGCACATGGCCCTTGTTCATCACCGCAATGCGGGTGGAAAGCGTCATCGCCTCGATCTGGTCATGGGTGACATAGACGATCGTCGTCTTCAGCGACTGGTGCAGCTTCTTGATTTCGGTCCGCATGTCGACACGCAGCTTGGCGTCCAGGTTCGACAAGGGTTCGTCGAACAGGAACACATCAGGGTTCCGCACCAGCGCCCGGCCCATGGCCACCCGCTGCCGCTGCCCGCCGGACAGTTGCCCCGGCTTGCGGTCCAGCAGGTGATCGATCTGCAAAAGCTTTGCCACCCGGGAAAGGGCTTCCTCGCGCTCGGGCTTCGGGACGCCGTGCATTTCGAGGCCGAAAGTCATGTTCTGGCCGACGGTCATGTTGGGGTAAAGCGCGTAGGACTGGAACACCATCGCGATGTTGCGTTTGGAGGGATGCACCCCGTTCACCACGCGGCCCTTGATGGCGATCTCGCCGCCCGAAATGCCTTCCAGCCCGGCGATCATGTTCAAAAGCGTGGACTTGCCGCAGCCCGAAGGCCCGACAAGGACCAGGAATTCGCCCTCCTCCACTGCCACATCGACGCGGTGCAGCACTTCGACGCTGCCGTAGGATTTGGTGACGTTGCGGATGTCGAGGAAGCCCATCGGTTCAGCCTTTCACAGAGCCCGCCATCAGCCCGCGCACGAAGTAGCGGCCCGCGACGATGTAGACGAGGAGGGTGGGAAGGGCGGCAAGGATCGCGCCCGCGAAGTGGACGTTGTATTCCTTCACGCCGGTCGAGGACTGGACGAGGTTGTTGAGCGCCACCGTCATCGGCTGCGAAGTGCCTCCGAACGAGACGCCGAAGAGGAAGTCGTTCCAGATATTGGTGAACTGCCAGATCACCGAGACCACCGCGATCGGGCCGGAGACCGGCAAGAGGATGCGCCAGAAGATGCGGAAGAACCCGGCCCCGTCGATCATCGCGGCGCGGACCAGCTCGGTCGGGAAGCTGGCATAGTAGTTGCGGAAGTAAAGCGTGGTGAAGCCGATCCCGTAGACCACATGGACCAGGATGAGGCCGGGGACCGACCCCGCAAGCCCCAGCTTGCCCAGCACCACCGCCATCGGGATCAGCACGATCTGGAACGGGATGAAGCAGGAGAAGAGCATCAGCCCGAAGACCCAGGTATCCCCCCGGAACCGCCATTTGGTCAACACATAGCCATTGAGCGCCCCCACGATGGTGGAAATGGCAACGGCCGGCACGACCATCAGGATCGAATTCAGGAAATAGGGCTTGAGGCCCGTCGGTTCGACCCCGATCTGGGCGGTGGACCAGGCCTGCCGCCATGGCTCCAGCGTCCAGACCGAGGGCAGGGCCATCATGTTGCCGCCGGTGATCTCGGTCAGGGGTTTTACCGAGTTCACGCCCATGACGTAGAGCGGCAGGAGGTAGAAGAGCGCGAAGAGGATCAGCACCAGATAGAGGAAGGCTCGGGTGAAGCTGCCGGTGGAGACTGCGGTGTCCTGGGTGGCGGCGCTCATGCTTTCTTCTCCTTCAGCTCGGCGTAAAGGTAGGGAACCATGATCGCGGCGATGGTCATCAGCATGATCACGGCCGAGGAGGCGCCGATGCCCATCTGGTTTCGCGTGAAGGTGTAGGAATACATGAAGGTCGCGGGCATCTCGGTCGCGCGGCCGGGGCCGCCGCCAGTCAGCGCCACCACAAGGTCATAGGACTTGATCGCAAGGTGGGAAAGGATGACGAAGGCCGACAGGAACGCAGGCCGCAGAAGCGGGATCACGATCCGCCGGTAAAGCTGCCAGTTCGACGCGCCGTCGATCTGGGCCGCCTTCAGGATCTCGTTGTCGATGCCGCGCAGTCCGGCAAGAAACATGGCCATCACGAAGCCCGAGGTCTGCCAGACTGCAGCGATGACGATGGTGTAAAGCGCGTAATCGGCATCCTTGATCCAGGTGAAGGTAAAGCTTTCCCACCCCGTGTTGCGCATCACCTGCTGAAGCCCGATCCCGGGGTCGAGGAACCATTTCCAGGCCGTGCCCGTGACGATGAACGACAGCGCCATCGGATAAAGGTAGATCGGCCGCAGGACGCCCTCACCCCGGATCTTCTGGTCAAGAAAGATCGCCAGCAAAAGCCCGATCGCGGTGCAGATCACGATATAGAGGCTGGCGAAGATCGCGATGTTGACGATCGCGGTGTTCCAGGCGGGCAGGGCGAAAAGTTTCTCGTAATTCTCGAAGCCCACCCAGGTAAACCGGGGCAGCATCTTCGATCCGGTGAAGGACAGAACGATGGTGAACAGGATGAAGCCGTAGACGAAAAGCAGCGTCACCGCAAAGGACGGCGCCAGCACCAGGCGCGGCAGCCAGTCCTGCAATCGCGTGCGGAAATCAACGTCGCCTGACGCGGCCATGGCATGTCCTCCCCGCCGCATAGAGCGCGCGGCAAAAGTTTTCGAAAACTTTTGCAAATTCCTTCGAAGGAATTTGCGTCGCGGATGTTGGGGGCGGCACGAACCGCCCCCGCCTGTCGCTTACTGCGCCGCCGCGACAGCCTCGGCCAAAGCCGCTGCTGCTGCTGCGCCATCGGCGTATTCGCCGTTGAACGCCGCCGTCACCACGTCATAGACCGCGTTCTTGACCGAAGCCGGGGCCGCGTGGCCATGCGCCATCGACCCGAAGAGCGTGCCGCTTGTGTTCGCCTCGGCGAGATCCGCCATGCCCTTCTTGCCGCAGTCATCGAAGGCGTCGTTCGGCACGTCGGTCCGGGCGGGAACCGAGCCCTTGACCACGTTGAAGGCCGACTGGAAGGTCGGGTTCATGATCGCCGATGCCATTGCGCCCTGTGCCGCGACCGCCCCTTCGCCCTCGACCCCGAACATCGCGAACTGGTCGGAGTTGAAGGTCACGGCCCCTTGCGTTCCGGGGAAGCGGATGCAGACGAAATCGGTGCCGGGAACTTTGCCGGCCTTCAGGAACTCGCCCTTGGCCCAGTCGCCCATCATCTGCATGCCCGCCTCGCCGTTGATCACCATGGCCGAGGCCAGGTTCCAGTCGCGGCCCGAGAAGTTGGCATCGACATAGGTCGAAAGCTTGATCAGGCGGTTGAAGGCTTCGGCCATCTGCTCGCCACCAAGGGCTGCCGGGTCAAGGTCGATGAAGGCGGCCCTGTAGAAGTCAGTCCCCATGCCCAGCACCACGCCGTCAAACACGGTCGCGTCCTGCCAGGCCTGACCGCCATGGCCAAGCGGGGTGATCCCGTTGGCCTTCATCGCGTCCAGGACGGCCACCAACTCTTCCCAGGTCTCGGGCGCCTTGCCGCCAGCGGCATCGAGGGCGGCCTTGTTGATCCAGACCCAGTTGGTCGAGTGGACGTTCACCGGGGCGGCGATCCACTTGCCGTCGTATTTCGAGAAGCCCTGCAGGGCGGACGGCACCACCGCATCCCAGCCTTCCGCAGTGGCCACCTCGGTCAGGTCGCCCAGCGCGCCCTCGCCGGCCCAATCCAGAATGTCGAAGCCCAGCATCTGCACGGCGGTCGGCGGGTCGCCTGCGGTGACACGGGCGCGCAGCGCGGTCATCGCCGCTTCGCCGCCGCCACCGGCGACGGGCATATCGACCCAGCCGATCCCCTTGGAGGCGAGGTCTTCCTTCAGCACGTTCAGCGCCGCTGCCTCGCCGCCCGAGGTCCACCAGTGCAGCACCTCCACTTCCTCGGCAACAGCCATTCCTGTCGTGGCCATCAGTGCCGCGACCATCGTCATCTTCCGTCCAAAGAAACCACGCATGAGATCCTCCCTAAGGTTTGCGTTGCCGTCGTCTTCCGCCCCTTGCCGGGGTCAGGCTGTTCTTACCCAATTCGCCCGGCTGCGGCCGATCCGCATCACCAGCGACTTGGTTTCCAGGAATTCCTCCAGTCCCTGCCGCCCGATCTCGCGGCCCAGGCCCGACTGCTTGACGCCCCCGAAGGTCACTTCGGGGAAGCCGTCCATCCAGGTATTGGTCCAGACGGTGCCCGCCTCGGCACCCCGCGCGAAGGCGAGGCAGGTGTGGACGTTCTCGCTCCACACCCCTGCAGAAAGGCCATAGTCGGCGTCGTTCACCAGATGCAGCGCTTCTTCGAGGGTCCGGAATGGCAGCACCGTCAGCACCGGGCCGAAGACTTCGTCCCGGGCGATCGCCATGTCGGGGGTGACGCCGGTCACCACGGTCGGTTGATAGAACTGCGCCCCAAGACCCGGCACCTGCAGCGCGCCGCCGCCAAGCGCGACCGTCGCCCCGGCCTTGCGGGCGGCGTCGACATAGCCGTCGATCTTGGCGCCATGTTCCGGCGTGACGATCGCGCCGACCTGCGTGGCCGGGTCCAGCGGATCGCCAAAGGCCACCTTGCGCGACAGGGCCACCACCTTCGCGGTGAACGCCTCGGCAATATCCGCATGCACGATGATCCGGCTGCCCGAATTGCAGCACTGGCCGACGTTGAAATAGACCCCGAAGACCACCGCGTCGGCGGCGCTGTCCAGATCGGCGTCCGGGAAGATCACCTGAGGGTTCTTGCCCCCCAGTTCCAGCGCCACCTTCTTCAGCGTGCCACTCGCTGCCGCCGCAATTGCCCGGCCAACGCCGGTCGATCCGGTGAAGGTCACCATGTCGACGCGCGGGTCTTCGGCCAAGGCCGCGCCGACCGGCTGGCCATGCCCGAGGACGATGTTGACCACTCCGTCCGGCATCCCGGCCTCGATCAGCAATTCGCCGAGCATCACCGTGGTCGAGGGCGTCAGTTCCGACGGCTTCACGACGCAACAACATCCCGCCGCGAGGGCGAAGGGCAGCTTCTGGCTCAGGATCCAGAACGGAAAGTTCCAGGGTGTGATGATCGACACCACGCCAATCGGTTCCTTCAGCGTGACCGCAAGGATATCCTGCCCAAGCGCGTTGTGGCTTTCCCCGGTGACCATCCGGGCAAGGCTGGCCGCATAGCGCCACAGGTCCGCCGCGCCACCGACCTCGCCCCGCGACTGGGTGATCGGTTTGCCCGACTCAAGCGTCTCCAGCAGCGCCATCCGTTCGACATTTGCCTCGATCAGATCGGCAACCTTGAGGAGCACGGCAGCGCGCGCCTTGCCCGGCAACTGGCTCCACCGTCCGTCATCGAACGCCGCCCGCGCCGCCGCAATCGCGGACCCGGCCTCGGGCTTGCCACCCCTGGCCGCACGGCTGACCACCACGCCATGCGAGGGCGAGATGCGCTCGCTGACCGCGCCGTCGGCGCTGTCCTGCCAGACGCCGCCGATCAGGTGGCGGGCCTGAAATGGCTGGGCGGGAAGCGCCGCGCCGGATGAGGGGATCACGGTCATTTCGGTCATCATCAGGTCCCCGGAAACTCTGCTTTGCGTTTGGCGCGGAAGGCGGCGACGCCTTCGGCCCGGTCACCGGTGCCGGCGATTGCCGCCGACCCCAGCGCTTCGACCATGGCGGCGGTATCCTCGCCGCGTCCGGCGTGGATCATCGCCTTGGAAATCTCGACCGCGCGCGGCGACAGGCCGACGACGCCAGCAGCAACCGCATGGGCTGTCGCCCGAACGTCTTCGGCCACCTCGGCCACGAAACCACAAGCAAGCGCCCGATCCGCCCCGATCCGCCGCCCGAACAGGGCCATTTCCTTCACCATCGCTTCAGGCATCAGACGCGCCAGCCGCTGCGTTCCCGACCAGCCCGGCACGACACCGACCCCGGCCTCGGGCAGGGCGAGGGTTGCACCCGGCACCATGATCCGGATGTCACAGGCAGCCGCCAGCTCCAGTCCGCCGCCGAAAGCATGCCCGTTCAGCGCCGCTATGCTGGGCTTTGACAGCCGCGCCAGCCGGTCGAACAGGCGATGCCCGCCCCGGACCCAGGCCCGGGCAAACTCGGCCGGAGTGAGGTCACCCCAGGCGTTGATATCGGCGCCAGAGCAGAAGGCACGGTCGCCCTCGCCGGTCACGACGACCGCCCGCACCTCGGGCTGACCGTCGAGCAGTTCCAGATGCGCCGCCATCTGCGCCAGCATCTCGACCGTGAAGCAGTTGAGCTTGGCCGGGTTGTCCAGCCGAAGCTCGGCCACGCCACCCGCGATGTGCAGCCGCACGCCGGTCATGGGCACCACCCCATCGGGCCTTCCGCCAGCAGCGACAGCGGCATCAGGACGGCGTTTTCGGCCACCCGAACCCGCCCGCCGGACGACGCCACGATATCCCGCGCGGGGTCGATCCCCGGCATGATCTCGGTCGCCACAAGCCCCTTGTCCGTCAGCCGGATCACGCAGCGTTCGGTGACATACAGCACTTCCTGGCCCTGCTCCCGCGCCCTCGCGCCGGAAAAGGTGACGTGTTCCACCGCCTGAACCATCTTCGGGAACTTGCCGGGCGATGCGACCTTCAGGCCCTGTGGGGTCATCTCCACCTGCGCCCCGGCCTCGAACCAGCCGGAAAAGACGATCTTCCGGGCATGGGCCGTGATATCGACAAATCCGCCGCAACCGGCTGTCAGGTAAGGCTTCTTGCCAAGCTTCGAGACATTGACGTTGCCCTCGACATCCACTTCGAGGAACGACAGGAACGCCATGTCGAAGCCAGCGCCCTGGAAGTAGATGAACTGCTGCGGCGACGGCACATAGGCATCGGCATTGCTGGCGCAGCCGAAGGCGAAGCCGGTCAGGGGCATGCCGCCCACGGCGCCCTGTTCGATGGCCCAGGTGACCGCCTCGGGGTGGCCTTCCTCCAG
>PNJK01000059.1 GCA_013821825.1 Rhodobacter sp.
ATGAACAACCTGCGCGAACGGGTGACTTTGCGCACCGACGGGGGCCTGCGGACGGGCCGCGACATCGTCATGGCGGCGATGATGGGGGCCGAGGAGTATGGGATCGGCACCGCGGCGCTGATCGCGATGGGCTGCATCATGGTGCGCCAGTGCCAGTCGAACACCTGCCCGGTGGGTGTTTGCACGCAGGATGAACGCCTGCGGGCCAAGTTCACCGGGTCGGCGGACAAGGTGGTCAACCTGATCACCTTCTATGCGCAGGAGGTCCGGGAAATCCTGGCCCAGATCGGCGCGCGGTCGATGGACGAGATCATCGGGCGGGCTGACCTCTTGACCCAGGTCAGCCGGGGTGCCGCGAACCTGGATGACCTTGACCTGAACCCGATGCTGATCACCGTCGATGGCAGCCAGAAGATCACCTACGACCGCTCGCGCCCGCGCAACGCGGTGCCGGATACGCTGGATGCCGATATCATCCGCGACGGCCACCGGTTCTTTGAGGACGGCGAGAAGATGCAGCTGTCCTATGCCGTGCGCAACACGCTGCGGACCATCGGAACGCGGGCCTCCAGCCATATCGTCAAGAATTTCGGGATGCGCAACGCGCTGCAGCCTGACCATCTGACGGTAAAGCTGACCGGGTCCTGCGGGCAGTCGCTGGGGGCGTTCAGCGTGAGGGGGCTGAAGCTGGAGGTTCAGGGCGATGCCAACGACTATGTCGGCAAGGGCCTGTCCGGCGGCACCATCACCGTGCGGCCGCTGATGTCCTCGCCCCTGCGGGCGGAAGACAACACCATCATCGGCAACACCGTGCTTTACGGCGCGACGGACGGGTTTCTGTTCGCCAGCGGGCGGGCCGGAGAGCGGTTCGGCGTGCGCAACTCGGGTGCCAGCGTGGTGGTGGAAGGCTGCGGGTCGAACGGCTGCGAATACATGACCGGCGGCGTTGCGGTGGTTCTGGGACGCATCGGGGCCAACTTCGGCGCCGGGATGACCGGGGGCATGGCCTATGTCTACGACCCGAAAGGCGTGGCCGAGGATTTCATGAACCTTGAATCGATCCTGACCTGCGCCGTCGGCCATCCGCACTGGGAGATGCAGCTGAAGGGCCTCATCGCCCGGCACCGCGAGGAAACCGGCAGCCGCATCGCGGAACGGATCCTGTCGAACTGGGAACGCGAGCGGATGAACTTCATCCAGGTCTGCCCGAAAGAGATGGTCGACCGTCTGGCCCACCCCCTGAGCGACGAAGTGGCGAAAGTTCCTGCGGAATAGAAATCGGCTGCTCAAACCGCTTTGGGTGTGGTAGGCGTGGGCTGTCGCGCGTTGCGGCGGCCCGATTCTGCGGAGTTACCCATGTCCGATCTGATCATCGTTGCCTTTCCTGATGAGGCCACTGCCTTCGCCGCCGGCAAGGCGCTGGTCGCGCTGCAGAAGCAGCATCTGGTCGAGATGGAGGATGTCGTCGTCGTCACCCGCGACGAGACGGGCCGGGTCCACCTGAACCAGTCGATCAACCTGACCACGGGCGGGGCGATTGGCGGCGGCATCTGGGGCACGCTGATCGGCCTTCTGTTCCTGAACCCGGTCGTCGGCGCAGCGGTGGGGGCGGGTGCCGGGGCGCTTGCCGGCAAGTTCAGCGACATCGGCATCGACGACGGCTTTCTGCGCGACATCGGGAAAAGCCTGGACAAGGGTGGTGCGGCAGTCGGGATGCTGGTCCGCAAGATCACAACCGACAAGGTGCTGGAGCAACTGGAACCGTTCCGCGAGAAAGGTCGGGTCATCCACACGTCGCTTAGCAACGAGGCAGAGGCGCGGCTGAAGGCCTTCATCGAAAAGATCCCGCCGATGCACCTGCCGCATGATCAGCTTGGCGGCGGGCGGAAGTAACCGCTCTACTTGACGGGGCGCGGTCGCCCGCGTCTAAGGTCGCGCATGAGCGAGCAAAGCCCCCCGACCCCGGCCGCAAAGCCCAGCCCCTCGGCGCGCAAACGCAAGCCGAAGGTCGAGAATGCGCCGAAGCCGCGGTTGTGGCGTCGGGCCTTGCGCTGGGCGGGGCGCGGGCTGGCCGGGATTGCCGCGGTCTATGCAGTCCTGATCCTGCTGTTCAGCTTTGTTCCGCCGCCGATCAACCTTTACCAGCTGGGCGAGGTCTGGCGGCTTGGCGGGATCGACAAGGATTGGGTCAGCTGGGACGAGATTGCCCCGGTCATGGGCCGATCCGCCGTGGCGGCGGAGGATGCGAACTTCTGCGCCCATTGGGGCTTTGACATGGCCGCAATCAGGGCGGCCATCGACTCGGGCAGCAATCGCGGCGCCTCGACCATCAGTCAGCAGGTGGTAAAGAACGTCTTCCTCTGGCACCGCCGAAGCTATGTGCGCAAGGCAATGGAAGCGGTGCTGACCCCGGTGGTGGAACTCGTGTGGTCCAAGCAGCGCATCCTGGAGGTCTATCTGAACGTGGCCGAATTCGGCGAAGGCGTCTTCGGCATCCAGGCGGCGGCGCAGTACCATTTCGGGGTCGATGCCAAGGATCTGACAGCCGAGCAGGCCGCAAGGCTGGCCGCCGTTCTGCCCGACCCGAAGGAATACGACGCCGGAGAACCCGGCCCCTATGTGCGCAGGCGGGCAGGCCAGATTCGGTCGGGGGCCGAAACCATTGCGGCAGACGGAAGATCCGCCTGTTTCGAGGGTTGAGACCTCGGCGGGGATTGAATTCCGCTGCCCGGCGCGGCAATGAGAGGTGCATCCGGAGGTGTTAGCCCGATGAACCGCCTGTATCATGTTCCCCTGTCCCCCTTCTGTCGCAAGGTGCGTCTGACGCTGGCGGAAAAGAAGATCGAGGTGGAGCTGGTCGAGGAACGCTATTGGGAACCCTCGCCCGATTTCCTGCGCCGGAATCCGGCAGGAAAGGTGCCGATCCTGAAGATGGGCACCCGTACGATGAGCGAAAGCCAGGCGATCTGCGAATACCTGGAAGAGACCGCGCCCCAGATACCCCTCATGCCGAAGGACGCGGATGGCCGCTATGAGGTGCGGCGCATCTGTGCCTGGTTCGACGACAAGTTCCACGACGAGGTGACCTCGAAGCTGCTGTACGAACGGGTGAACAAGAAGGTCACCGGGCAGGGTTACCCTGATTCCAAGAACGTCAAGCTGGGGTCATCGCGGATCAAGTTTCATCTGGATTACATGGCCTGGATTCTGGATCAGCGACGCTGGCTGGCTGGGGATGCGATGACGCTGGCCGATTTTACCGCCGCCGCGCATCTGAGCTGTCTGGATTATATCAGCGATGTCGACTGGCACCGGCATGCGGTGCTGAAGGACTGGTATGCCAAGATCAAGTCGCGGCCCAGTTTCCGGCCCTTGCTGGCCGACCAGATTTCCGGCTTTCCGCCGGCACCACATTATGCCGACCTGGATTTCTGAGGCCACCGCCGGGGGTTTCACACCTCGGGACCCCTGCGGGATGTCTGTTGACAGATGAAAGGGCTGACGAAAGAGCAGCTGGTGGCGCGGGCCCTGGTGGAGGGGTTTGCGAAAGCGGGGGTCTGTCGGCCCGATGCAGTGCCTGAGGCGGCAGGTCGGTTGCGGGCGTTCCTGGCCGCGGGGCGGCAGGGGCAGATGGGCTGGATGGAAGAACGCGAAGGCTGGCGGGGGAACCCGGCGGCGCTGTGGCCCGAAGCGCGGTCGGTGATCATGCTGGCCGAGGCATACTCGCCGGACACGGACCCGATGGCGGGGCTTTCGCAGCCCGACTGCGGGGTGGTCTCGGTCTATGCGCAGGGCAAGGATTACCATGACCTGGTGAAGCGGCGGCTGAAGCGGCTGGGCCGGTGGCTGATCGATCAGGGGGGCGGCGAGATCAAGGTCTTCGTCGATACCGCCCCGGTGATGGAAAAGCCTCTGGCGCAGGCGGCGGGCCTTGGGTGGCAGGGCAAGCACACCAACCTTCTGGGCCGCGATCTGGGGAACTGGGTGTTTCTGGGCGCAATCTTCACGACGCTGGAGCTGGAGCCCGACGCCGCCGAGGTTTCGCATTGCGGCAGTTGCACCGCCTGTCTGGACATCTGCCCGACCCGTGCCTTTCCGGCGCCCTATCAGCTGGACGCGCGGCGGTGCATTTCCTATCTGACGATCGAGCATAAGGGGCCGGTGGACCTTGAATTGCGGGCGATGATGGGCAACCGGATCTATGGCTGTGACGATTGCCTTGCCGTCTGCCCCTGGAACAAGTTCGCAGTGGTGGCGAGCGAGGCCGGGTATCAGCCAAAGGTCGGGCTGCCGGAGCTGGCGGAACTGGCGGCGCTGGACGACGCCGGGTTCCGGGGGCGCTTTGCCGGTAGTCCGATCAAGCGGATCGGGCGGGACAGGTTTGTGCGGAACGTGTTGTATGCGGTCGGCAACTCCGGGATGGCAGCGCTGATCCCGGTGGCCGAGGCCCGGCTGGACGATGCGGACCCCGTCGTGGCTGACGCGGCGCGCTGGGCGATCGGCAGGCTTTCGCAACCCTGACGCGTGAAGGGGTGGGGCGAAGGGGGGAATCATGCTATTCTTAAATGATCAGGGAGAGACCGAGAGCATGACAAAACATCTGGCAGATCATCGGAAGCCCACGACAGGCGAGCGGGTGAAGCATTTCCTTCGGCTGTCGCGGCGCCGGACTGAAACCTGGCACCGGCCGCACACGGCGTCGGGCAAAGGGCGGCTGGCGCAGTTCCTGCGGATTGCGCGGGGAAGGTCGGCCTGAGTGTCCCGAGCAGGGATATTTGATGAAACTAAAAGAAATCAATGATTTGACCCCAGCGTTCACCGGGCGTCAGGTCTTGGTCGGCTTCTGCCGTTCGCGCAGGTCGGCAAGCATGGCGCGCAGATCCGCAAGTTCGGACGGCTGAAGGCCGGTCTTTGCCGCAAAGGCGCGCGGGATTTCAGCGGTCTTGAGGGCAAACGCGCGACCGGCTTCGGTCAACGCGCATGTCGGCATCGGTGCTCGGACGGAAGGCAGCTTCGGGCTGAAGGTCAAGCTGGCGGTCGCCATGTCGGGCTTCGATTCGCTGTGGCCGAAAAGATCGCCGAGCGCGGGCACTTCATTTGCCCGTACAGCCACGCGACGAAGGGCAACATCAAGGTGGTGACCGAAGTCGTCTGAACCAACAGGACCAACAGAAGAGGCCGGGCGACTTGCCCGGCCTTTTGCATTTCAATTGTGAAAGATCAGGCGCGCACGAGCTTTTCGTATTCGGTCGCGACGCGCCTGGTCAGCTCACCCACCTCGAAGTTGTAGTCGCCGATCTGGCCGACGGGGGTGACCTCAGCCGCGGTGCCGGTCAGCCAGCATTGCTCGAAGCCTTCCAGTTCTTCCGGCAGGATGTGGCGTTCGTGGACCTTGATCTGCATGTCTTGCAGCATGCCGATCACGGTCTGCCGGGTGATGCCGTTCAGGATACAGTCGGGCTTTGGGGTATGCACCTCGCCATCCTTGACGAAGAAGATGTTGGCGCCGGTCGCTTCAGCGACATAACCGCGATAGTCGAACATCATCGCGTCGGAACAGCCCTTCGCCTCGGCAGCGTGTTTCGACATGGTGCAGATCATGTAAAGCCCGGCGGCCTTGGCGGCGTGGGGGATGGTTTCGGGCGAGGGGCGCTTCCACTTGGCGATGTCGAGCTTTGCGCCCTTGAACTTGGCGTCGCCGTAGTAGTTGCCCCAGGTCCAGCAGGCCACGGCCATGCGGATCGGGTTCTTGTTGGCCGCTACTCCCATCATCTCACCGGCGCCGCGCCAGGCGATGGCCCGGACATAGGCGTCGGTCAGGTTGTTGGCCTTGAGGGTGGCCTCTTTCGCGGCGTTGATTTCGGCGACGCTGTAGGGCAGCGGCATGTCGAGCAGTTCACCCGACTTGCGCAGGCGTTCGGAATGTTCGGTCGATTTGAAGATCCTGCCGTTGTAGCAGCGTTCGCCTTCGAAGACCGACGAGGCATAGTGCATCGCATGGGTCAGGATGTGGACATTGGCCGAACGCCAGTCCACCAGCTTGCCATCCATCCAGATGAATCCGTCGCGATCGTCATATCCTGCCATGTCAGCCCCTCCGCTTTGCAAATGTTGCGCTTGATAGGTCCGCTTCGGACAGATTCTTGCGCGAAATCGGGGGAGGGTTACGGGTTCATGCTTGGAAAGTCAACAAGGCTGACGTAAATTCAAGCAAAGGGAGACATGCGGATGGCCGAGACTGCAGGGGGTGAAGCACTGCTGTTCCTGACGGACGAGCAGCTGCGGAAAGGCATCGAGGCGATGTTCTTCGCCTATCGCGGGTTTACGGCCGATCCGGACCGGATCCTGGAGGGCATGGACTATGGCCGGGCACATCACCGGGCGATCCACTTCATCCATCGCAGCCCGGGGACGACGGTGTCTAACCTGCTGTCGATCCTTGGTGTTACGAAACAGTCGCTTAATCGTGTGTTGCGCACATTGATCGAGGATGGCCTTGTCCGGAGCGAAAAGGGCCGCGTCGACGCGCGGGAAAGGCATTTGTACCTGACGGAGAAGGGTTTGATCCTGGAGCGGGAATTGTCGGACGCGCAACGGGCCCGGATGCGGGCGGCCTACCGGACGGCAGGCCCTGCGGCGGTGGCGGGCTTCCGGCAGGTGCTGGAGGCAATGATGGATCCGGAAATGCGCCGGCAATACAATCGCTTGAAGGAGGGCGGCTGATGTCCTTTCCCGAAGCACACCTTCTGATCGTGGACGATGACGAACGCATCCGGGGACTCTTGCAGAAGTTCCTGATCCGCAGTGGCTATCTGGTGTCGGTGGCGCGCGATGCGGCACAGGCGCGGCGCATTCTGGGCGGGCTGGAGTTTGACCTGATCGTCATGGATGTGATGATGCCGGGCGAGGATGGCGTCAGCCTGACGCGCGACCTGCGCAAGCGGTTGCAGACGCCGATCCTGCTGTTGACCGCCAAGGGCGAGACCTCGAACCGGATCGAGGGGCTGGAGGCCGGGGCAGATGACTACTTGGTCAAACCGTTCGAGCCGAAGGAATTGCTGCTGCGGATCAACGCGATCCTGCGTCGGGTGCCACAGGCGAAGGCGGCGGAACCGGTGCGGCAGGTGATCCATATGGGTGGGGTGCGCTATGACCTTGACCGGGGCGAGATGTGGCGCGGCGAGGTACCGGTGCGGCTGACGGCGACGGAAACGGCGTTGATGCGGATCTTTGCGGCGGCCCCGGGAACGGCGATCAGCCGCGAGCGGCTGGTGGGCGAAGCCGCGCGGGGCGACGCGGCACAAGAGCGGGCGGTGGACGTGCAGATCACCCGGTTGCGGCGCAAGATCGAGGATGATCCGAAGGCGCCGCGCTACCTGCAGACGGTGCGCGGCGAGGGGTATATGCTGCAACCGGACTGAAGGGGGACACCCCCCCTCGGCGCCGGATGGATCACAGCGGAATTCGCAGACTCAGCAAGATCACGTGACCGGTGAAATCGGGATTCAGGGCCTCGACGGGATTGCCGCCCGTGGCCGAGCCAAGGCAAAAGTTCCGACAGGTCAGTTCCAGCTTTGCAGGTCCAGAACCCGCCACGCGGCCGACAGCCCGCGCCAATTGATCAGGCAAGGCCGGAATCGCCGCCACCTTCGAAACTGCGAGCGGTGCGATCCGAATCCTTGCTCTGTCTGATCTTGAGGTCAGCTATGGTCTGGTTGTCCCATTGGGCACCGGCTGCTTTGTCGGCCGAGATCGGCAGGGTCTTGTCCGAGGTCGCACCAAGAAGCATCGTCGCCAGAAGGGCGGTGTCGGTCGTGACGCCCTGGTCGGTCAGGGCAGAGGTCCCGTCCAGAAAATCCCCCAGCAGGGCAAGGTTCTGCAAGGCCCAGCCTATGAGCACCACTTCGTCGAAGTTCAGCGACAACTCTGCAATCACCTCGTCGCAGGATAGGCTGCAATAGGCGATTATTTCGGGCGTCAAGGATGCCGGTGCCTCGGCGAAGGCGCGGTCAAGCACCGGGTCCGGAAAGCGCACCATACCCAACCGACCCGGTTCGACTTCGGGAATGCCAGGTAGGCTTGCCGCCCTTGCCTTTCCCGTCCTCGGCAACGCTTGGGCCACCAGCGCCTTGACCCTGACCGCCCTGACTTTGCGCTCAGGCGGCAACTCCGGCAGGGTCAAGAGCCGCAGAACCGACTGCGGCCGCTGTCGCCAAGGCCATGACGGTTGCCGTACTGGTGAGCAGGTTCAGGATATTGGCGCTTGTTCTGTCGAACAGGGTGTCTTCCCTTCACGCAATCGCACGGGGCATCTGCCCGGGACGGCAAATACATGCAGAAAACTGCGTATGGAACTGACGGGCGTCAATTCACCCCGAATATTCGAGCACTTGGCAGGGGCAACGCAGCGTGGCAGCGTCAGTGGGGCGGATCGACAAAGCCCGCCGGGAAAGGAGCTGTCATGACCAGTATCGTGTATACCCACAGCGACTTTGCCCGCCATGTGACGCCGCCGGGCCACCCAGAGCGCGCAGAGCGGCTTGTGGCGGTGGAACGGGCGCTTGCCGGGTTGGCAGTGGAGCGCCGGGACTGCCCGCTGGCGGTTAAGGCCGAGGTCCTGCGCTGTCATCCGGCGCGGTATGTGGACCGGGTGCGGGGCGCGGTGCCTGCCGAGGGTTGGGCGCAGCTGGATGGGGATACGTTTCTGTCGCCCGGTTCCTATGACGCGGCGATGCGGGCGGTGGGCGGGATTTGTGCGGCGGTGGATGCGGTCGTGACGGGTGCAGCGAAGACGGCCTTTGTCGCCGGGCGACCCCCGGGGCACCATGCGGAACGGGAAACCGCGATGGGATTTTGCCTGTTCGGGACAGTGGCGATCGGAGCAAAGCGGGCGCTGGATCATCACGGGCTGTCGCGCGCGGCCATCGTCGATTTCGACGTGCATCACGGCAACGGCACGCAGGACCTGCTTTGGGACGAGGGGCGGTGCCTCATCGTCAGCTCGCACCAGATGCCGCTGTATCCCGGAACCGGGCGGGCCGACGAACGCGGCGCGCACGGGCAGATCCTGAATGTTCCGCTGCGCGCGGGTTCGGGCGGCAAGGCGATGCGGGATGTCTATGAGCGGGTGGTATTTCCAGTGTTGAAGGCCTGGGGGCCGGAACTTCTGCTGATTTCGGCCGGGTTCGATGCCCATGCCGATGACCCGCTTGCAGGGCTGGAATGGCAGGCTGACGATTACCGCTGGCTCACCGACCGGCTGTGCGATTTCGCCGGCGGGCGGGTGGTGTCGACACTTGAGGGCGGCTATGATCTGGATGCGCTGGCGGCATCGGTTGCCGCGCATGTGGGCGTGTTGGAGGAACGGGGCCGATGAGCGAAAAACCCATCGAAGCGATGACATTCGAGGAGGCCATGGCCGCGCTGGAGCAGGTTGTGGGCGCCCTGGAGCGCGGCGAGGTGCCGCTGGAACAGTCGATCGCCCTGTATGAACGCGGGGCGGCGCTTAAGGCGCATTGCGCCAAGAAGCTGGCCGAAGCGGAAGAGAAGGTGGAGCTGATCCGGGCGCAGGAAGGCCGGGCCGTCGGCACGACTCCGGTGGAGGGGATGTGAGCTTTCCAGAACGGCTGGCCCGGGATGCGGGCCTGATCCAGACTCGGCTGGACGAGGCGCTGACCGGTCGTGCGGATCAGCCGGTGATCCATGCGATGCGCTATGCGGTAAAGGGTGGCAAGCGGCTGCGCGGCTTTCTGGTGCTGGAAGGCGCGCGGATGCTGGGCGAGACCGAGGACCGCGCTGTCAGTGCGGCGGCTGCGGTCGAGGCGCTGCACGCCTACAGTCTGGTGCATGATGACCTGCCCTCGATGGACAATGACGACCTGCGCCGGGGCCTTCCGACCCTGCATGTGAAATGGGACGAGGCGACCGCGGTTCTGGCGGGCGATGCCCTTCAGACGCTGGCCTTTCATCTGCTGTGCGATTCCGCCCTTGGGTCGGGCGAGGTGCGGATTGCGTTGGTCGAAGGGCTGGCGCGGGCCAGCGGGGCTGAGGGGATGGTGCTGGGTCAGGCGCTGGACATCGCGGCCGAAACGGCAGGGCAGCCGCTGACGCTGGACGAGATCACGGCGTTGCAGGCCGGCAAGACCGGCGCGCTGATCGGCTTTGCCGCCGAGGCGGGGGCGATCATTGCAGGCGCCGACCGGCTGCCGCTGCGCGCCTACGCCGCTGCGCTGGGTCTGGCGTTCCAGATTTCCGATGACATCTTGGATGTGACGGGAGACGCTGCCAAGGCAGGCAAGCGGCTGCAGAAGGATGCGGGTGCCGGGAAGGCGACGTTTGTATCGCTGCTCGGGCTGGACGGTGCGCGGGCGCGGGCGGCGGCGTTGGTGGACGAGGCCTGCGCTGCCTTGTCGCCATATGGCTCGGGCGCTGAGCTGCTGAAACAAGCGGCGCGATTCACCATCGCGCGGGAGAGTTGAATGAGTGATCTGAAGACGCCGCTTCTGGACCGGGTGAAGCTGCCTGCCGACCTGAAGGGTCTGAGCGACCGTGAGCTGCGGCAGCTTGCCGACGAGCTGCGCGCCGAGACGATTTCGGCCGTGTCGGTTACCGGCGGCCATCTGGGCGCGGGTCTGGGCGTGGTGGAGCTCACCGTTGCGATTCATGCCGTCTTCGACACGCCGCGCGACAAGCTGATCTGGGATGTGGGCCACCAGTGCTATCCGCACAAGATCCTGACCGGGAGGCGTGACCGGATTCGCACCTTGCGGATGGAAGGCGGCCTGAGCGGGTTCACCAAGCGGTCGGAAAGCCCCTATGACCCGTTCGGGGCGGCGCATTCCTCGACCTCGATCTCTGCCGCGCTGGGTTTTGCCATGGCGGCGGAGCTGGGCGGCGATCCTTGTGACTCGATTGCCGTGATCGGCGATGGCGCGATGTCGGCGGGCATGGCTTTCGAGGCAATGAACAACGCGGGCCATCTGGGCAAGCGGCTGTTCGTGATCCTGAACGACAACGAGATGTCCATTGCGCCGCCGGTGGGAGCGCTGTCGTCCTATCTCTCGCGGCTTTTTATCGAAGAGCCGTTGCAGGATCTGAAACAGGTGGCGAAAGGCTTCATGGGCCTTTTGCCGCCGCCACTGCAGGAAGGGGCGAAGCGGGCCAAGGAGATGCTGAAGGGCATGGCCGTGGGTGGCACGCTGTTCGAGGAGCTGGGCTTTTCCTACATCGGGCCGATCGACGGGCATGACCTGGACCAGCTCTTGCCGGTGCTGCGCACCGCCAAGGCACGGGCGACGGGTCCGGTTCTGATCCATGTGCTGACGAAGAAGGGCAAGGGCTATGCTCCGGCCGAAGCCGCGCGGGACCGGGGGCATGCGACCGGCAAGTTCGACGTACTGACCGGGGTGGAGGTAAAGGCGGCGTCAAATGCGCCGTCCTATACCAAGGTCTTCGCGCAATCTCTGGTCGCCGAGGCGGAACGGGACGAAAGGATCGTGGCCGTCACGGCGGCGATGCCGGACGGGACCGGGCTTAACCTGTTCGCCGACCGGTTTCCGAAGCGCTGCTTTGACGTGGGCATTGCCGAACAGCATGCAGTGACCTTCAGCGCGGCACTTGCGGCGGGGGGGATGAAGCCTTTTGCGGCGATCTATTCGACCTTCCTGCAGCGGGGTTATGACCAGGTGGTGCATGACGTGGCGATCCAGCGGCTGCCGGTGCGGTTCGCGATTGACCGGGCCGGGCTGGTCGGAGCCGATGGGGCGACCCACGCAGGAGCGTTCGATGTGGCCTTCATGGCGAACCTGCCGGGCATGGTGGTGATGGCCGCCGCGGACGAGGCCGAGTTGGTACATATGGTGGCGACGGCGGTGGCGCATGACGAGGGGCCGATTGCGTTCCGGTTCCCGCGCGGCGAGGGCGTGGGGGTCGAGATGCCCGCGCGCGGCGTGCCGCTGGAGATCGGCAAGGGCCGGGTTCTGCGCGAAGGGTCGCGGGTGGCGATCCTGTCCTTCGGCACTCGGTTGGCTGAGGTTCTCAAAGCCGCCGAAAGCCTTGGCGGTCGCGGGGTTGCGGTGACCGTGGCGGATGCGCGGTTTGCCAAGCCGCTGGACCGGGAGTTGATCCTGCAACTGGCCACGCATCATGAGGCGCTGATCACGGTCGAGGAAGGCGCGGTTGGGGGCTTCGGGTCGCATGTCGCGCAACTTCTGGCGGATGCGGCGGTGTTCGACCGGGGGCTGAAGTATCGGTCGATGGTGCTGCCGGATGTTTTCATCGATCAGGCCAGCCCCGAGGCGATGTACCGCTTGGCCGGGATGGACGCGGCCCAGATCGAAGCCAAGGTGCTGGAGGCACTGGGTGTCGCGGTCGTGGGAAAGCGGGCCTGAGTTCCGTGCGCCGGGGCGGTCGGCCTCAGCCCCGCAGCCAGGTGTCGAGGACGGGCATGCTGATGACCGTCGCGACGGCGATCATTGCAAGGCAGATACGGCGGAAGGTCTGCTCGCTGGCCAGCCCGAACATCCTGCTGCCTGCCCAGGCTCCAAATCCGTAGACCGGCGCGATCAAGGCTCCGAGGGTAAGGATCTGCCGGGTGAACAGCCCGCCCCAGATATATCCGATGGCGGCTATCAGCGAGGTGATCGCGAAGAAAAAGATGATGTTGGACCGCACGACAAGGGCCGGGATGGTGCCGCCCAGCCAATAGGCCACGACCGGCGGTCCGCCGATTTGCGCCGCACCGGAAAAGAGGCCTGACACCGCCCCCACCAGAACGGTGAGCGGGGTTTTCGGTCGGCCATGATACCGCCAGCCCGAGGAAAGCAGTGCCAGCATGACGGCGGCAAGGGCGACGATGGCCCAGCGCAGGACCTGGGGGTCAAGCGTGGTGAGCAACCAGGTGCCCGCTGGAACGCCAACGACCGCGCCCGACGCCATGGTCAGCACCCCGCTTCGGTCTGCCGATTTCAGCGCTTTCGGGATCATCCCGGCGGTCATGATACCGTCGGTCACCAGTAGAAGCGGCACGGCAACCTTTGGGCCGAGTAAGGCGCTGGCCAGCGGAATGAAGATCAAGGCCGCGCCAAAACCGGAAAAGCCCCGGGCAAGGCTTGCAGCCAGCGCGATTGCCGCCAGAAGCAGAAGGCTTGGCCAGAAACTGGCAGCGCCAAAGAGATTTCCCATCAAGCCTTCTCTGGGTTTGCGGTGCAGGGAGAGCCTATCAGGCGGCGAGGGGTTTGCCAGCGGATTGCAGCGCGCGGAAGATTCCTCGCCGCTTAGGCTCGCTTCAGCCCGTCCATCACCTGGACCAGCGCCTCGCTGATGCCGGGCTCCGACAGGGCGTGGCCGGAAAGCGGGATCATCCGCAGATCGCATTTGTGCCAGCCGTCAGCCAGGTGCCAGGCCGAGACGGGCGGGCAGATCATGTCGTAGCGGCCCTGGATGATGGTGGCGGGGATACCCTCGATCCGTTTGCGTTCCTGCAGGATCCAGCCGTCACATTGCAGGAAGCCGCCGTTCTGGAAGTAGTGGTTCTCCAGCCGGGAAAAGGCCCGGGCATAGTCTGACGGGCTTTCGCCCAGGGGGCCTTCGTGGTGGATCGAGGCCAGCGCGTTTTCCCAGTTCGCCCAGATGCGGCCGAAGCGGGCTTCCTCCATCAGGTTGCCAGAGAAGAGGCGGCGGTTGTAGGCGTTGATCAGGTTGTCACGTTCGGCTGCCGGGATGGCCGCGACAAAGCGGCCCCAGATCTCGGGGAAGAAGGCCCCGGCGCCGCCGCCGTAGAACCATTTCAGTTCGGCCTTGGTCATCAGGAAGACGCCGCGCAGGACAAGGTGCTGCACCCTTTCGGGATGGATGATCGCGTAAACCAGCGCCAGCGTCGCGCCCCAGCTGCCGCCGAAGATGATGAAGCGGTCTATGCCAAGCGCCTTGCGGATGACCTCGATGTCTTCGATCAAGTGCCAGGTGGTGTTGGCAATGATGCTGGCATGCGGGCGCGAGCGACCGCAGCCACGCTGGTCAAAGAGGATGACGCGGTAGATCGTCGGATCGAAATAGCGGCGCATCGCTGGCGAGCAACCGCCGCCGGGCCCGCCATGAAGGACGATGACCGGAATGCCGTCCGGTCGGCCGCATTGCTCCATATAGACCCGGTGGCCGTCGCCCATGTCTATCACGCGCTGATCGAAGGGATCGATCGGCGGGTAAAGAAACTCCACTGCGCGCTTTTGACCTGACCTTTGATCCATCATCGCCTTATATAGCGTCGGGAAGGCCCGGTGTCGAAGGGCAATACGGAGACGGAGATGACAGCAACGACGGTCGATCCGGCGGAAGTGGCCAAGTTTGAGGCGATGGCAGCGGATTGGTGGGATCCGACGGGCAAGTTCAAGCCACTGCACATGCTGAACCCGTGCCGGTTGGATTATATCACCAGTCAGATCGCCGCCGAGTTCGGGCGTGATCTTGCGGGGGATCTGCCGTTCAAGGGCCTGCGGATTCTGGATATCGGCTGCGGTGGCGGGCTGTTGTCCGAGCCGATGGCGCGGCTGGGCGCAGACGTGGTGGGTGCGGATGCCGCTGCGCGCAACATTCCGGTGGCGCAGGTGCATGCCGAACAGTCGGGCCTGAAGATCGACTATCGCCACACCACCGCCGAAGCCATGGCGGCGGCGGGGGAACAGTTAGACGTGGTGCTGAACATGGAAGTGGTCGAGCATGTGGCGGACCCGCAGGCCTTTCTGACCGCCTGCCAGCAGCTTCTGAAGCCTGGCGGGCTGATGATCTGCTCTACCATGAACCGGAACCCGAAATCCTTCGTCATGGCGATCATCGGGGCGGAATGGGTGATGCGCTGGCTGCCGAAGGGCACGCATGACTGGAACAAGTTCATCACTCCGGACGAGCTTTTCGGCCTGATCGAAAAGGCAGGCCTGCGCCCGGTGGACCGCAAGGGAATGGTGTTCAACCCGGTCAGCTGGCGCTGGAGCCTGTCCGACCGCGACCTGAGCTGCAATTACGTCACCGCCTCGGTCAAGGGTCACGCGGCCTGATCTCAGGCCGGTGTGCCGGCCCGGCGCCGCTGGCGCATGTCGAAGATGCGGGTGACGTCGTGGATCAGGTCCGCCAGATCGTCGATGTCGGCAGGACCGTGGCCTGCGGTCAAGCGCAGGCACCAGCGCGGCGCGTGCGCGGCGACGGTGGGCGCTTGCAGCAGCGGGACCGACATGCCGGCGCTTTCCAGCAATCCGGTGCGGGCAAGCGCAGACTTGTGCGGGAGTCGCACTGGCACCAGAGGCGAGGGCTGACCCATCACCCGCAGCCCGTCGGCCATCAGATGATTGCGCAGGCGCAGGGAATTGCCGTGCAGGCGGCGGCGACGGCGGCGGCCTTCGGCGCTGTCGATGATATCAAAGGCGGCCAGAATGGTGGCGGCGAGGGCGGGGGAAAACGGCGCTGTCCGTCCTTGGCCAGCGATGAGGCGGGGCCTTACGCCGGGATCGCGGAAGGCCGCGAAACCGCCCGGTGCGCCGAAGGTCTGGGCGTAGCTGCCGATCACTATGTCGGCGCAGCCCGTACAGCCCTGAATCTCCATCACGCCGCCGCCGGATTGGGCCATCGCGCCAAGATCATGCGTCACGTCAACGATCAGCCCAGCGCCATAGGCGCGGCACAGGGCGGAAAGTTCGGCAACATCGGCCATGACCGAGGCAAACGCCGAAATGGCTGGCACCAGAACCCAGATCCGGGCCCTCCGGGGGTTGGCGGTCAGGCGGCGCAACCGGCGCTCTACCGCCTCAAGTGACCCGGGCGGGGTGCGGTGCAGGCGGGCGCGGGCGGTCAACACAGTCTCGAACATGGCGGAATCTGCGCCTGCATCGATGATCACGTCGTCCGCCGCGGCGATAAGGTTCTGAAGGGTGGCGCGGATCGCCTCGGCCCCGGAGGGGAAGGCAATGGCTGCAGGCAGCTGAAGGAAACGGGCGGTCCGTTCCTCCAGCGCCAGGACCGGCACTGTCACGGCAAGGGAGGCTTCGGTACCGGGCGGGGAAAGCCGGTGTTCCCCCAGCGCCGCGCTGGCCGCCGCGCGCAGCCGGGAATGGGTGGCCAGAGCCAGGTAGTCCTGCGAGGCGAAGTCGCGGCCCGGATGGCAGCGATCCGTCGGGTTGACCGGCTCTGGCTTGTGACTGGGGAAAGCCGTGGCAAGCTGATGAAGGCGATGTCCGGCCCGGTCGGAAGGGCCGGCGTCGCTGGCTTCGTGGAGCACACGGGAGCCGGGAACAGGCCGGAGCATGGAGAATCCCTTCGCAGGATATGGGGCAACGGAAACACTGTCAGTTGGCAAGGGGCCGTTCTGGCCATGAAGGAAGTTTGCTTTGGATGGGGGGAAAGATGCGCGTTAATTCCCCGTGAAAGCCGCAAATTCCCCCGGTTTGCCCGGCCAAACATGGGAAAACCTGTGCAATGCTGAGCCTGACAGATAGCTGGAGGGTATCGCATGGCGGTCTGGGAAAGCGTCACCACGGGTCTGGGACATGGCGGTTATGTCGCCTGGGAAAAGGCGGTGGCAGAAGCGCGGGGAGACGGCGGGCGCATCCATTTGCCGGGGTTCCTGGCACTGCAACCGCCTGCCAGTAATGCAGCGGCGGGCGAAAACCTGTGCGCCCTGACCGGGGGTCTTGACCCGGCGCTGCCGCTGGCGGCGGTGATCGACGACGGGATCGGGTTCCTGAATGCCCGCTTCCGCCGTGGCCGGCGATATGGTTTGCAGCCGGGTGCTGGACGAATCCGAGATCAACGCCCATCTGGCGGCGGGCGGTGAAGAGGCCGAGGTCTACGCCCGGGTCAACCGCGCCCTGCTGCCGGTGACCGATGGTACCGACGTGCCGCCAGTCGTGGTAAACGTCAGCCTTGGGTCGCTGGCCGGGGCCGGGGAACCGTCACGCCTTTCTGGCCGACTGGTTCGCCCATGAGGTGGCCCGCCATGCAAGGCTGACCGGCGGGCGCGCGGCCCCGTTCGGCCGCAGCCGCCCGCCAGAGGGCCGGCAGAACCTGCCAGTCCTCGGCCTTGGGTACAGTGGTGCTGCCCGACCGCCAGCCTTGCTGAGCGTTGCTACCCAGCGCGGCGCACCATTTCCGCAAGGTGAAGTCGCCGGACCAGTCGTTGCCGTCGGCCATCCACTCGGGCACCGGAAGCCCAGCCCCGCCGCCAATGCAATGGCTGACGCTTCGGGCGGGTCAGGTCTTCGGCTCCATCGGTATTGGGAACGGGGACGGTCCCGTCCCAGAAACCCATCAGTGCCTCGGCTGTCTGGCCAAGGGCTGAAGCCAGCAGAGGCGAGTTGCCGCCGCCGTGGGTGCCATGAGTGCCGTGGGTTCCATGCGTGCCATGGGTGCCGCGCGTCCCGAACACCGACATGGGGGCATCCTGCCGAAGTCTGTCAAGAGGTGCACCGGATTTGTCTGTCGGCAAAGACGACACATCTTCGTGGTTGCAAGTTTGACGCGGAATTCACGAAGATTGCACCTGCCGGAAGGACCGCTTAGCCTCAGGCCAAGTGGTTGGGGGGTAAGCATGTTCATCCGCCTTGTGGGCGTCTTTGAGGTGCGGGACGACGGCGGGCGGGACTGCACTCCGCGGGGGGCGAAGGCGCGCGCCATTCTGGCGATGCTGTGCCAGACGCCGGACCGGCGGCGGGCGCGGCGCTGGCTGGAAGCGCGGCTGTGGTCGGATCGCGGGTCGGAGCATGCCGGCGGCAGCCTGCGGCAGGCGCTCATGGAAATCCGGAAGTCTTTGAACGGCGAGGCCGAGCGGCTGAAGACCGACCGCGATACGGTGTGGCTGACCGGCGTTTCGACCGATCTGGAACGGGACCGCGCCGCCGCCGCCAAGGCGCTGCAATCGGGCCGCGAGTTTCTGGAAGGCATCGACATCATCGATCAGGCGTTCGTGGACTGGCTGCGCGAGGAACGGGCCCGGGTGGAAAGCCAGCTTGGCATTCATCGGCCCGATCAGGCGCGTGCGGCCGTGGCCGAGACGGCGCGGCTGCCCTTTGTGATCCGGCTGGGAGGGTTGCCTGAGGGCCTTGGCGCTTTTGCGAGTCGGGCGTTGGCCGATTCAATCGCGCGGCTTCTGTCCGAGTTTGCGCACATCGGCGTCTACGGGTCCGGCGGTGCCGCGATACCCCCGGACCTGCCGCGCGAAGGCATGGCGCTGCATGTCGAAGGCGCCGAGATTCAAGATCGGGTGCATGTGCTGGTCAGTCTGTCCTCAATCGCCAGCGGTCAGATCATCTGGAACCAGCGCGCCGCAGTCCCCCTGGCCGAGGCCGACTTCATTGGCGCCGGCGACCTGCCGCCGCTGGTGTTTCAGGCGGCGGATGCGGCGTTGGCGCATTTCCCGCAATTGCCGGAATGCCAGGACGGCCCGCGCCGGGCCAATGCGCTGATCGCGAACGCGCTGACCGAGATGTTCAGCTATGACGGAGAGCGGCTGCGCAACGCGGACCGGCTGCTGGTCGAGGCGGGAGGGATTGCCAGTTCTGCGCGGATCCATGCCTGGCGGGTGCTGGTCCGGCAGATCATGTATGTCGAGCGGACCGAGGCCGGCTATTCCCGGCTGACCGAGGAGATCGACGAGTACTCACGCAAGGCGCTTGAGCTGTCCAAGGCCAACCCGCTGGTGCTGTCTCTGGTCGGGCTGGCGCGGGTGATGATCGACGAAAACCCCGATGCCGGTATGGTCCTGGCAAGGGATGCGCTCGCGCTGTCGCCCTGTAACGCCTATGCCCATCTGGCCCGGGCTGCGGCGCTGGGTCGAACGGGCGACAACGTGGGCGCGCTGGAGGCAGCGCGGCGCGGGGCCGAGATTGCCGCCCGCACTGCGCATGTCCACTGGTGGGAGGGCTTGTCCGGGCTGGTCGCGATGCGCAGCGGGAATTATGCCGCCGCCATCGCGCATTGCGAGGCCGCGCATTACCGCGCGCCGGGGTTCCGCGCGGCGATGCGGCACCTGTTGTTTCTGTATCTTTGGGCCGGCGAGCCTGAAAAGGCCGCGCGCGTTTACAAGGGCCTGATGCGGGCGGAGCCGGATTTCACCGTGGACCGCATTCTGAACGAACCGAATTACCCGGCCGACACGCTACGCAGGACCGGGCTGGTGCGGAAGTTCGGCGCCGAGGTGGAGGGGCTTTAGTCGGATGAGGACCTGGCCCAGAGGTTGATGTCCTTTTCCTCCGAGATCGCGTCGATCAGGGCCAGTTCGGCGGACGTGAAATCAAGGTTGCGGATCGCGGCGGCGCAGTCCTCAACCTGCTCGGGTCTTGATGCGCCGATCAGGGCGCTGGTGATACCGCCGTTGCGCAGCACCCAGGCCAGCGCCATCTGCGCCAGCGTCTGACCCCGCGCTGCTGCCATGTCGTTCAGCTTGCGGACCGAGGCGGTGGCCTTTTCCACCACTTTCGGATCAAGTGACTTGCCTTGCGTCGCGCGGCTGCCTGCCGGGATGCCGTTCAGGTACTTGTTCGTCAGCAACCCCTGCGCCAGCGGAATGAAGGCGATGGAGCCGACCCCAAGCTCGGCCAGGGTGTCCTTCAGCCCGTCGGTTTCGACCCAGCGGTTCAGGATGTTGTAGCTGGGCTGGTGAATGATCAGCGGAGTGCCGAGGTCTTTCAGGATCGCCACCGCCTCGCGCGTGCGCTGGCTGTTGTAGCTGGAAATGCCCACGTATTGCGCCCGGCCCGACCGGACGATGTGATCCAGCGCGCCCATGGTTTCTTCCAGCGGCGTGTCTGGATCGAAGCGGTGGGAATAGAAGATGTCGACATAGTCGAGACCCATCCGCTTCAGGCTTTGGTCGCAGGAGGCGATCATGTACTTCCGGCTGCCCCATTCGCCATAGGGGCCATTCCACATGTGATAGCCGGCCTTCGACGAAATGATCAGTTCGTCCCGATGCAGGCGGAAATCGGTGGCGAGGATTTCGCCAAAGGCTGCTTCAGCGCTGCCTGCCGGGGGGCCGTAATTGTTGGCCAGGTCGAAATGGGTGATCCCGTGGTCAAAGGCGGTGCGGCAGATCGCCTGTTTGGTGGCATGGGCCGTGTCGTGACCGAAGTTGTGCCACAGGCCAAGGCTGATGGCGGGCAGCAGCAGGCCAGACCGGCCGCAGCGGCGGTAGATCATCCGGTCATAGCGGTCTTCGCGCGGGGCGTAGGTCATGGCCTCCTCCAGTTGGCCGCAGCATTCCACGTGTGAGTTGCGGCTTCAAGTTGCGCCGGGCTCAGTTCCGGGGAATGCTGGCGGCATGAAGTTCATCGGGTGGTTCTGGCAATTCGTGGCGGCGGTCTGGGCGCGCGTCGGTGACGGGCATTTCGGACTGATCGCGGCTGGCGTGGCCTTCTATGCGATGTTCGCGGTGTTTCCGGGCATTGGAGCGGCAGTCGCGCTGTGGGGCATGGTGGCCGACCCGGGGGTGATCACCGGCTATCTGACTGTAGCCGAGCGGTTCCTTCCGCCGGATGCGCGCACGCTGATCCACGATCAGGTGATGGGGTTGATCACCGCGCCGAAGGCCACGCTTGGCTGGACGACGGCGCTGTCGCTTATGATCGCGCTGTATTCGGCGCGGGCGGGAGTTTCGGCGCTGATCCAGGGGCTGGACGTGGTGCACCGGTCGCGACCGCGGGGCTGGCTTTGGGGCTATGCGGTGGATTTCATGCTGACCGCTGCGCTGATCGGAGCCTTGTTCGTGGCGCTGGTGACGGTGGTGGTTGTGCCCATCCTGCTGTCCTATTTCGCGCTGGGCCCGTTCGAAGCCTGGCTGACCAAGGTCCTGCCCTGGGGGGCGATGTTCCTCTTGGTAGTGACTTGCCTGTCGATCCTCTACCGCTTTGGGCCGAATGTCGAAGGCGGATTCCGGTCGGCGTGGATATCGGTCGGGGTGCTGGTTGCGGCGGCTA
>PNJK01000060.1 GCA_013821825.1 Rhodobacter sp.
TGCCAGGGCTACAGTCCCTTTTCTTGGCTGGAGCGGCACGATGAACAGCATGAAGGCGGTCGTCATTCGAGAAGCGGGTGGACCCGAGGTTCTGCACCTCGAAGCGATGCCGGTCCCGGCACCGAGACCCGGTTGGGTTCTTATCCGAGTGCGAGCCTTTGGTCTGAACCGGTCCGAGCTATTCACCCGTCAGGGTCATTCTCCGAATGTGCCTTTCCCTCGCGTTCTCGGCATCGAAGCGGTGGGCGAGGTTGTGGCGGCGCCGGATGGCGGATTCGAGGAGGGCGACACGGTGGCCACGGCGATGGGTGGCATGGGCCGGCAATATGACGGGGGATATGCGGAATACACCCTGGTGCCCGCCGTCCAGGTTCAGAAACTCCGGTCCCGTTTGCCGTGGCACGTGCTTGGGGCATTGCCCGAGATGGTTCAAACCGCCTGGGGATCGCTGAACACCGCCCTTGGAGCGAAGAAAGGCGAGACGCTCTTGATCCGCGGCGGGACGACGTCGGTAGGGCTGACAGCCGCGATCCTGGCCAAAGAGGCCGGACTGCATGTCCTGGCGACTTCGCGGCGGGAAGACCGGCGGGACATGCTCTTGAAGAACGGCGCGGACGAGGTGTTCATCGACGCAGGCGGGATTGCCTCCGCCATACGGGAGGCGCACCCGGACGGCGTTCACAGGGTCCTCGAACTCGTGGGCACGACGACGCTGCTGGACAGTCTCCAATGTGTCGCCATGGGCGGATCGGTCTGCATGACTGGAATGGTTGGGAATGCCTGGGACTTCGAGCGTTTCAGCCCGATGGGGGCCATCCCGACAGCGGTGAACCTCACGACCTATTCCGGCGGACCCGAGGACTTCATCTCGACACCTCTGCAGCAGGTTGTGGACGCGGTGGAAGCGGGAACCTTTACCCCTCCCATCGGAAGGACATTCGTGATGGACGACATCGTCGAGGCGCACCGGACGATGGAGTCAAATTCCGCCGGCGGAAAGATTGTGGTCACGACATGAAGAGACGATAGCGGACATCTGTCCGAGGTCAGCCAGGGACTGCTCCGTCCCGCATGGCAGCCCCTTGAACCGTTGTCCGGGCAACCGGGGCGCGTCAGAGGCATATTGGGATCCCTTTGCCAGGTGACGAACACTAGGTTGAGCGGCGCCAGCCAAGCCGCTATATCCCCATGGCCCGGACTGCTCGGGCCATAACGGGGATGCGCGCGTGAAGCTGTTCGTGGGGCTGGGAAATCCGGGGCCGAAATATGCGGCGAACCGGCACAACATCGGCTTCATGGCGCTGGACCGCATTGCCGCCGACCATGGCTTCACGCCCTGGCGGAAGGTCTTTCAGGGGCTGGTCGCCGAAGGCCGCCTTGGCGACCAGAAGGTGGCACTCCTGAAGCCCGAGACCTTCATGAACCTCTCCGGCCAGTCGGTTCAGGCGGCGATGGCCTTCTGGAAACTGCCTTTGGCCGATGTCACCGTTTTCCACGACGAGCTTGACCTTGCCCCCGGCAAGCTGCGGCTGAAGCAGGGAGGTGGTCATGCCGGGCACAACGGCCTGCGCTCGATCCACGGCCACCTGGGCGACGACTACGCCCGGGTCCGGCTTGGGATCGGCCATCCCGGCCACAAGGACGCTGTGGCCTCCTATGTGCTGCACGACTTCGCCAAGGCCGACGCGGAATGGCTGGACGACCTTCTGCGCGGCATTTCCGAAGGTGCCCCGGCGCTGGCGATGGGTGACGGGCAGAAATTCATGAACGCGGTCAGCCTGCGCACTGCCCCGCCACGGTCGTCCACCACCAAGGAAAAGACCGAGGCCATCCCGCCGCCCGCACCCAAGGACAAGGAAGACCGCCGCAGCCCGATGCAACGCCTGCTGGATAAGTTCCGGTGACCACCGGTCATCCGGTCCGCGACGCCTTTCGCCAACAGGCAACGGCCTGCGCTGCGCTCGGCTCGCCGCTGATGGGTCGGCTGATGGCCGGGCTGGCGGATCGGTTGCAACCCGGAAACCCCGTTTCCGATCAGGTTCTTGGCTGGCAGGGCGACCCATCCACCCGCGCGGATTCGGTGCCACTCCGGCTTGCCGGGGGCTTCCATGCCCTGATCCTGACCGGGGCTGATCCGCAGTTGGCGGCGGCCTATGCCGACCCGACAGCCGACATCACCGGGGCGGCGATGGCAGCCATCGACCGCCACCCCGATTTCCTGCTGGACTGGCTCAAATCCCCGCCGCAGACCAACGAGGTCCGCCGCTCGGCGGTGCTGATCGCGGCAGCACATTGGCTGACCGCACGGGTCGGGCTTCCGCTTGTGCTGTCAGAGCTTGGGGCAAGCGCCGGGCTGAACCTGCTTTGGGACAACTATGGCCTTCAGGTTGAGGGCAAGCGTTTTGGTCCGGATACGCCTGCCTTGTCCCTTTCGCCAGACTGGACCGGAAACCGGCCGCCCAACGTCTTGCCCCAAGTGATCGGCAGGGCAGGCGTCGACCTCAACCCGCTGGACGCGCAAGCGGACCGGCTGCGGCTGCTGGCCTATCTCTGGGCTGACCAGCCGGACCGCCTGACCCGCACCGGCGCGGCGCTGGACCTGGCTCTGCAAATGCGCCCGACCGTCGACCGGGGGGACGCGGCCGAGTGGCTGGAGCGCCGCTTGCAGACCTCTCATCCTGGCGCGCTGCATCTGGTGTTTCACACCGTCGCCTGGCAGTACTTCCCGCCCGAGACCGCCACCCGCGCACTCGCCGCCCTGTCCGGCGCGGGCGCAAATGCGACGCCAGACGCGCCCCTCGCCCGTCTGGGCATGGAGGCCGACAGTGATACGCGTGGTGCCGCCCTGACCCTGACCCTCTGGCCCGGCGGCACAGTCATCCCGCTTGGCCGCGCGGATTTTCATGGCCGCTGGGTGGACTGGACCGCGCCAGCCTAGGCGCCCGCACCTTGCCCCCGCGCGAAAAGCCCGGCCAGCGCCCTCGACACCAGGCCAGAGACCCCCGGCCGTTCCAGCGCGACAAAGGGCAAGGGGCGGCACAGGTCGATCGCTGCCACCCCGACCCGCGCCGTCAGCGCACCGTTGACCACGCCCTCGCCAAACCGGCGGGACAGTTTCGACAGGACACCCCCGCCCGCGACCGACCCGATCAGGTCGTCGGTCAGCGCCACCGCCCCCGTGGCCACCAACGACGTGAATACCCGCCGCAGGAGACGCCAGCTGCCGAAGCTGCCGGACCGGCCCCCGTAGATCTGCGAGATCTGGCGGATCATCCGCAGGTTCGCAAACAACGCCGCCGCCACATCAGCCAGCGCCAGAGGCACCAGAGCCGTGACCGTGGCCACCTGCCGCGCTGCCGCCTCGACCACCAGCCGCGCCTCGGCATCCAGGGGCGCAAGAAGTTCCCGCTCGGCAAGCGACAGAAGCGCGTCGGGGTCCATCACCTCGCCCTCACGCTCGGCCAGGCGGGACCGGCCCCAGGCTGTGTCGGGACGGGCGGCATAAAGCCGGGTCAGCGCGGCGGCGATCCGCCGGGCCTCGGGCAGGTCGGCGGCACTACGGGCGGAAACGGCCCGGTCGCGCAGCCCGTCAATGCGCGCCATGCGGACAAAAGCGGCCCATTCCCGCAGGGCAAGGATCAGCGCCGCAAGCACCGCCACCGCGACAAGGGCAAAGGCGATCCAGCCAAGGATCAGGTTGCGCAGCAACAGACCGGTTACGAAATCCCAGGCCGAAACGCTGAGGGCAAAGGTGAACAGGGCCCCGAACGCCCAGACTGCGAAGCGGACGAGACCAGACCCCCTACGCCGCGACAGGGCAGCAACGGCCTGCATTGCCTGACCCTCCGGCAGATCATCCGGGACCGGCGGGGCCGCCGATGGGTCCGCAGCCTCGTCGATTTCCAGCAGAAAGGGTTTCGGCGTCTGGTCTGGGGCCAGAGTCGGGGCCAGAGTCGGGGCCAGAGTCGGGGCCAGAGTTGGGGGCAGCGTTGGGGCCGAAGATGGGGGGCGGGTCACAGCCGGTCTCCGATCAGATACTCTACCGCCCGGTCAAGGCGGATATGCGGCGGGCCGTCGCCGGGTTTCAAGGTCAAGCGGGCCGGGGCGAAGGTCATCAGGTTGTAATCGGCGTCAAGCCAGCCCTCGGCCCCTTCGCGGGCCGGGGAAAGCAGGCGGGCAGGGTCCGTAGGCAAACGGCCCGGATACATGACGGCGGGCTTGCCCGTGGCCAGCAGCGTGCCCCGCACCGCCGGCAGGGTCTGGCCGTCGCGGGTCACGCTTTCCTCGACCGTCGCGCGCAGCGATGCCAGCGACAGCGCCTCGGTCCGCGCACCCGAGAAATCGGCACGCGACCTCGCCTCGGCCAGCAGGGACGCGGTGATGGCGGTCAGGGCGGGGTGCTGTTCGTGGTGCAGATGGTCGGCCTTGGTCGCGGCGAAGAGGATGCGTTCTACGCGGCGGCCCCCGAACAGCGAGGTCAGCCAGCTGTTGCGGCCGTGGCGGAAGGCACCCAGCACCTCGGCCATGGTGCGGCGCAGGTCCTCGACCGCGCGGGGGCCCTGATGGATGGCGCCCAGCACATCCATCAGCACGATCTGCCGGTCGATCCTGGCAAAATGGTCGCGGAAGAACGGGCGGACGACACGGGCCTTGTAGGCCTCGAACCGCCGCTCCATCTCGCGCCAGAGGCTGGCGCGCGGGGTATGGGCGGGCTTCGGCAACGGCGCAAAGGTCAGCACGGGGGACCCGGCAAGGTCGCCCGGCAACAAGAACCGCCCCGGCGTCACATCGACCCGGCCAAGGTTACGGGCGGCGGTCAGGTAATCGGTGAAACGACCCGACAGCGCGCGGATCTTGTCCTCGTCCAACCGGAGCGCACCATCCTCGGCCCGGGCATGAGCGACGAAATCCGCCGCCTCTGGCCGCTTGGCAAGGCGGGCCAACGTCGCCTCGGACCATTGGTCATAGGTCCGGTCCAGAAGGCCAAGGTCCAGAAGCCATTCGCCGGGGTAGTCGACGATATCAAGATGCAGGGTGCGCGGCGATTTCCAGCCGGCAAACAGGCCCGAAGGCCGGACCCGGAACGACAACCGCAGTTCCGAGATCGCCCGGGTCGAGGCCGGCCAGCGCGGATTGTCGCCGGTCAGCGCGGCCAGGTGGCCCTCGTAGTCAAACCGCGGCAGGGTCACATCCGGCTGCGGTTGCAGATAGACGGCGTCGATCCGTCCCTCGGACTGCGCCTTCAGTTGCGGCATCCGCCCGCGCTGAAGAAGGTTCGCAACCAAGGCGGTGATGAACACGGTCTTGCCAGCGCGGGACAGGCCGGTGACCCCGAGCCGCAGCGTGTCCTCGAAGAAGGTCTCCGAGAGCGTGGCCCCGGCCCCCTCGATCCCACGGGAAATCCCGTCCTTAAGCCCGAAAAGCGCCAAAGCGGTCCCTCGTGTTCTTCGGGCTCAAGATAGGCGGAGGGCGGCAGGAATGTTAGGGGGTCGGCACACCGGACCGCATTGAGCCTGAAGCAGGGCAGAGCCGCATTCACAAGCCGAAGGATACAAGGTAGGGAGGGGCCATGCCGCGCTATGCCCTTCAGATCGAATATCACGGTGGCCCGTTTGCGGGCTGGCAGCGTCAGGCGGGCGGGCTGGTGTCGGTGCAGGGCGCGGTCGAGGCTGCCCTTGCCAAGCTGGAACCGGGCGAGCATTCCCTCACCGCCGCCGGGCGCACCGATGCCGGAGTGCATGCCACCGCACAGGTGGCGCATGTCGATCTCGCCCGCGAGTGGGACCCGTTCCGGCTGAGCGCGGCGCTGAACGCCCATCTGCGGCCCGATCCGGTGGCGATCATCGCCTGCGCCGCGGTGGCAGATGATTTTCACGCCCGGTTTTCCGCCACCGGGAGGCGCTATCTCTTCCGCGTCGTCGCCCGCCGCGCGCCGGTGACGCATGACCGCGGGCTGGTCTGGCAGGTGTCACGCCCGCTGGACGTGGCCGCGATGCAGGCCGGTGCCGCACATCTGCTGGGGCATCACGATTTCACCACCTTCCGGTCGACGTTCTGCCAGTCGAAAAGCCCGGTCAAGACGCTGGACCGGATCGAGATTTCCGATCGCCCCTACCCCGGCGGCGTCGAGTACCGCTTTGACCTTGCCGCCCGCAGTTTCCTGCACAATCAGGTAAGATCGATCGTCGGCACGCTGGACCGGGTGGGCGCCGGGGCCTGGTCGCCGGACGACGTGCGCGCGGCCTTGCTGGCACGTGACCGGGCGGCCTGCGGCCCGGTGGCCCCGCCGCAGGGGCTGTATCTGGTGGGCGTAAGCTATCCGGTCGATCCCTTCGCGGGCTGAGGCCGTGGAACCTGGGGGTTTCACACCCCCCGGACCCCCCGTGGGATATTTGGGAACAGAAGAAAGCTGGGGCCCTGCCCTGGCCGTTCAGTTCAAATCCTTCAGGAGCCGCCCGTGCTTGCGCACCTCGGCCAGCACCGCGCCAAAGGTCGCGTGGCCACGACCGGCCAGCATCGGCACCAGTTTCAGGAAAGCATCCGCCGTGGCGATCGTGTCGCCGATGGCGGTGTGGCGGGCCTCTTCGGGAATGCTGATGCCCAGACGGTGGGTCAGCGCATCGAGGCTGTGCACCTCGTGCTGGCCATAGACCACGGCCGACAGCAGCACCGTGTCCAGCACCGGCATGTCGAAGGTCAGTCCGATCTGGCCTTCCACCCGGCGCAGGAATTCCATGTCGAAGGGCGCGTTATGGGCGATCAGCACCGCGCCTTCGGCGAACTTGTGGAACCGGCGGGCAACGTCCGCGACCCCCGGCGCATCGGCCACCATTGCGTCGGTGATGCCATGCACCTCGGTCGACACCAGCGGGATTGGGCGGCCCGGGTTGACCAGTGTGTCGAAGACCTCGCCTTCGACACGGCGGCCATTGACGATGCGGACGGCAGCCAGCTGCACGATCTCGTCACCCTGACGGGGGTTGAGGCCGGTCGTCTCGCTGTCGAAGACCACATAGGTCAGCCGGTCCAGCTGCGCCTCGGCCAGCTTGTCGGTGCGGGCGGGGGAGAGGAGTTCGAAGTCATAGACCACCTTCCGCGCCACCGGCTTTGGCCGGGCCACGGCGCGGCGGGCCTGACGGATGGGAAGGCACAGCGCCGCGCGGCCGCCGCCGACGGGTTCCGGCCAGATCTCGGTCGCGTGGGCGACCAGCACGCTGCGGGCCGGGTGGTCCGGGGTGTCGGGCGACAGCGGCTCGGCCAGCCAGCGGTCCAGCGCACCCACTCCGACCCGGCCGCCTTGCCACGAGAGGCGGATCGCGGCGCCGGTGGCTTCCTCTTCGATGGCCAGATGCATGTCGGCCACCTGCCCGCCCGCCTGCACCTTCTGCGCCAGCGCGGCCAGCAGGGTGATGATCTCGAAGCCGTTGCAGCGCAAAAGAAGGTCAGCCGCCTCGGCCCCGGCCTTGATGCCAAGGCTGGCGAGGCGCGCGGCCAGCCCCTCGGCGAGGTCCGACGCGCGGGTCTGCGGCAGCGCGGTCGCCTCGCCCTGACCTTCGTCGCGCGCGGTACCGAAGCGGGTGACGGCCTGCGACAGACGCGCGATTTCCTCTTTCAGCGCGCCTTGCATGGGTAGGGGCAAGGCGCCCTCCGGCAGCACCTCGACCAGGGTCGCCAGCGCGGCGGTGGGGCGGCGCAGGCTGTCCAGGGCTTCCGCCAGCATCGCCTCGCGCCGGGCCTCTGTCGCCATGTCGCCGGTGATGTCGCGCAAGGTCAGGACGTAGCCCGCAGCCCCCTCGCCCAAAAGCCGCATCCGCGCGGCCAGAACCCGGGCGCCTGCCACCGTCGTGCACAGCAGATCCGACACGGCGTCAGGGTCTGCCGTCGCCAGCAACCGGTCGTAGGCATGGCGCAGGGGCGCCGCGTGAAGATAGTCGAAAAGCTTGCGGTCCAGACCCGCCTCCAGCCCGTCGCCTCGCCCCGCACCGATCACATCGGCGGCGGGCGAGTTGTAGAACACCAGCGCATGGTCGGCGGAACACAGGATCACGCCCGCAGGCACGTCGGACAGCAGCGCCTCAAGCCGGGCCTTTTCCGATCCGAGGCGGAGGGTTTCCCGTGCCACCGCCTCGGCCAGCGCGGACCGGGTTTCCGACAGGCTTTGCGCGGCGGCCTGGGCGGCAGGGGCAAGGTCGCCAAGATAGCGGGCGATGGCGCTGTCCATCTCGGCGGTCACATCGGAATGGGCGCGGGCGCGCAGGGCCCCGGCCAGGGTCTCGATCGGCTTGGCGACGTTCAGGTCGAACAGATACCAGACGCCCGCCACCAGCCCCAGCGCCGCGAACCCGGCCAGCACCCCCGCCTGCACAAAGCCCTGCGTGGCGCCGGGCGTATCCAGGCGCGAATAGCCCAGCCAAAGGCCCGCGACGGTGGCGACGATCACCGCTGCCGCAAGGCCGGCGAAGATCAGGAAGACCCTCAGCCGCAGCGACAGGCGCATCAGCATGAGTCAGTCCCCCGTGGCCAGCAGGCGCCGCACTTCTTCGCGAAGGTCCTTGAGCTCGAACGGTTTCGAGATGAAGCCGTCGGCCCCAAGCGCCAGCCCCTTGCGCCGCTCGATGGCCGAGCCGCGCGCAGTCATCATCAGGACCTTCACACCGGCAAGGTCCGGGTCCATCCGGATGCCTTCGCAGATTTCGTAGCCAGAGACCTCGGGCAGCATCACGTCGAGCAGCACCAGATCCGGACGGGTGTCGCGGATGCGGGGCAGCGCATCGGCACCATTCGCGACGCGGTCATGGTCATAGCCTTCGCGCGTCATCAGATAGTCCAGTGCTACGGCGATGTTATCCTCGTCCTCGACGATCAGAATACGGGGCTTGCGGGCCATGCCTCATCCCTCCCTGCATGCGGCTTGTTGCAGCTTGTCCTCCGGGGCAGCGGGTTGCCATTTGGCCCCGGTCAACACCCCTTCGGCCGAGATCTCGACACCGGGGGTCAGCATGATGCTGCGATTGCCTGCGCAGTCGACGGCCACCAGCGTCTCTTCCACCGGCTTCCAGCGCGCAAAGCTGTACAGCGTCACGATCCGCAGATCGGCCACTTGCGGATGCACCAGAGTCTTGCGGCGATCCAGCGCCAGAAACCGCATCCGGATCGGCTTGAGATAAGTCCAGGGCCGCAGCGGCATCGCCTCTTCGGCGACTTCGACCACCTCGACCTCGGGCGGCAGTTCGGCGGAAACGCGGCGGTACCAGTCGTACTCGCCCCAGATCGTGAAAGCGAGCAGGCCGACGGCGGCGGCAAAGGGCACCGACCACTGCGGCATCGCCTTGAAATGCCGGCGCAGGGCCCAGGCCAAAAGGCCACAGGCAGCAGCGGCAATCAAAGCGGCGATCAGTTCAAAGCCCATTCCGGCCTGTCCTCAACTTCTGGCGCCGCGGGCCTGGCCCACGGCGGATTGCATGGTGCGGACGACGACGAAAGCGTCGCGCAGGTGGCTGCGTTCGAAATCCGAGAGTTCCGACGGGGCGATGAAGTTGTCGGGCTTCTCGCCCGTCTTCACCCGCCGCGCCTGATGTTCAAGCCGCGTGATCGCGATCAGGTCATATGCCTCGATCAGGTCGCGCGCGCCAGAGGACGAGATCACGCCGCCCTCCGCTGCAGCCTCAAGCCGGGAGCGGGTGTTGGTCGCAGGCGATTGCCCGATCAGCGCATAGACCCGGCCAAGGTCCACCACCGGCACCACGCCATTGTGCTTGAGGTCGATGTGGTTCTTGTGCTCGCCCGAGCGGATCGTCGCAAAGCCGCGCAGCAGGCCAAGGGGCGGCGTGTGCTTCAGGCTGTTGCCGATCATGTGGGCCACGAAGATCGAGTTTTTCGCCGCCATCTCCAGCACTTCGGCCTGCAGGTCAGAGAACAGGCTGGCGGCACCGCCGATCGGCCGCAGGTCGAACATGACGCTGGCCAGCATCTGCGCCATCGGGTCGGGGGTGGTCACCCACTTGCGGAAATACCCGCGCCAGACCCGTATCGGCTGGCACCATTGCGGGTTGGTGGCCATCATGTCGCCGGGGCAATAGATATAGCCGCAGGCATGAAGACCGTCGCTGACGATCTTGGCCAGCTTGGCGAAATAGACCATGTCAGCCTCGGTCGCGGCATCGTCGACCATCAGGCAATTGTCCTGATCGCTGACGCCGGTCTGTTCCTGCCGCCCCTGTGATCCGCAGGCGAGCCAGAGATAGGGCACCGGCGCCGGGCCAAGTTCCGCCTCGGCCATCGCCAGAAGGCGACGCGTCACCGTATCGGCGACGTCGGTGATCAGGCGGGTGACGACCTCATGCGCCGACCCGCCACCCACCAGCTGCACCAGAAGATGCGGAATACGGGCGGTGTTTTCCGCCAGCTCCGCCACCGTCCCCGCCGTGGCCGCATCGCGCACCAGAAGGGCCGAGGACACTGCCTGAAACCGTGTCAGGTCGGTCTGGGTGATCATGCCAACCAGCTTGCCGTCATCGACCACCGGCAGATGCCCGATCCGGTGCTCCAGCATCCGGTTCAGGACATCCGACCCCAGGCTGTCCGGCGTCAGCACCATCGGATCGCGGGCCATCACGACACTGACCGGCTGGCCAGAGTCCAACCCCTCCGCCAGCACCTTGTTGGTGAAGTCCCGCGCCGTGACGATGCCGACAAGCCGGTCGCCTTCGGTGATCGCAAGGCACGAGATATGGGCATCCCGCATCTTCTCTGCCGCTTCGCGGATCGTGGTCGCCGGCGACACCGCAACAGGCGCGCGGGCGATCAGGTCGCCGACCTTGCGGGTCGAGATGTCGGACTGCCGGTTGTCGTATTGGCGGCCGCGATGGAAGAAGCGTTCAAAGGCCGGATAGGTTGCGATCAGGCGGCGAAACTCGGCCTGCGGCAGCATCAGGATGTCGGCACTTCCGCTAGCGCGCGCGGTCGTGACCGCCACGCCGTCCCGCATCAACCCGCGCTCGCCGAAACTGTTGCGCGGCCCCAGCAGGGACACAAGGCCCCCGGACGGCTCCAGCACCTCGACCGAACCGTCGTGGATCAGGAAGATCCCGTCCAGCGGCTGACCGGCGGTGTAGATGACGGCGGCATCGTCATAGTGCTTGCGGCTGAAGGAAGCGGCGACCCGCGCCATCTCGTCCCGCGGCAGGCTGTCATAGGGGTGAACCGTCTCCAGGAAGGCCAGAAGGCTGCTCTCGTCCTGATCCATCATCCGCGATCCCGAAGGAAGGTGCGCGCCCCCGGGTCTCCCCGGAGGCGCAAGAGGGCTTAGTGTGACTGGGCCTTGCCGGCGCCCTTCGGCACGCGGATCGACTCGATCAGGTCCACGACATGTGCCGGAGGTGCCTTGGTCGCCATCGAAACCACATAGGCCACGATGAAGTTGACCAGCGCACCGATGGTGCCGATGGACAGCGGCGAGATGCCGAAGAACCACTGGTCGGCGGTGTCCGGGTAGACGTTGGTGCCCGGAACGAAGAACCAGCCCTTGAACAGGAAGATGTAGACGGCGGTGAAGACCAGACCCGCCAGCATCCCCGCGATCGCGCCTTCCTTGTTGATGCGCTTCGAGAAGATGCCCATCATCAGGGTCGGGAAGATCGTGGCAGCCGCCAGACCGAAGGCCAGGGCCACCACCTGCGCGGCGAAGCCGGGCGGGTTGAGGCCAAGGTAGGTCGCCACGATGATGGCGCCAGTCATGGCGATACGTGCCCACATCAGCTCGGACTTCTCCGAGATGTCCGGATTGATCGAGCCTTTGATCAGGTCGTGGCTGATGGCCGAAGAGATGGCCAGCAGCAAACCGGCGGCGGTCGAAAGGGCGGCAGCCAGCGCACCGGCAGCAACCAGAGCGATGACCCAGCCCGGCAGAGCAGCGATTTCAGGGTTCGCAAGAACCATGATGTCGTTGTCGACCTTGGTCAGTTCGTTGCCTTTGAAGCCAAGCTCGGCCAGCGACTTGTCGCCCAGCTTGCCTTCGGTCAGCGCCGCGTCAAACGCGGCCTGAGCCTCGACAATCGCTGCTTCCAGCGGTGCCTTGTCGGCATCGGCGGCGGCATCGGCCAGGGCCTTGTTTGCTGCAGCCAGTACCTTGCCGGCATCGGCCACGACCTTGGGCTCGTTGAAGTACTGGATCAGACCGTCGCCGTTCTTGTCGGCCATTTCCAGAAGCTTGGTCTTCTCCCAGGTCCGGATCCAGCTGAGGTTCGGGTTGCTGTCGATCTCGGCGATCGAAAGCGCCGGGGCCGACAGGGCCGTTCCGGTAACCGCACCGGGCCAGAACGTGGTCGTCAGGTTCAGACGCGCCATCGACCCGACCGCCGGAGCGACCGTGTACAAGAGCGCGATGAACACCAGTGCCCAACCGGCCGAAGACCGGGCGTCAGACACTTTGGGCACGGTGAAGAAGCGGATGATGACGTGCGGCAGACCCGCAGTACCGATCATCAGCGACATCGTGAAGAGGAACATGTTGAACATGTTCGGGCTGTCCGAGGTATAGGCCTTGAAGCCCAGTTCGGTCACGACAGAATCCAGTTTGGCAAGCATCGAAACTTCGCCACCGGACGGCGCATAGGACCCGACCAGGCCCAGCTGCGGCAGGAAGCTGCCCGTCAGTTGCAGCGAGATGAAGATCGCCGGAACTGTATAGGCGATGATCAGAACCACATACTGCGCCACCTGGGTGTAGGTGATGCCCTTCATCCCGCCAAGCACGGCGTAGATGAAAACCAGCGCGCCACCGATATAAAGCCCGGTGTCGGTCGAAACCTCCAGGAAGCGCGAGAAGGTCACGCCGACGCCGCGCATCTGCCCGATCACATAGGTGACCGAGATGACGATAAGGCAGACGACAGCCACCAGACGCGCACCGCCCGAATAGAAACGGTCGCCGATGAATTCCGGCACGGTGAACTTGCCGAATTTGCGCAGGTAGGGGGCAAGCAGCAGGGCGAGCAGCACATAGCCGCCGGTCCAGCCCATCAGGAAGGCCGACTGCTCGTAGCCGCCCGCCGGGGCCAGGGCGATGATGCCAGCCATAGAGATGAACGAGGCCGCCGACATCCAGTCCGCGCCCGTCGCCATACCGTTCATGACCGGGGGCACGCCCTGACCGGCCGCATAGAATTCCGCGGTGGTGCCCGCACGGGCCCAGATCGCGATCCCGATGTAGAGGGCGAAGGTCGCGCCCACCACAAGCAGGTTAAGGGTGAATTGATCCATCTGTCCCGGTCCCCTTACTCTTCCACGCCGTGTTCGGCGTCGATTTTGCCCATCATCCACGCGTAGACGAAGATCAGGACGATGAAGATGTAGATCGACCCGTTCTGCGCGAACCAGAAGCCAAGATCGGCGCCGCCGACCATGATGCCCTTCAGCGCAGGACGAAGCAGAATGCCAAGCCCGAATGAGCTTACGAACCAGATCGCCAGAGAAATCAGGATGATCCGGACGTTAGCTGCCCAATAGGCGTTGGCAGATGATTTGTCCGCCATGTGTGCTACTCCCTTGTTGTCGTTGTTCGCCCCCCCGGTTGTCGGGGAAACGGCCCCTCCCGTCAGGCTGAGACGCGCCCCACGATACCCGCCAGCATGGCGCGGATGCCGTCGATGGACCCCATCGACGGCACCCGTTCCAGCACTGACTGGCACTCGTAAAACACGATCAGCGGTGCCGTCTGGACGTGATAGGCGGTCAGCCTCTCGCGCACCGTCTCGGCATTGTCGTCGGCCCGGCGCTTGAAGCTGGTGCCGCCGCATTTGTCGCAAACCCCTGCTTTCGCAGGCTGCTTGAATTCGTCATGGTAGCCTTCGCCGCAGGCGGCGCAGGTGTAGCGGCCTGACACACGGGCGACCATCGCCTCGTCATCCACTTCAAGGCTGATCGCGGCGGTGACGCGCTGCCCGGACTCGGCCAGAAGACGGTCCAGCGCGGCAGCCTGGCCCGCGGTCCGGGGAAAGCCGTCAAGGATGACGCCCCGGGCCACATCGGGCTCAGCCATCCGGTCCTTCAGGATCGCCAGCACGAGGTCGTCGCTGACCAACTGGCCCGACTCCATTACCGCCTTGGCTTTCTTGCCCGCCTCGGTCCCCTGGGCCACAGCCGCCCGCAGCAGATCGCCCGTCGACAGCTGGACCAGACCGAAGTCCTCCTCCAGCATCCGGGCCTGCGTGCCCTTGCCCGCCCCGGGGGGGCCAAGCAGGATCAGGATGGGGGGGGGCCTCTGCCATCCCGTTCAAGCCTTGTTCATCCGGTTGGCGATCAGGTCGTCGACCACCGCCGGATCCGCCAGAGTCGAGGTATCGCCCAATGCCCCGAAGTCGTTCTCGGCGATCTTGCGCAGGATGCGGCGCATGATCTTGCCGGACCGGGTCTTTGGCAGGCCAGGGGCCCACTGGATCAGGTCAGGCTTGGCGATCGGTCCGATTTCGGTCCGCACCCAGGCCTCAAGCGCCTTGCGCAAGACCTCGGTCGGCTCGACCCCCTTCATCAGGGTCACATAGGCATAGATGCCCTGCCCCTTGATCTCGTGCGGGTAGCCCACCACGGCGGCCTCGGCCACCGCCTCATGCGCCACCAGCGCCGATTCCACCTCGGCCGTGCCCATCCGGTGGCCCGAGACGTTGATCACGTCATCGACCCGGCCCGTGATCCAGTAATAGCCATCCGCATCGCGGCGGCAGCCGTCGCCGGTGAAGTAATAGCCCTTGTACTGGCTGAAATAGGCCTCTTCGAAGCGGGCATGGTCGCCCCAAAGCGTGCGCATCTGCCCCGGCCAGCTGTCGCTGATGCACAGCACACCTTCGGTCGCGGTTTCGGTCTGCACGACACCCGTTGCCGGGTCCAGCACCTCGGGCTTCACCCCGAAGAACGGCTTGGTCGCCGATCCGGGCTTCTGCGGGATCGCACCGGGGATCGGGGTGATCAGGTGGCCTCCGGTCTCGGTCTGCCAGAACGTGTCGACGATCGGGCATTTCCCTTTACCGACATGGGTGTTGTACCAGCTCCACGCTTCGGGATTGATCGGCTCGCCCACCGAGCCCAGCAGCTTCAACGACGACAGGTCATGCTTTTGCACCCACTCCGGCCCAAGCCCCATAAGCGAGCGAATGGCTGTCGGCGCGGTGTAGAATTGGCTGACCCTGTGCTTGGCGCAGACCTCCCAGAACCGCCCGGCATCGGGGTAGGTCGGCACGCCCTCGAACATCACGGTGGTCGCGCCATTGGCCAGCGGGCCATAGACGATATAGCTGTGGCCCGTCACCCAGCCCACATCCGCCGTGCACCAGAAGACATCGCCGTCATGATAGTCGAAGGTGATCTGATGCGTCATCGCCGCATAGACAAGGTAGCCACCCGTGGTATGCACCACGCCCTTCGGCTTGCCGGTCGAGCCTGAGGTGTAAAGGATGAACATCGGGTCTTCCGCGCCGACCTCGACATAGGGGCAGTAAGACCTGGCCGAAGCCATCTCGGCGGTCAGGTCGAAGTCGCGGCCTTTGACCCAGGAAGTCTGATCACCGGTCCGCTTCACGACCAGCACCTGCACCTTGTCCGAACAATGCAGCATCGCCTTGTCGGTGTTGTCCTTCAGCCCGGTCCTCTTGCCGCCGCGAGGCGCCCAGTCGGCGGTGATCACAACCTTCGCGTCGCAATCGTTGATCCGGTTCGCCAAGGCGTCAGGGGAAAAGCCGCCGAACACGATGGAATGGATCGCCCCGATCCGGGTGCAAGCCAGCATGGCATAAGCCGCCTCGGGGATCATCGGCATGTAAAGGACAACCCGGTCGCCCTTGGTCACGCCATGCGCCTTCAGCACATTGGCAAGACGGCAGGTCTGCTCCAGCAGCTGCGCATAGGTGATGTGCTGCGCCGGCTCCTTCGGGTCATCCGGCTCCCAGATGATTGCGGTCTGGTTGGCGCGGGTCAGCATGTGCCGGTCAATGCAGTTGGCCGAAACGTTCAGCTGCCCGTCCTCGAACCATTTGATCGAGATTTTGCCGGGCGCGAAGGAAGTGTTCTTGACGCGGGTATAAGGCCTGATCCAGTCCAGCCGCAGCCCTTCGGCAGCCCAGAACCCCTCGGGGTCCGCAACCGAGGCCGCATAGCGCGCCTCATAGGTTGCAGCATCGACATGCGCCTTCGCCACGAAGTCTGCAGATGCCGCATATACGGATTTCAGGCCTTGGTCGGTCATTTCGGTCCTCCCTCCCGCAGAGCCCGGCCAAGGACCCCGCAGCATTCCGCGTTCCGCCAGGCGAAACTGCTCTCCCTTGCCGTACTGTAACACTTCGTAAAGAAAAACGTAACCCTATAATTATCATGCACAATTCTGTAAATTGATTGACTTGCTTTGGGTCAATTCTGCAAATTCCAGAAAACCCGGACAGCGAATGCCGTTGCATATCAAGCGACTGGCCCCTACGCGGGCGTGATAAGCCGTGAGCCGGTCCGTGAACACGGCTTCTCCCGGCCTGGCCAAGGCAATCCGGCCCTCAGATCGATTCGACTGACGGCTGCGGCCCGTCCAGCAGCCGGTCCACCGAAGCGATATCCGGCAGATAGCGCACCTCGGGGTCGCGCAACCCCTGGGCCTCCAACTGGCGTCGCAAGGTATCGCGAAGGCCGACAAGATATAGTTGTCCCCCGCGCCGCCGCGCCCGGCCCGCCAGCATGTGAAAGCTGCGCGCGCCAGAACTGTCGATCAGCGGCACTTCGGACATATCAAGGACAAAGGCCTGCGGCGCCTCGGCGATCCGCTCCAGCACCCCGCCGATCTGCGCAGCCGCGCCAAAGAAATACGGGCCCCGCAGGTGATAGACCACGCGGTCCGGCCGGGTCTCGGGCTCGGACGGCCGGTCGATCTGGCGCTCGGACGGGCGGTCGGCCCCGCGCGGGCGCATCTCGACCGCTTCGGACATCCGCCGGATGAAGACCAGGCCCGCCAAAGCAAAGCCGACGATGATCCCTTCGGTCAGGTCGCGGAAGACGACCAGCACGAATGTCACCAGAACCACCATCGCATCCCCCCGCGATGACCGCAGCAGCGACAGGAACTCGTGCCGTTCCGCCATCCCCCAGGCGACAACGCCCAGCACCCCGGCCAGCGCGGCCAGCGGCACGAAACCCGCCAGCGGTGCCGCAACCATCAGGAAAGCCAGCAGGAACAGCGAATGCAGCATCCCCGACACCGGCCCACGGCTGCCCGCCCGCACGTTGGTCGCCGTCCGCGCGATGGTCCCGGTGACGCAGAACCCGCCGAAAAGGGCCGACCCCAGGTTCGCCACCCCCTGCGCCACCAGTTCCGCGTTCGACCGGTGCCGGGCCCCGCTCATCCCGTCGGCAACCACCGCCGACAACAGCGATTCAATTGCTCCGAGCAGCGCGAAACTGGCCGCCCAGGGCAGCGCCGCCTGCACCGCCCCAAGGCTGAAACCGGGAAGCGACGGCGCGGGCAACAGGTTCGGCAGCGCCCCGAACCGCGTTCCAATCGTCTCGACCGGCAGCGCGAAGACCGCCGCCACGGCCGAGGCGACCGCGACCGCGATCAGCATCCCCGGCCAGCCCGGACGATGCCGCCTGAGGCCAAGGATCAGCCCCGCAGTCAGCGCCGCCACCGCCACCGCCGCCGGGCTGACCGTGCCCCGCGCTTCCCAAAAGGCGCGCAGCTTTTGCAGGAGCTCTGCCGGTTCGGCCCCCGGAAGGCTCAGCCCGATCATTTCGCGGATCTGGCTGGCGAAGATGATCACCGCAATCCCGGCGGTGAAACCCACCGTCACCGGATAGGGGATGTAGCGGATATAAGTGCCAAGCCGCAGCGCCCCCGCCGCGATCAGGAACAGGCCGGACAGGAAGGTGGCCAGGATCAGCCCCTCCAGCCCGACCGCAATCACGCAGGCCGACACCAGCACGATGAAGGCCCCCGCCGGCCCCCCGACCTGATAGCGCGACCCACCAAGCGCCGAGACGAGGAACCCACCGACAATCGCCGTGTAAAGCCCGCGCTCGGGCCCGACCCCGCTGGCAATCGCAATCGCCATCGACAGGGGCAGCGCCACGATCGCGACGGTCAGGCCGGCAAACGCATCGGCGCGCAGATCCGGCAGCCCGTAGCCCTCGCGCCAGACAGTCAGGACCTTCGGCAGGAACTCGGTCAGGCCATTGTCGCCGCGTGACGTGTCGGTCATGATGCCGTCCAGCAAGGGATATCTGGCCAGCAATACCTGGCATGTCAGTTTGAATACAGTCAGATGACTCTCCCGCCGATCCGCTGTCAATTGCGAACAAGGCCAGATGACCAACCGCCCCGATCCCGTCCAGCCCCCCGATGACGCCGCCCGGGCGCTGGCGCGCGACCTGATGACCCTCGGCCATGCCGCCCTCGCATGGACCGACCCCGACACCGGCACCCCCGGCATCAGCCGCATCAGCTTTGCCCGCGATCCCGTCGCCGGACTGCTGACGCTGGTCTCGGGCCTGGCTCCGCATTTCCGCGCCCTGCGCACCCATCCCGACTGTGCGCTGATGCTGGGAGATGTCGGAGAAAAGGGTGACCCGCTGACCCATCCGCGCCTGATGATCCGCGCCAGGGCGGCTTTCGTTGCTCCGGACGATCCCACCCGCCCTGGCCTGCGCGCCCGCTGGCTGGAACGGATCCCGAAGGCGACGGTCTACATCGACCTGCCCGATTTTGCCTTTGTCCGGCTGGTCCCGCAATCCGCCCTTCTGAACGGCGGCTTTGCCCGTGCCTATCGGCTGTCGCCATCGGCTCTGGAATAGGAAAGGGCGGCCCGACCCGGACCGCCCTTTCCCCGATCTTCCGCGTGACCTCAGGTCGGCAGGTCCATCCGCATGCTGACGATGGCCTTGCCCTTCACGGCTTCGCCCCACTTCAGCTGCACCTCATTGGACTGCGCCCCCGTGCCGACCAACCCATGCGGAAAGGCATAACGCACCGCGTTCGCCGCATTGGTCACCGCTCCCTCCGGCATCACCGATTCCAGCATCCTGATCTGCCCGCCGAACGGAATGAACCCATCGGCACTGATGTTCCAGGTGTCTGCCGCCGTGCCCTGGGTATGGGTCACGATCACCGGGTTCATGATGGCCTGATTGACCTGATGGAAGCTGTTGCCCTCGACCCGCACGTTCCGCGACCGGCTGAAATCCAGTGTCGAGATCGAGGTGTCCAGCATCTCCACCCGGTCGATATTGGCGTTGAACACCCGAAAGCTGTTCCCGGTCATCGAAAAGCCGTTCAGGAAATGCCCCGGCCCATAGGGTTTCACCACCATCCAACGGAAGGCCGAAGTCGTGCTCGACGCGATGAACACGTTCCCCACGATGTTCAGGCCCCCGAATGACAGCTCGTTGTTGAACTCGGGCGAGGAGTCATGCTCGTTGCCCCACTCGATGAAGCAGTTGTCGACATAGTTGCCCGTCACCACCGTCGACACGTTGGTCTGCGTGAAGATCAGTCCGGCCCGGCGCACGCCGGCAGGCTGGTCGTCGCCCTGGAAGAAGTGGTTGGCGTGGATCAGATGGCCGGTCCCGTTCACCACCGCGAAATGCGCAAAGCGCACGATCCGGTTGTTGCGCAGCTTCACGTCATTGGCCTGCACGTTCATCGCGATCGACACGCGGTCGGCGACCGGCAGCGACTGTTCGTTCGACAGGAACTGGCACATGTCGACGAACATGCCCTGACATCCTGTCGCGATCGAGGTGATGCCCCGGTCCAGCGGCCGGTTGAAGGTGCAGGACAGGAAACGCTGCGTCGATCCCGACAAGGCCAGCATGACCCCAGAACAGGCGCCAAGACAGTTGAACTCGATATCCTCGATTTCGAACCGCGAGAGTTGGCTGAAACCGCTGAAGTCCAGCATGTATTTGAAGCGTCGGAAAGTGTAGGGCCGCGTGCCCACGGCTCCCCAGAGCGGCTGGCTCAGTTCGATCGTGCCCGCCCCCACGTTCTTTTCCCGCACATAGACCTCGCGGCCGACGCCGGTGCCGATGACCAGGGCGCCCACCGGAATGCTGGCCACATTCGCCACTCCGGTCAGCGTCGTGGGCGAGGACACCGAATAGGTCGCGACCGAAGTGAATTCCTCGGTCGCCCAGCCCGGCCCCGCCACCGCATTAAGCGATCCGTTGCGGATCACCCGGCGGTTGGCAAAGGTGGTCAGCCCGGCCAGGGCCGCCACGTCCAAAGGCTCGCTCATGTCGACCCGGCGACCCGACAGGTCCAGCGTGACATGGTCGGTGAAATAGAACAGCGCCTGCAACGCCCGGCGAAAGCCCTCGATCTCGGTGCCAAAAGCCTGGCCGTAGGTATCAAGATCGAAGTTCCGCGTCAGCGTCAGCTTTCGGTTCGCCGGCATCGACACGGTCCCCTCGAACCGGATGCGGCTGTTGATGGTGACATCGCTGGTCAGCCGGAACACACCCGAGGGCACCAGGATCGCCCGGCCCTGCGCATCGGCATCGGCAGCAAGGAAGGCGGCGCTGTCGTTGGTCGTCCCGTTGCCCAGCGCGCCATAGTCGCGCACATCAACCCAGTCCATCAGCTTGCGGATGAAGATGTTGGTCACGTCTTCAACGACGATGTCGTCGATCCGCACCACCCCGCCATTCGC
>PNJK01000061.1 GCA_013821825.1 Rhodobacter sp.
CATAGAAGCCGCCCCTATAGGCGGGGCGGGCCGCAGGTGCAAGGGGTGCGTTCAGCTGATCAGGCGGGAAAACACCCGCAGAAGGACATCGGGCACTTCATTCAGCCCATAGCCCCCGGGTCGGGTAAGCACCGCTGCCAGAACCAACCCGATCGCCGCGATGATCATGATCGTGCCGACCCGCGGTACCCGGCCTTCGACCCAGGCAGACAGAAGCGATGGTATCGACACGACGGCCAACACAATCCCGACCGTCAAAACCAGATCCGTATCCATGATACTCCCCGGCTGAGTTGCTGACGACCCAGTCTACTCGGGGTCGACACGAGAGATCAATCTCTCGTCGCAGGGTGCCACGCGCAGGATGTTCGTCGTGCCCTTCACGTTGAACGGCACCCCGGCGGTGACCACGATCTGGTCCTCCTCGGTGGCAAAGCCGCCGTCCCGCGCCGCGCGCACTGCCGCCAGAACGGCGCCCTTGAAGCGGTCCTGAGGCTCGGTGATCACGCAATGCGTGCCCCAGGTCAGCGCCATGCGCCGTGCCGTCGACATCAGCGGCGTCAGCGCCAGGATCGCAACATGCGGCCGTTCGCGGGCCACAAGGCTCGCTGTCGTCCCCGACTGGCTGAAGCAGCAGATCGCCTTGATGTTGGTCGCCTCCGCGATCTCGCGTGCGGCCGCGACGATCCCGTCCGCCACCGATTCGCGCCGCACCACGCGGCTTGCTTCGATCACCGACCGATAGTTCGGGTCCTTCTCGACGCTCATTGCCACGTTGTTCATCGTGGTCACGGCCTCGATCGGATACTTGCCCGCCGCCGATTCGGCCGACAGCATCACCGCATCCGCGCCCTCGTAGATTGCCGTCGCCACGTCGCTGACTTCAGCCCGGGTCGGCACGGGCGCTTCGATCATCGATTCCAGCATCTGCGTTGCCACGATCACCGGCTTGGCCGCCGCACGAGTGGCGCGCACCAGCCGCTTCTGGATTGGCGGGACCGAATAGACCGGCAGTTCCACGCCAAGATCCCCGCGGGCGACCATGATTCCGTCCGATACCTGCAGGATGGCGTCAAAGGCCTTCACCGCCGCCGGCTTTTCGATCTTCGACATGATGGCAGCCCGTCCCTTGGCCAGAACGCGCGCCTCGATCACGTCCTCGGGCCGCTGCACGAAGCTCAGCGCCAGCCAGTCCACGCCCAGTTCGCAGGCAAACTCCAGGTCGTCCCGGTCCTTTTCCGACAGCGCCGCCACTGGCAGCACCACGTCCGGCACGTTCACGCCCTTGCGGTTGGAGATCGTGCCGCCGACAGTCACGGTGCAATTCGCGAAGTCCTTGCCGCAGCTGTCCACAAGCAGCCGGATCTTGCCGTCATTGACCAGAAGCGAGGTTCCCACCTCCAGAGCCGCGAAAATCTCGGGGTGGGGCAGGTTCACCCGGGACACGTCGCCCGGAGCGGTGGACAGATCCATGCGGAACGCAGCGCCTTCCACCAGTTCCTCGGCGCCATTGGCGAAGACGCCAACCCGCAGTTTCGGCCCCTGAAGGTCGGCCAGAATCCCGATCGGGCGGCCCAGATCGGCCTCGACCTTGCGGATGATCTCGTGCCGCTTGCGGATGTCCTCATGGACCCCGTGGCTCATGTTCAGGCGGAACACATCGGCCCCGGCCTCGAACAAGGCGCGAATCATTTCATAGTCGCTGGATGCCGGGCCAAGCGTGGCCACAATCTTCACGTTGCGGTGGCGGCGCATCGCCATCCTCCTGCTGAAATTTCGGTTCATGTGGGCCGCGTGCCTTATGGCGCAATCCGAATGCTGCCGCAACGCTTTCCCGCCGCTGTTCGCAAGGTTGACAGTGTGCCTCGCTGGCATCGCACAAAGATCGACCGTATGGAGGGGGCAACCACCCCCGCCGTCGCCGCGAAAGGACAGGTCTTGGCATTCACGATTGAAGGACAGGATCGCCCTGGTCGCTGGCTTGTCACCTGTGACCACGCCTCGAACCATGTGCCCGACTGGCTGAACGACGGCTCGCTCGGCATCCCGCCCGAAGACATGGCCCGCCATATTGCCTGGGATGTCGGTGCCGCCGGGCTTGCCCGCCAGCTTGGCGCGGCGCTCGACAGTCCGGTGATCCTGTCGGACTTCTCGCGTCTGGTGATCGACCCCAACCGGGGCGAGGATGATCCGACGCTCCTCATGCGCCTTTATGACGGCACGATCATCCCGGCCAACCGATACGCCGGGCCCGAGGAAGCCGAGCGTCGCCTTGACCGCCTCTACCGTCCCTACCACGCCGCCTATGGCCGCCTTGCGGCGCTGCGCCCGGATCGGGTGATCCTTGCGATCCATTCCTTCACCCCCTGTCTTCGCGGCCGCCCGCCGCGTCCTTGGCACGTGGGCGTGCTGTACTCCCACCTCGACGACCGCCTCTCGCGCCCGCTTGTCGCCCGGCTGACCCAGGAACCCGACCTCTGCATCGGTGACAACGAGCCCTATTCCGGGCATCTTCCGGGGGATGCGATCGACCGTCACGCCCTGCAACACGGGCGGCTGAACACCTTGATCGAGCTTCGCAACGACCTGATCGACGACCCGCAAAGCCAGGCCCATTGGGCCGCCCGACTGGCGCCGATCCTTACTGAAGTGCTGGAGGATCTGTAATGGACGACCAAACCCGACTGGAACTTGAAGCCGCCACCTTCCGCGCGCTTGTCCGTCACCTGATGGAAAAGCGGCCCGATGTGCAGAACATCGACCTGATGAACCTTGGCGGCTTCTGCCGAAACTGCCTGTCGCGCTGGTATCAGGAAGCCGCCGCCGAACGCGGGATCGACCTGACGAAAAACGGCGCGCGCGAAATCGTCTACGGCATGCCCTATGCCGATTGGGTTGCCCGGAACCAGACAGCGGCAGATGCGGAAAAGCAGGCCGCTTTCCGGAAATCCTTCGCCGAGAATGTCGGAAAGAAGGACTGACGCCATGTAGGTCCGGGCCTGCCCCGACCCTCTCCTACACTCCGACCCAGCGCAGCACAGCCACCACCGCCACGCCCAAGAGTGCCGCCGCCACATCGCTGCCCAGCAGAACCGTCAGCACAACCACAGCGCCCAGCGCCAGCGCCTCGGCCAGCCCGCCATTGGCGAGCGCCAGCGCCGTGATCCCGGCCATCACCGACAAGGGTGTCGCCCGCAATGCGGCTTCGATCCGGGGCGAGGCGGGCATCACCCGCATCAGCATGAACCCCAACATCCGGCAAATCAGCGCGGCTGCGGCCATGACCAGAAGGAGGATCGGGAAACTGTCAGTCATCCACGGCCCCGGTAGGTAAGCGCCGCAACCGCGCCTCCGGCCAGCCCCGCGCCGATCACCGCCCAGCCTGGTCCGGCTATGCGTGCGATGATCAGTGCAGCACCCGCTCCGACCGCCACCGGCACCAGATCGGCCCGGACCCTGGTCATCGCTGCCGTCATCGCGGCGGCAAAGGCGGGCAACATCAGGTCGAACCCCAACGCTTCGGGCGAAGGCAGGATGCTGACCGCCCCGGCGCCGATCGCCGTGCCCAGAAGCCAGCCCGCGAACATCGGCGCGCCGGTGCCGGGCAGATAGGCCCGGTCTTCCTCGCCCGCCGCGATGGCCCGCATCGTGAACATCCAGTTCGCATCGCCCAGAAGCAGCAGGCTGCCATAGGCCTTGGGGGCGCTCACTTGCCCCAGCCAGGGCTGCAAGGCCGCGCCGAACAGGAAATACCGCGCGTTTATGACCAGGATGGTGGCGAAAAGCGCGGTGAGGGTGGCGCCGCCCGTTTGCAGGAGGCTGACCGCCGCAAGTTGCGCCGACCCGGAATAGATCGCGGCGCTGGTGGCTACCGCCTTGGCCACCCCGAATCCCGCCTGGGCTGCGACCAGTCCAAAGCCAAGCCCATAGGCAAAGATGCTCAGGCCCAGGGGCGCGCCGTCCCGCAATCCCCGGCGGAACCCGTCAAATGTGAACCGCGCGGCAGTCACAAGCGCAGGTCGGGGCTTGCCCCGACTCCCCTCCGGCAGGTTAACATATCCCGAACGTCCACGGCCAAGATATTGAAATCATTGGGAGCGACCAGTGCGTCCAGCGTGGACACCTCAGATCGCCGCCTTCCGCATCTCGTCCAGATAGATCTCGCGCAGCCGCGTCGCGACCGGCCCCGGCTTGCCCGATCCGACGGGCTTTCCGTCAATCTCGACCACCGGCATCACGAAGATCGAGGCGGCGGTCGAAAACGCCTCATCCGCCCCCTGCGCCTCTTCCGGCGTGAAGGCCCGTTCCTCGACCTCGAACTGAGCCTCCGCCGCGAAGCGAAGGACAGCGGCGCGGGTGATCCCGTGCAGGATGTCGGTCCCAAGCTGGCGGGTGATGATCCGGTTGCCCTTCACGATGTAGGCGTTGTTCGATGTCCCTTCGGTCACCGCGCCATCCTCGTCCGTGAACCAGCTGTCATCCACCCCGGCCTTCTTCGCAGCCATCTTGCCCATCGAAGGGTAAAGAAGCTGCACCGTCTTGATGTCCACCCGGCTCCACCGCAGGTCGGGAATAGAGATCACCTTGAACCCGGTCTTCGCGGCGGGCGCGTCGGCAAGGTGCGGCACATCCTGAGTGAAAGCCACCACCGTCCCCGGCAAGGACGGGTCGGGGAACATGAAGCTGCGATCCCCCGGATTGCCGCGCGTGACCTGCAGGTAGATCATCCCCTGCTCGATCCCGTTCCGGGCAACCAGTTCACGGTGCATCGCCAGGAGATCCACCTCCGAGATGGGCGAGGTCATCTCCAGCTCCGCCAGCGACCGCGCCAGCCGTTTCACGTGGCCATCGAAATCGATCAGCTTGCCGTCCAGCACCGAGGTCACCTCATAGACCGCGTCAGCCATCAGGAACCCCCGGTCGAAGATCGAGATCTTCGCTTCGGTTTCAGGCAGGTAGTCGCCGTTCACATAGACGGTGCGGGTCATGGTTCATCCCCATAGATTGGCTTCAGGCGGGTGGACCCCTGCGGCGTCATACTGCAAGGGGTGGGCCCGGTCTTCCGACAGAAGCAGGGGGCCGTCAAGGTCTGTCCACTCGGCCCCTTGCGCCAGCAGAACCGCCGGGGCCATGGCCAGCGATGAGCCGACCATGCAGCCGACCATCACCCTGAAGCCCATCTGACGGGCAAGGTCGCGCGTCAGCAATCCCTCGGTCAGCCCGCCGGTCTTGTCGAGCTTCAGGTTCACCACGTCATACTTGCCCATCAGGCCCGCAAGGCTGGCGCGGTCAAAGCAGCTTTCGTCGGCGCAGACCGGGACAGGGTGGGGTATCTCGGCCAGCATGTCGTCCCGTCCGGAAGGCAGGGGCTGTTCCACCAGTTCCACACCGAGACGGACAAGGTGGGGGGCAAGGTCGGTGTAGACCTCGGGCGTCCAGCCTTCGTTCGCGTCGACGATGATACGGCAGCGCGGTGCCCCGGCGCGGACGGCCTCCAGCCTTGGCATGTCGTCGGGCGTTCCAAGCTTTATCTTCAGGATCGGGCGATGCGCGTTGGCAGCCGCCGCAAGGCGCATGGTCTCGGGCGGGGCAAGAGACAGGGTAAAAGCTGTGTCGAGCGATGATGGCCTTGGCAGGCCCGCGACAGTCCAGACCCGCTGCCCGGCAAGCTTTGCCTCAAGGTCCCAAAGCGCGCAATCGACGGCGTTGCGGGCGGCTCCGGCGGGAAGCGCGGATTGCAGGCCCTCACGGGTCAGTCCGTTCGGCAATGCCTCGATCTGGGCGCGGACGCTGTCCGGCGTCTCTTTGTAACGGGCATAGGGAACGCACTCACCCCAGCCGGTGGCCCCGCCACGCGTGACGCGGGCGGTCAGCACATGGGCCTCGGTCTTGGTTCCCCTGCTGATGGTAAACGCTTGGGCAAGACGGAAGCGGTCTTCGGTAACGGAGATCATCGGTCGCCCCCCCATGCCTGACCGCAACCCGGTCGGGCGGGGTTTACCAGAGGCCGATCGTGGGGAGAACCTGGGATTCCTTAAGAAACTCCAGAAGTTCGGCCAGCGGGATAAAGGTAAGGAAAACCAGCGCGTCCATGAGGTTCTGCCGCAGATGCCGGACCGAGATAACGATTTCGCCTTCGGTATGAAAGCCCGCGAGCCGCGGCAGGATCATCGGCACGCGGGCGGAATATTCGTCGTAAGCCGGTCCGAATTCCCCACGAAGAAAGGCCTCTTCCTTGCGGGCAGTGACCGAGAGGATGACAAAGGTGATACTCCCAAGGATGGCCGACATGATCAAGGACCCAAGCATCAGTCCCAGTCCAAGAACCCCAAGCGTGGAAAAGAGGTAAAGCGGATGGCGGCAGATCGAATAGGGGCCGTCCTGCATCACGGTCTGGTTCTTGTGGCCGCCGATATAGAGAATTGACCAGAATCGCCCCAGAACGGCAGTGATCACCAGTGCAGTTCCCGCGACCTCCAGAAGCTCGAACACGGATTCGGGCCAGGCGGACCGGGTGAAGACGGCCAGCGGCAAGGCCGTCAGGAAAGCCGCGCGCAGGATGTTGACGCGGATGGCCTGGTTTACCGGGGTAGCGCGGGGCGTGCTGGTCATCGGGAACCTCTTCTGGATAGCGCGCAAAGCGCACCATTTCACCCTTTGGTCAAGAGAAGGCGGTATGCGGGCGGGAAACCGCTGGATGCTGCAGGTGCAAAAGGCATGTTGCGTTGCCGCACGCAATATTCTAACGCTGCGACGGCACATCAAGCAATTAACTTGCCGAGAGGATCGCATGAGCTTCCGCCTGCAACCCCCCGCCCCCGCCCGCCCGAACCGCTGCCAGCTTTTCGGCCCAGGCTCACGGCCCGAGCTGTTTGCCAAGATGGCGGCCTCGGCGGCGGATGTGATCAACCTTGATCTGGAGGATTCGGTCGCACCCGCCGACAAGCCGCTAGCGCGGGCGAACATCATCAAGGCGATTGGCGAAGTTGATTGGGGCAAGAAGACCCTGAGCGTGCGGATCAACGGCCTCGACACGCCTTACTGGTATCGCGATGTCGTGGATTTGCTGGAATTGGCGGGCGGCCGGCTGGACCAGATCATGATTCCGAAGGTGGGATGCGCGGCGGATGTCTACGCCGTGGACGCGCTGGTCACCGCCTGCGAGGCGGCGGCGGGGCGCCAGAAGCGGATCAGCCTGGAAGTGATCATCGAGACGGCGGCGGGGATCGCCCATGTCGAGGAGATCGCGGCCAGCAGCCCCCGCTTGCAGGCCATGTCGCTGGGGGCGGCGGACTTCGCGGCCTCGATGGGAATGCAGACCACCGGGATCGGCGGGACGCAGGAGAATTACTACATGCACCGCGACGGGGCGAAGTACTGGTCCGACCCCTGGCACTGGGCGCAGGCAGCGATCGTTGCGGCCTGCCGGACGCATGGCGTACTCCCGGTGGACGGTCCGTTTGGCGATTTCAGCGACGACGAAGGTTTCCGGGCGCAGGCGCGGAGGTCGGCGACCTTGGGGATGGTCGGGAAATGGGCGATCCATCCCAGGCAGGTGGCGCTGGCCAATGAGGTCTTCACGCCGTCCGATGCGGCAGTGAGCGAAGCGCGGGAGATTCTGGCCGCGATGGAGGCGGCCAAGGCCGCCGGGCAGGGTGCCGCTGTCTACAAGGGCAGGCTGGTCGATATCGCCAGCATGCGGCAGGCAGAGGTGATCGTGCGGCAGGCCGAAATCATCTCTGGTGCGTCATGAATCGTTGACAGACTGCCCGCGAGAGGGGCAGGTTCACGCAGCGTCAGGCCCGAATCCAGGCAGAGCGCAAAGAATACCAGAGCCGTGCGTCAGGGGAGGGGAGGCCCCGCGCGGCGAATGGGAGGATGCACGCCCCGTGGCCCCGCCACGGGGCGCTGCTGTTTTCTTTGCAGGGGCGGGTGATCGTGACCGGCGACGGCGCGGTTGAAGCTGCCGCAGTTCGGATACCCCGGCTTTCGCGCATTCCCGCAGCCGCCCGCCGGAGCTTCAGCCCATGCTATCCGCTCTTGTTGTCCCGACTGGCACATGCACCGCTTGTCGAGTTGCATCGTGGCAGGCCCGAAGGCATATAGATGTGGCCCCCGGAAGGATGACCCTATGAACTATCTTGAGTTTGAAAAGCCCCTCGCGGAAATCGAAGGCAAGGCCGAAGAACTGCGGGCCATGGCCAAGACCGGCGGCGGGATGGACCTGACCAAAGAGGCCGAGGCGCTGGACCGCAAGGCGGAAACCGCGCTGCGCGAACTTTATAAGGGGCTGACGGCATGGCAGAAATGCCAGGTCGCGCGGCATCCGGACAGGCCGCATTGCAAGGACTATGTCGAGGCGCTGTTCACCGAATACACAGCGTTGGCGGGCGACCGCGCCTTTGCCGATGACCATGCGGTGATGGGAGGAATCGCACGGTTCAACGATCAGCCGGTGGTCGTGATCGGGCACGAAAAGGGCAATGACACCAAGACCCGGATCGAACGCAATTTCGGCATGGCCCGGCCCGAGGGCTATCGAAAAGCGATCCGCCTGATGGACCTGGCGGACCGGTTCCGCCTGCCGGTGATCACGTTGGTCGACACGCCCGGCGCCTATCCTGGCAAGGGAGCCGAGGAACGCGGTCAGGCCGAGGCGATTGCCCGCAGCACCGAAAAATGCCTGGCGATCGGCGTGCCGCTGGTCAGCGTCGTGATCGGCGAGGGCGGGTCCGGCGGCGCGGTGGGTCTTGCCACGGCGAACCGGGTGGCGATGCTGGAATTCTCGGTATATTCGGTGATCAGCCCGGAAGGCTGCGCCTCGATCCTGTGGAAGGACGCCGAGAAGATGCGCGAGGCCGCCGAGGCTCTGCGGCTGACCGCGCAGGACCTGCAGAAGCTGGGGATCATCGACCGGATCATCAAGGAACCGATGGGGGGCGCGCAGCGTGCTCCGAAAGAGGCGATCGACGCGGTGGGCAAGGCGATCGAAGCGATGCTGAAAGAGCTGTCGGGCAAGAAACCCGAGGCGCTGATCCGCGACCGGCGGCAGAAGTTCCTGGAAATGGGGACGAAGGGGCTGGCTGCATGACCCCTTGGGGCATCGTCGCCGTTGCTGGGTTGATGGAAACCGGCTGGGCGCCGGGCCTGAAGCGTTCGGACAGTTTCACCGGGTCTTGGCCCAGCGTCGTGACCGTCGTTCTGGCGCTGGGGCCGTTCTGGCTGCTTTCGAGGGCGATGAAGACCCTGCCGGTGGGCACGGCCTATGCGGTCTGGGTCGGCACTGGCGCGGTCGCGACTGCCGTGGCGGAGGTGTTCCGTTTCAACGAGCCGGCGTTCGCGATGCGCGTGGCCGGGATTGGCCTGATCATCGCGGGCATCTCCGCGCTAAAATTCGCATGATCCGCCGGGCCGCCCTGGCCTGCCTTCTTGCCGCGCCAGTTTCGGCGGGCACTCTGGAAGGGCGCCTGGTGACCTTCACGGTCGAGACCTGGGACAGCCGCGAAGCCCCGCTTCTGGTGGCGCGTGGCAGGACCGTCACCGTGGATCAGGGGGTAGAGTTCGGGCTGGACCGCGAAGGGTTCACCGGCGGCCTCGACGTGGTGCCGGTCAATGTGGAAATCGGGCCGACCCGGATCGAGCTGAGCTATCCCAAGGGGATCGGGCGGTTTTTCGAGTCCAGGTTCAACGGCTATGTCCTTCGGTTCGAGACGGAATGCGCCCTGTTCGAGAAGGTGGCCATCGACCCGGAGGCAAGCTCGATGGAGGTAACCGAGGTCTGGGCCGAGACCGGAGCGCTTTACATCAATGTCTCGGGGCTTGGTTACGGGCCGGATTCGACCCTGGCACTGGACCTTGAGGTCGCGGACTGCCCCTTGAGTTGAGCTACCACATCGTGTTGGCCGCGCGGCCCGGCCAGTCGGCATCATAGGCCTGTCCGTCGATGCGGCCCTCGGTGATTTCGCGCAGCATGTCGCCGAACGTGGGCAAGCCTTCCGACTGGTCGCCGCCGGACCACAGGGCGGCGCGGATAAGCGCGCGGGCGCATTGGGAATAGACCTCGGCGATCCGGATCACGATAACGCTGCGCGGTCGTTTGCCGCCGCGCTCGAACCGCTCAATCAGGCTTGCGTCCGTGGTCACGCGAGCGGTGCCGTTGATGCGGATGGCGGTGTTGGACCCGGGGATAAGGAACATCAGGCTGACCCGCCCGTCCCGCACGATGTTGCGCAGGCTGTCGATGCGGTTGTTGCCGCGCCAGTCAGGCAGGGCGAGCGTCCGGGGATCGAGAATGGTGACAACCGGGCCATCGTCACCGCGCGGGGAACCGTCGGTACCTTCGGGACCCACGGTGGTCAGGATGCAGAACCGGGCACGGTCAAGATAGCTGCGGTAGGCGGGGGTGAGGTAGTCGGTGACCTTGACCGTCGCCGCTTCGGCGGGTGTTCCGTAGTGGCTGTGCAGCCCGTCGAGGGTGGTAATCCAGGTCATGTGCGCTCCGTCTTGTGGCTGGCCCCGGGGGGTTTCACACCCCCCGGACCCCCCGTGAGATATTTTCGCAGAGAGGAAGTCAGGCGGAAAGGGGGGCAGAAGTTCGTCCTGGTGCAGGGTCCTGTCAGGCCTTGAACCCGGCTTCGGCCATGAGACGGTTGGACTGGCTTTCGACCGCAGTTTCAAGCTGGCCCATGAACTCGGTCAAGGGCAGGCCGGGGGCGATGGGGGGCAGGAATTCGACGACGGCAAGGCCGGGTTTGCGCAGGATGCCGCGCTTGGGCCAGAACACCCCGACGTTGGTTGCAACCGGGTAGCAGGGCTGGGCAAGCTGTTCGTAAAGCAAGCCTGTGCCGACCTTGTAGGGCTTCTTCGCCCCCGGTGCGACACGGGTGCCCTGAGGGTAGATGATCAGCTGCCCGGGGTCCGCAGCGCCGCGCGCGACATCGGCTTTCATCCTGCTGATCGCAGCACCCCGCTTGCCTCGGTCCACCGGAACGCAGCCGAGCTTCAGCGCGTACTGGCCAAGGAAGGGCGCATACATCAGTTCCCGCTTCATGATGAACTTGCCGGCGGGGACGGCATTCAAGATCAGGATGATGTCCAGAAAGCTTTGATGCTTGGCCGCAATGACGGCTTCACCGACCGGCGGGGTCCCGCGCACTTCGGACCGAAGGCCGCACAGCAGGCGCAGCGTGAAGATGACCCAGACGCAATAGGTCTTGCTGGCCAACCGCGCCCCATGCCGGGAGAACAGGGCCCAGGGGGCGAAGGCTATCGCGATCACTGCCATCGACAGATACATCTGCACGACGAAGACCAGCGACAGCAGCCAGCGGATTGCGATCATGTCAGTTCCTTCAGTTTGGCGAATGCGGCGCGGCGGGTGGCAAGGAAAGCGACGATAGCCGCCAGCGGCGGCAGGACAAGCGGCCAAAGCCAGCCGGGGCCAGAAAAGCCAAGACCGGTCAGAAAACCCCCGGCCGCATCGGCGGCGGGAAGGGCGGCCACGCCTACAAGACCCGCCAGAGTGCCGACCGTCGCACCGGCAAATGCACGCAAGGTGAATCGGCGAACGAAGGCGCGGGCGATGTAGCTGTCCTTGGCCCCGACGAGGCGGAGGACCCGGATAACCTCGGCGTTGGTCGCAAGGGCTGCATTCGCGGCCAGCGTGATCATCGCCGCCATGGCGGCACCGATCAGCGCGATGGACAGGACCCCCAGAAGACGGATGCGCCCTGCGGCCTCGGCCATGGGGCGGCGCCAGCGGGTGTGGTCGTCAAGAAGCGCGCCGGGGGCCTCGGCGGCCAGGCGCTGGCGCAGACCCTCGGAATCATAGCCCGACTCGGCCTCGACCACCTCGAACAGGCGGGGGATCGGGAGGGCCTCGACCGGAAGGCCGGGGCCGAACCAGGGTTCCAGAAGCGCCCGGGTTTCGGCATCGTCGATTGCGCGGAAGCTGGCGATGCCGGGGGTGGTGGCCAGCAGCGAGAGGATCGCATCGGTCTGGATCTGCACCTGTTCCGGCGGGGCGGACAGTCGGATGGTGGCGGTGCGGGCCAGGGCCTCGGACCAGCGGTCGGCCAGACGACCGGACGCAAGCGACAGGGCCAGAGCGAAGACGCAAAGGAAGGTCATCGCCGTGGCGGTGAAGCTGGTCAGCCAGACCGTCGGCCCGGACGGCGGCACCACCTGAAGCGCTCGGGTGGCGGGGCTTGCGGGTTTGGCGGCCGGCAGCTTCACAGATCGGCCCCGGCAAGCTGGATGCGACGCTTGGAAATCCGCAGCACGCGGGCCTGAAGCTGGGCTTTGGCCTGGCGGATCAGGTTCAGGTCATGGGTAGCGATCAGGATCGTCTTGCCCATCCGGTTCAATTCCACCAGCAGGGTCAGGATCCGCAGCGACATCTCCCAGTCGACGTTGCCGGTCGGCTCGTCCGCAAGGATCACGTCCGGGTCGACGATGACGGCACGGGCCAAGGCAGCGCGCTGGCGTTCGCCGCCGGACAGCTGCGGCGGCAGCGCATGGGACAGATGGCTAAGCCCGACCCAGCCCAGAAGTTCATTCATGTCCTGCGGCGAACTTTCGCGGTCCGAGACGGTGAACGGCAGCGCCATGTTGGCAGCAAGCGACAGATGGTCAAGGAACTTGCAGTCCTGATGCACGATGCCGATCCGCCGGCGGGTGCGGGCCACGTCATCGCGCGACAGGGATTTCACGTCGCGGTCAAAGAGGGTGACCTGTCCGGAGGTCGGCTGGAGTTCGGCATAGGCCAGTTTCAGGAAAGTCGATTTGCCCGATCCGGAGGGGCCGGTCAGGAAATGGAACGATCCCGGCGCCAGCCGCAGCGAGACATCTGACAAGAGATCCCCGCCGCCATAGCTGTACGCCACGTTTTCGAAGGCGATCACGGATTTCCCCTCGTCCGAGTTCCATTGCGACTGTCGGTCGGCGCCGCTGCAACATGCCCAACGACTGCGCTTTCCATCGCACAGGCGGAAACGATTGCACAAGAGCGCGCTACAAACCCTTGGAACGACAGGAATTAGGGTTTACAACACAATAAGGAAAGCCGGACACAGGCTTTGAGGGACAAAGATGCGGTTGGTTTGCCCGAATTGTGATGCCAAGTACGAAGTTCCGGACGACGCCATTCCGGATACTGGTCGGGACGTGCAATGCGCGAATTGCAGTCACTCATGGTTCCAGATGCGGCCGCGTTCGGCCTCAGCGGCGCCGGTAGCGACCGGGGCCGCGGCGCCAGTGGCTGAAGCCGAAGCCGAAGTCGCCGCGAAAGCAGAGCCGGAAGTGAAAGCCGAAGTGGCGGAGACGCCTGAGGTCGAAGCGGTTCCCAAGGCGCCCGAAATAGTCGTCGAAGCTTCGAAAGCAGCCACCGTCGACGAACCGGATACGAAAGAGGCAACCTCTGAGGAAGTTCCTGCGCAACCGGCGGCCGAGCCTGCGCCGGAAGTCGTGGAGGTTGCGGACCTTGAACCAGAGCCAGTACCAGAACCTGATCTGGCACCAGAGCCGGAGGCCGCAGAAGGCGAAGACGATGAACCGGCAACCGCCACCGCGCCTGCCGCCTACCTCGTGGATGGCGGCGTCCTGGCCATCCTTCGCGAGGAAGCCGAGCGCGAGGCGCTGGCCCGCCGGTCCGAGGCGAGCCCGCTGGAAATACAGACAACCTTGGGCATGGAAGCCGCCGCTTCCGCCAAGAAGCGACCCGTTGCAGTCCCGCTTGGCACTGAAACCGATGCTGAAGCCAAACCGACGGCGCGGCGCGATCTGTTGCCGGATGTCGAGGAGATAAACTCGACCCTGCGCCCGTCGGAAAACGCTTCGGAAGAAGATACGGCCGGGGGCGAGGCTGGCGGTGCCGCCAGTGAAGCTCGCAGCGGCTTTCGCAGCGGCTTTCTGCTGGTGGTGGCCTTGTCGATCCTTGGCGCTGCGGTCTACATCGGAGCAGCAAGTCTTTCCGCTACGTTCCCGACGCTGGCCGAACCGCTGACAGCCTATGTCAATGCGATTGACGGGTTGCGGCTCCAGCTGGACGCGCTGATGCGGTCGGCCACGGTTGCCATCAACGGCGAGTAGGCCGCAGCGCGGTCAAATCGGCTTGCCCCCCGGCGGGCGGGCCTTTATCCCTTGCGCCAAGCCATTGTCCGCGAGGAGCCGCCATGACCAACCAGCGTTTCGACAAGTCAAAGCTTCCCAGCCGCCATGTGACCGAAGGTCCGGCGCGCGCTCCGCATCGCAGCTATTTCTATGCGATGGGCATCACGGAAGAAGAGATCCACCAGCCCTGGGTCGGCGTGGCGACGTGCTGGAACGAGGCCGCGCCCTGCAACATCGCGCTGAACCGGCAGGCGCAGATCGTGAAGCACGGGGTGAAAAAGGGCGGTGGCACCCCGCGTGAGTTCACGACGATCACCGTGACCGACGGGATCGCCATGGGGCATGAGGGGATGCGGTCCTCGCTGGCGTCCCGCGATGCGATTGCCGATACGGTGGAACTGACGATGCGCGGGCATTGCTATGACGCCATCGTCGGGCTGGCGGGCTGCGACAAATCCCTGCCGGGGATGATGATGGCGATGGTGCGGTTGAACGTGCCATCGGTCTTCATCTACGGCGGGTCGATCCTGCCGGGCCGCTACAAGGGTCAGGATATCACCGTGCAGGACATGTTCGAGGCCGTGGGCAAGCACCAGGCCGGCAACCTGTCGGATGCGGAACTTGAGATCATGGAGCGGGTGGCCTGCCCGTCCAGTGGCGCGTGCGGCGCGCAATATACGGCGAACACGATGGCTTGCGTGTCAGAAGCCATCGGGCTTGCGCTCCTGAACTCGTCCAGCGCCCCGGCACCCTATGAAAGCCGTGACCAGTATGGCGAGGCGTCGGGCGTCGCCGTGATGAACCTGATCGAAAAGAACATCCGCGCACGGGACATCGTGACCCGTAAAGCGCTGGAGAATGCGGCCCGCGTGGTCGGCTGCACGGGGGGCTCGACCAACGCGGCGCTGCACCTGCCGGCGCTGGCGAACGAGGCGGGGATCGACTTCGACCTCTTCGACGTGGCGGCCTACATGAAGGACACGCCCTATTTCGTCGACCTGCGTCCGGGCGGAAAGTATGTCGCCAAGGACCTGCATGAAGTGGGCGGCGTGGCCGTGGTGATGAAGGAATTGGCGAAAGCGGGCCTCTTGCATCTGGATTGCATCACCGCGTCCGGCAAGACCCTCGGCGAAAGCCTGGACGAGATCCGGGGCGAGGCGGATGGCCGGGTGATCTATCACATCGGCTCGCCGATCACCAAAACCGGGGGCGTGGTCAGCCTGAAGGGCAACCTCGCACCCGATGGGGCCATCGTGAAGGTCGCCGGGATGACCGAGGCCGAACAGGTGTTCTCCGGCCCGGCGCGGGTCTTCGAATGCGAGGAAGACGCCTTCGCCGCCGTGAAGGCGCGGGAATACAAGGAAGGCGAGGTCATCGTCATCCGCAACGAAGGCCCCGCTGGTGGGCCGGGGATGCGTGAGATGCTGTCGACCACGGCTGCGCTCAGCGGTCAGGGCATGGGCAAGAAGGTGGCGCTGATCACGGACGGGCGGTTCTCGGGCGCAACGCGCGGGTTCTGCGTGGGTCACGTCGGCCCCGAGGCTGCGCATGGCGGGCCGATCGCGTTGCTGAAAACCGGCGATGTCATTTCCCTGAACGCGCTGACGGGTGAACTGTCGGTGGCGCTCTCTGACGAGGAAATGGCAAAGCGCAAGGCCGACTGGAAGGGTCCGCGCAAAACGGCCTATACCAGCGGGGCGATTCACAAGTTCGCAAGGCTGGTCGGCGGTGCGCGTTGGGGGGCGGTGACGCATCCCGGCGCGAAGGCCGAAAGCCACGTCTACATGGACCAATAAGGTCCGATGCCCGGCAGGATCGTGCAGCTTCTGGACCAGTGGCACCTGCGCAAGGTGCAGGACCGCTGGACCGGGGCCGCCGATGAGGCGGCCGGGATGGAGCCATTCGCCCTGCGCACCCTGCGGGCCGAGGCGCGCGCCATGCGCCGCCAGATTGACCGGCTGATCCATGTGGCCGATCACCGTCTGGGCCTGCCCGCGCTTGGCTCCGGCCTGCCCCGGATGCCGCTTGGCACCGACTGGGGCTGGCGTCCCGATGTCTGGCGCGGCCCGATCGCGGTTCCGGGCGCGGTGGCCGAAACCGCACGCACCACGATCAGCGACGATCTGGCGGTCTACCATGACTGCCCGCTGGGCGAGGTTGCCTTGCGACAGGTCCGCAACGGAGGCGAGGCGGACCGCACCCCTTTCGGTCTGGCGCTGGATGTGTTCGGCTTTCGGGGATCGTTTCTTTCGCTTGCGGTGGCCTTGCCCGAGGCGGCCACCACCGGCCTGAAGGCGCGGCATCTGATCCGGGTGGAGATCGTTGCCGACAGCGACCGCCCGCTGATGGGCTTTGCCCGGCTGAACATCAAGCACGGGCCGAACGTCGAACAGATGGTCAGCAGCCTGCCGTCCGAGGGGCGCGAAAAGATAGCCGAGTTTGACCTGGCCTATGCCAGGATAGACGAACAGCGGGTCGAACGCGCCTGGCTTGACCTGATCTTCAGCAATCCGGCGATGACCCGGATCACCCTGCGCGATCTGGCGGTCAGCCGCCGTCCGCGCGCCGAGCTTTGAGGCTGCCATGACCGAGATGACCCTGACTCAGACACGCTTTGCGGGGGGCGCCTGGGAAGGCGAACTGGCCGGGGTCGCAGGCGATGCACCCGGTGTCGAGGCCTGGCATCAGGATCAGGCGCTGGACGGGGTCGAGGTGACACCTCTGCCCGGAAATCCGGGCCGGTTCGCGGTGCGGCTGGCGATCCCGACGACAATCCTGACCGAGGGCGTGCAGACCGTGCTGCTGCGCGTGGACGGCGAGGTTCTGGCGCAGTTCACCGTCATCGCCGGGGTGCCGATGGAAGAAGACCTGCGCGCCGAGATCAGCCTCCTCAGGGCCGAGCTTGACCTGCTGAAACGCTCGTTCCGCCGGCATTGCGCGGAAACTTCGCAAGGGTCCTGAGGGGCTTTTACCCTCAGCCCCAGGTCGGGTGGAACTTGCCTGCGGGCGACAGGGTGAAGATTTCGCAGCCCGTGGCCGTCACCCCGACCGAATGCTCGAACTGCGCCGAAAGCGACTTGTCACGCGTGACGGCGGTCCAGTCGTCGGCCAGCACCTTGGTTTCCGGGCGGCCCAGGTTCACCATCGGTTCAATGGTGAAGATCATGCCCTCTTCCAGCACGGGGCCAGTCCCGGGGCGACCATAGTGCAGCACGTTCGGCGGCGCGTGGAACACGCGGCCCAGGCCGTGGCCGCAGAAATCGCGCACCACGGACATGCGCTGCGCCTCGACGTAGGACTGGATGGCGTGGCCGATGTCGCCAAAGGTGTTGCCCGGCTTCACCGCGGCGATCCCGCGCATCAGGCCCTCGTGGGTCACCTCGATCAGCCGCTCGGATTTGCGCGGCAACGCGCCGGCCACATACATCCGGCTGGTGTCACCGAACCAGCCATCGACGATCACCGTCACGTCGACATTCAGGATATCGCCGTCGGCCAGCATCTTTGGCCCTGGAATGCCGTGGCAGACCACATGGTTGACCGAGATGCACGAAGCATGGCGATAGCCCTTGTAGCCAATGGTGGCCGAGGTTACGCCGCGACGATTGATCTCGTCGGTGATGAAGTCGTCGATCACCGCGGTCGTCGTGCCGGGCACTACCAGTGGCGCCACGGCGTCAAGGATCTCGGCGGCCACCCGACCGGCGGCACGCATGCCGACAAAATCCGCATCCTCGTAGATGCGGATCCCGTCTTTGGTGATGCGCGCGCGCAGTTCGTCCAGGCTTTCACTCCTTCTTCGACCGCCTAAATAGGCATCTCTGGCGGAATTGGCCAGAGGCACGGGGTTTGAAAGCCCGTCCCGCAGGGCTATACCCGCAGAAGTGAAGCAGAGAGGGCCGACGCCATGACCAATCCCACTGCAGCGATGCTGGTGATCGGCGATGAAATCCTGTCCGGCCGGACCCGCGATTCGAATATGCACCACCTTGCGCAGGAACTGACACGCATCGGCATCACCCTGCGCGAGGCCCGCGTGGTGGCCGATGTCCATGACGAGATCGTCACAGCCGTGCGGGCCCTGTCGGCAAGCTATGATCATGTTTTCACATCAGGCGGAATCGGCCCGACGCATGACGACATCACCGCCGATGCCATTGCCGCGGCCATGGCGGCGAAGATTGGTCCGCGCGCCGATGCCATGGCGCTGTTGCAGGCGCATTACGACCGGGCGGGACTGCCCTTCAACGAGGCCCGCCAGCGTATGGCACGCATTCCCGACGGTGCCACGCTGATCGACAACCCGGTGTCCACCGCGCCCGGATTTACGCTCGGCAACGTGCATGTGATGGCGGGGGTGCCGAACATCTTTCAGGCCATGGTCGCTAGTGTGTTGCCAAAGCTGACAGGGGGACCGCCGCTTCTGTCGCAATCCCTGCGCGTCAATCGGGGCGAGGGTGAAATCGCGGGGGCTTTCGGCGCCCTTGCGGCCGATTTTCCTGATCTATCGATGGGGTCTTACCCGTTCATCCAGAACGGGGCGCATGGCACCAATCTGGTGGTGCGTGGCACCGATCCGGCGCGGGTGGACGCGGCTATGGTGCGGCTGACGCGGCTATTCGGATGACACCCGACCAGCTTTCCGCCGTGATGGAGGCGACATGGCCGCCCGCGCGCAGTTGGCGGCTGGGTCCCTTCACCCTGCGCGACGGTGCGGGGGGCGGCAAGCGCGTCTCGGCCGCCAGTGCGGCGGAGCCGTGGACCGAGGTCGATCTTGCGAAACTTGAGGCCGCGATGGCAGAGCCGCTGGTCCTGATCCGTGACGGGGACGAAGGCCTTGATTCGGCGCTGGAGACCCGGGGCTGGCGTGTGGTCGACCCGGTCGTCGCCTATGTCGCTGCGGTGTCGGACCTTGTGGCCGATCTGCCACCGCTGTCGGCCTTTGCGCATTGGCCGCCTTTGCAGATCGCCCGGACGATCTGGGGCGAAGGCGGGATTGGCCCCGCGCGCCTTGCGGTGATGGAACGGGTGGTGGGCGACAAGGCTGTGCTGCTGGCACGGATGGCGGACCGCCCGGCAGGTGTGGCCTTTGTCGCCCGGCTTGGCGACGACGCGATGCTGCACGCGCTGGAAGTGCGGCCCGCGCTGCGCCGTCAGGGCGCAGGCGAGGTGCTGTTGCGCGCCGCTGCCAATTGGGCTGCTGCCGTGGAGGCAAGCCGGCTGTCGCTGGTGGTGACCAGGCAAAACATGGCCGCACGTGCGCTCTATACTCGCCTTGGAATGCAAGTTGCGGGACAGTATCATTACAGAATGAAGTGATCGCGGAAAGCGTCCCCGGCAGTGCGGCAGGCAATCATCCCGGCTCTACAGTTGTGCTTTGCACTGGCGGCCCAACCGCTTGGCGCGCTGACGCTGGATCTCCCTGCCAAGGTGCTGGGCGAGGAACGGCGTAGCGCGCTTCCCGGCAGCTATGCCTTGCCGCTGGCTCCGTTCGACGGGACGTCTGTGCCGTCCCGGATGGTTGAGGGCGCGCTGGACCAGCGGGCGTTCCGGCTTGACGCGCCAGGACAGACCACCCTGGCCTTGATGGCCCCCTTGCGGGATCAGGTGCAGGCGGCCGGCTTCACAATCCTGTTCGAATGCGAGACGCGCAGCTGCGGCGGCTTTGACTTCCGCTTTGGCACCGAGGTCATCCCCGAACCCGAAATGCATGTTGATATCGGTGACTACCGCTTTCTTTCGGCCGAGCGTGCCGGCGAGGCAATCTCGATCCTGGTCAGCCGGTCGGCCTATTCGGCTTTCGTGCAGGTCACCCAGGTCAGTGATGCCCCGCTGCCGGATGTCCCGGAACAGACAGTGGTCGATCTGGACGAGGTCGAGGGTTCACGCGGGCTTGATGCTTTGCCAGTCACCGATGGCGCCATTGGAACGGCTCTGGATGAAAATGGTCGCGCCGTGCTGGATGATCTGGTCTTTGACAGCGGGTCAGCTGCCCTTGCCGCCGGCGACTATCCGTCACTTGCCGCAGTCGCTGCCTGGTTGAAGGCCAACCCGGACGGAACACTGGCTCTTGTCGGGCATACCGATGCCTCGGGCAGTCTCGCCGCGAATATCGCCCTGTCAGAGCGGCGGGCCGAAGCTGTGGGTCAGGCGCTGATCGAGATCTATGGCGTCGACCACACCCGGATCGCAGCGGAAGGCGTGGGCTTTCTTGCCCCGCGCGCCACCAACCAGACCGAGGAAGGCCGCCGGAAAAACCGACGGGTCGAGGTCATCGTGACCTCGACCCGCTAGCAGGCCGAAGGGGGACAGACCGGCCCGAAAGGCTTACCAGTTATCGGGGCCCTTTTCCGTGTAGCGCTTGGCCAGAAAGTCGATGAAGGCGCGGACCTTGGGCTGGGTGAAGCGGCCCGGCGGGTAGACTGCGTAGATGCCCAGCGTTTCGACCGGCAGGCCGGGAATCGCCTCTTCCACC
>PNJK01000062.1 GCA_013821825.1 Rhodobacter sp.
TTCTCCGGTGGGGTCATAGCTCAGATGGGAGAGCGCTTGAATGGCATTCAAGAGGTCGGGAGTTCGATCCTCCCTGGCTCCACCAAAGAGAAGATTGAAAACTAACGAAAACCGCTGATCGCGAGATCAGCGGTTTCGTCGTTTTGGGCAGGCTCTGCAACAACTCTGCAACACTGACGATTCTGCAACAGGAACGGGCTGCTTTTGTCCAGCAGGGTCAGTGCGTCGAACGACCATCAACCTCGATCAGCGTTCCATCGAAGCGGCGCAACTCGACTTCAACGTCTCGACCCTTGCCGTTGCTTTCGAAGAACTTGATCAGTCGCATATCGGGCGAAACACCAGCACCGAGTCCTTCGCGCACTGCCTGCAGAGCAAGCTTGAGGCCCCCACCATTCCAGAACGCGTCCTTTGTCGGGAAGTCGTCTGATTTTACCTTGAGCCGGAGCGCGCCGTCCGGCTGGATCGAAGGTTCAACTGTCATGCTTGCCATCGTCAGTGCCTCACCAGCGGGCCGCGGAAAGATAGCGTCAGGCCCTCAGCGTTGATCTCGTAGCCTTCGGGCAAAACGGGCGGGATGACGGTCCCGTCTCTGCGCATGAGCAGGTAGTCGACATCCTTACGTCCGATTGGGCCTTCGCAGAACTGGATCACGGCTATGTCCTTGACGTGTCCAAGCCGAATACCTTCGAGAACTGCTCGGACCGATGCTTGCGGGCCAATGGCATCGAGGAAGTCCTTCCAAGTTGGGTAGCCATCCGTCCAAACCTCGATCAGCAGCGCCCCGTCTGGCTGCATCTTCGGTTTGGCGGAAACGCGGGTATCTTTCTTCATGGGGTAGCCTTTCATTCTGCCATCTGTTCGCCACGTTCAGGATTGATCGTGGCTTGAGACCCTTGTGACTCTGGAGAGACGTGCTTGGCGAAACAGCCAGTTGCAGGTGAGTGTTTCGAGGAGGTCTTCCTCGAATACCTGCGCCTCAGATTCGAGGTGGAGCCTCTGCCGCACTACGTCTTGGCGGCTACGCATGTCTGCGACGAGACGGGACGCGATTACCCGGCTTTCGTCCGGGCCTTCATGACGTGGTTTGCCGAGAGCTTCCTATTCGATGAGCAAGGAGTCTTTCCGGCGCAGAGCAACAACCGCGACCCAGCCGATCATCGGTGGAGGCGCTTTGCTGACTGTCTCGACCTGCTTGAGGGGTGGCGAAGCAAAGACCTTAAAGCCGCGCTTGAGGCCCAAACGGATCGGCTGGAACTGGTCGAGAGAGTCACTCAACTTCGTGCTGAACCGCGCGACGATCCGGCAGGCAAGGCACAGAGGGTGCGCGCAAAGGAGACCAAGACAGACGCCGAAGTGTTCGATCAGATGGAGGAGTGGTTTGGCGAACGCGCACACACCCTGCGGCGCACCTACAAGAAGCTGGCAGAGCCTGAGCAGTACATGTCAGGGACAATTCCGATTGCTCTTGTGCGGACGGCAGACGGCTACGCGGTCTGGTGCATTGAGGTGGACCGCGAGGGCGCAATCCGCCGCGCGCCACGATGAGGCCAACATCAGCGGGTCAGCGCCAGCACGACGTTGTTCACTAGGTCGGTAATTGTATCGTCCGCCTGAGCCTGCGTGACGATGACCGTAGACGGATGCGCTACCGTGTTCCGGCGTTTCAACTTTGACTCCAGTATCTCGACCACATTCTTGTTAAGCAGCCTCGCCGTGCGGCACGCGTCGATGACTTGGCTCTCCTTCAACTCGTCGAAGTCATCACGGACGGCCACAACGACGGTCAACTTGGAAAAGCGTTTCTTGATTGCATCGTTCAGTTTGTCCAGCCGCGACTGGTCGTCCAGCAGCCAACCCATCAGGTGATCATAGGCCAGATTCCACGTCATCACGATTGCCGCCCGGTAGGCCTTCACCTTGTAGCAATTCAGCGCCTCATTGAGAAAGTCACGCTCAGCAACGTTCGGCACCTTCGCCGGGAGATCGGACAGCAGTTTCGAAACGGCGATGACCGAGGGATTGCCACCAATCTTTGCGTCCATGCTGCGCCGAACAGTCCCGGCCAACCTGAAACCAGCACCCGACTTGACGATCTGCGGCGGCTTCTTGGCCTTAAGGCGATCTAGATACTGACTGACGTTCGGCGGTTCGATGCCCGCCTTCTGAAACGCTGTGCGAATGTCTGAGGCCGTAAAGCAGGGCTTGCTTTCGATGGCCTCTAGGAACCAACCGAGCAACAGAAGTTGCTCGACTGCCGTTTTCGAGTGGAAACCACTGACGGAATCCGTGAACTCGTGCAGACCGTTCAAGTCATCCCTCGGCAAGCTTTTTTGCGCGACCTTCTCCAACATGGTTGATCACATAGGTGCCCCGTGACTTCCCGCCGTCGACCAACTGATCCCGCTTTAAGGTTCTCAACGGCTGCGTGAAGTCCTTCGCTCCACAGGGCCACCCCATCGACTTGAAGCAAGTGAAAAGGTGGTCCCCGGTGATCTCGTCAACGTTGGGCCGATGCTCCTTGAGGAACATAAGCGCAACAAGAAAACGATCTTGATCTGTCTTCGGCGGGTACTGCTCCGCATATGCCTTGAGTGAAACGTCGCTGGTAAGGTCCATGCCTACGACGTTTCTCTTTGCCGGGCGACGTGCCTTGGAAGGTGCCTTAGCTTTGGGCTGCGCCTCGACCTCTTCATAGTCATCGGCGTTATCGACCACCGCATCATCATCTTCGACGCCGTTATCTGCCGAAACCAAATCGACCGGCCTGCCAAACTGCCTCGGTCCATTCACAGAAACTGGCCTCAAAGCGTTCTGAATAGCGTTAGTAATCTGCGTGAGGTCGCCCTCTGGCATTTCCGCTTCGAGCATAATGAAGCGAATTTTAGTGGTACCGTTTCCCTTGACTGGTTTCTTGACCATGTAAGCCCCAATTCCACATCTGCGCGCAATGCACTCCAATAGCACAATCGGTAGCGCTTGGTAAGCCTCCCAACATCCGGTTGACGTCCGCGCCGGAGCGCGTCCAGATGTGCGTGCCTCTACCATCAACGGAGGCTTACACATGTTCTTCACCCGACGCGTGCCCGCATTACCCCCGCGTGATTTCCCTTTACTCCTGCGTGCCGAATGGCGCATCGACAACACGCTGCAAGCTGGGCGACTGCGCGCCCTTGCTTTGATCACGTCACGCCGGAAAACGCCTCGGCCAGTGCCCTACCGGTTTGCCGCTGAGTAGTCAGACACCTCGGCGGATAACTCGGTTATGCCAATGGGCGGCCTTCGGGCCGCCCATCATCGTTTCGGTGGTAACGTGCTCGCGCAGCAGCGCGTCAGCGAATGCGGTTGCGCTGTCCGCCCTGCCACGATGCCCGCCGCTCCTGCTGACCGCAGCGCTGCGCAAAAAACCGGGGTCTCTTGCGAACAGCACTGAGCAGTGGCGTTACCCCTCGATCATGATCTTGACCTTCTCTGGGTCGACCCCAAGTGTCTTTGCCAATCGGCGCTTTGCATCGGCGATGGACAACGGTGCATCATCGGGTTCAGCAGGCGGTGGAACGGCAGTCGTGCCGACGTCAGTTGGTTCGTCAAATCTCACGGTAAGCAGAGGCTTTTTGCCGATGGCGATGCCGCCTCCAACTGTCGAGGGCGCAGCCGGGTCTTCGGCGATGAACATCGAAACCCAAACGCCACGCCCGACTGGAATGCTGTGCCCGGCATCCAGCCGCGCGCGATAGGTTCGATTGAACCGATCACGCATCTCATCCCCCTCGACCATGAACACCGACCCCTGCTTCGGGTCGTCTTTGTCGTCAACGGTGACGGCCACGACGTAGTCGACATCATCCAGCGTGACCCACCCGCTATCGTCATCCTTCCGGGGAAACGCGATCCAGCAGTCTTGGGTCGTGCGGATCGACACGGTGAATTGCTCGCTGCCCTTCACGATCCGGCGAACGCTCGACTTACCGATGCCTTGGATGCGCTCGACGCGCCAACCCGACTTCACGAGGGCAGTCTGCCCCAATTCAAATAGATCGCGGCGACGAGATACCTTCTGAGGTGTTGCAAAAACGTTAGTCATTTATAATCTCCTTTGTTGAGCATGTGCGGGAACAAGTACCGCACGATGCAAAACAAGTCAAGATCTTTGTGCTGACGTTCAGGAACAAGTTCGGAAGAAGTCAGGAACGAATGAAAACAAACGCATTCTGCGCCATCACCAGTACCCCGCTAGAGGTGACACGCCGATGTGCGCGCCGATAGTGCGATGATCGGAAAGCCACAGCGCCAAGGCCGCGCTCACAACCAAGTCGCCATGTCCGAAAGCCGTGCCGCCTTCGATGCGGACGCGCCCCGTCGTGCCGACTGATGCCTCGAAGGACTCAAGTTCTTCCCGCAGCATGTCCCGCGCAGGAAAACTGCCGATGGTCAGGTCGCCCGTGTGGATGGCGCTGTTCAAGGTCGAAAGCAGTCGGTTGCGGCCCACGTTGTTGAACGACTGACCGCGCTCCTTCGTCTCGCTCTCGTTCTCACCGGCAGTCATCGTCACGCGGGTATGCAGGACCGACTTCGTATTGAGAATGTCGCAAAAGGCGCGGCCAACCCCACTGCTGTCCACAGCCAGGTAGGCACGACCCGCGATGGCTCTGTCCATCATCAGGTTGCGGGTCACAATGGCGAGGTCCGAGTACGACATTTGCGGCAACTGGGCGGCAGCGACGATCTCACGCCGGCGCTTGCCCAGTTCCTGCCGCCCGTTCGCGTCATAGTAGGGCACGCGCTCGTCGAGGATAATGCTGTAAGCCGTGCGGTCCACAGCCTGCGCAATATCAAGGCCCACTATGAAGCGCCGATGGCCCTTCACTATCTCGATTGCTGGGTCATGCGCGACGAGGATCAGGTCCTCCCCCTTTTCAACCAACTCCGGCATATAGGTCTCCTAGCTTCAATTCGGGGGTGGAGGTGAAGGCGGCTTCGATGGCGCGCGAGTCGAAGAATTGGTGACCGCCGCCCATGAAGGACAGGCCATGCTCTACCTCGAACTCATGCTTGGACAGCACCTTACGCTGCCGTTCGACCAGCTTCGCCATGCGCGGCAGATCGAGGCTGCAAGCGCGGATGCGTTCGACTTCGGGATACATTTCGCGGTCGGTCCACATCTGGTGAAACTTGCCGCTTTTGCCGCCGGGAGTAGAAATCAGAATTGTGCGCGCATTATCTTCGGCAATACTGAGGGTCGAGCCGTAGACGTCATCTGGAATGAAGCAGGCCTCGTCATACAGAAGCAGGCCGTTCTTGACGCCGTAGCCGCGCGCGCCTCCGCCGTCTTGGCCTGCGGGGATGCAGACCACTGACGAGCCATTGTTCAGGTGGAGTTCCGTCATGGTCCGCCGCTTCTGCTGGATCGGCAATTCCATGCGTTCCCACGTGTAGGCGATCTTGGCGAACAGCAGTTGCGACTGTGGCAGGGTCTTGGACAGGATGATCACCTGATGATCCGGCTTAGACAGCTCTTGCCCTGCCATGACGCCGATAGTGGTCGATTTGCCGATGCGGCGGCTTGCCAGCACGCAGATGATGTCCGCCGTCGAGTTCATGAGGCGGCGCTGCCAGTCATCAGGCGGGCCACCGACGACGCGCTCAAGCAGCAGTTCCGGCTTGATGCGTTCGGTCAGGGTCCGAAGAAAAAGACCCAGTTCACTCGACATCGAGCGGGATCTTCTTCTGCTTGGCGATCTCGCGGAATTCTTCAAACGCAGCAGGGTGCAGCTTGAAGACCACCCACAGCGCATCCATCAGCTTCGCAATGTCCGGGTGTTCGGCCAGCGGCTGCACGATCACCGTCTTATCCCGAAGCTGGGAATAGACCTTGAGCAGCCCGTCATAGGATTTGGTCTGATCCCGGAGCAACTGCATCATCGGCCCGAGTACTTCCATCAGGGCATCGCTGCCGCCCTTTTCCGCCGCCATGTCATTCAGGGTTTTGTAGAGGCGGCGCTGTTCGCGCAGGATGCCTTCAATGCCGCATTCGATCTTGTCTTGGGCCTCGTTCACCTCCGCGTTGAGGTGTTCGGCGGACATCTTGTTCGCCTCGACGAGGACGATCTTCTGCACCTCATCCGTGATGAACCGCTTCCGAAACCGCGTCAGGCTCTCAAGGTCAACGCAGCAGCGTTTGGCAATGTCCTGAAACGGGACACGGCGGAGAACGCAATCGACCACCACGGTCGCGACGTCGGCCCGCGCACGGATGGTCGAACGGCGGCCATTGCCCGACTCCACAGGCAACGCCGCCTTCACGCGGTCCATGTTGATGTTGACCTTCTCGGCCTTGCGCGTTTCGAGGTTGTCTCTCACGCCCGGCACTCCTGAGCCGTGCGACCGGCGAGGGTGACGAGGTGCGGTGCGATCTTGCGGATCACACTCCGCGCTTCTTCGCGCACCTGCGGGTGTGCCACGGGGCCACATATGCGCGCGATGAAGTCAGGCTCCGGCGACGAGAGCAGGCAGTCGAGAATTGCGTTGCGCGCTACCGTGACGTGGAACTCTCGCGGGGGCCGCTTCCCTTTCAGGAAGTCCCGTGCGGCCTGATCGGCCGCTTTGCTGAGGCGATCCATGGCATCAGTCGTCCAGGATGGCGACAGAAGTCCCCGCGGCCTGTGCTTGCGCACGCGCGCGACGGTAAATCGAGACGTCCCTGGCCTGCTCACGCGTCAGCGTGATCTGCTCTGGTTTCAGTGCCGACTTGATCGCTGCGGGGCTTTCGCCGCGTTCGAGCAGGGTCTTGAGTTGGGTGAAGTCGGAGGCGGTCTTTTCCGCAATCGCATCGCGTTCGGCGCGCGCCTGCTTCACTTCGTCGAGCAGGGACTTGCTGTTGGCGACCAATCCAGAAATCTCTTTTTGGACGTGTTCACTGACATGCCCGGTAAGGGCTTCCAGCAGCTTGGGCGTCGCCTTCTCAATGAAGGCGGTCATCAGTTTGTCGTTGTTCTCGTCAGTCATCGTCTGTGCTCCTCACAAAGCAGAAAGGACGGGACCATGTTGGGCCCGTCCTCCCTTTGCTTGTGAGAGCACAGGCCCCAAGCCCGTTGTTCAGATACGATAAGTGGTTGATCCAAAGACAAAAAGACGCAGTTTCAGGTAGAGTGCGACGCAATGAGGTAGCGCCCATCGTCGTCGCGAGACAGTTCGAAGCTGTCCCGACCTTCGCGCAGGACTGTGCGGATGACCGAGTCCGACACGTCGCCGCCCGTCGCGATGATCAGGTCTTTGAACGTGCGCGGCTCGGTCAGAAGCGCATAGACGACCGCTTTGACGGAGGCTGGTTTCTTCAAAGGCTTTTCCTTGGGCGTGTCCGGTGGCGGAAGGCAATCGACGCGGCAGAAGACGCCACGACCCGTAGGAACAACGAGGCCCTTGTCTTCGCAGGTCTGAATGAGGCCGCGCAGTTGCGAGTAGCCGCGCCGATGCTTGCGAATAAGGTCACTGATCGAAAAGGGCACGCGTGGCAGGTCACGGTAGAGGACGTCGAACGTGAGCCGCACCTCAGGCCGTTCAGGCGGTGACAGGCGCGGCCTGAGACTCGCAAGCACCCGGCGTTCGTCGAGGCCGAGGGCATCGAAGAAAAAGCGGCGCTGATCTGCCCAGCCACCGCGTGGCTGCAGAAAAAACTCGTGCGCCTCATACCGCGCGGTTTCGTCTGGGTCGTCGAGGTCTTCGATAGCCTGCAGAACGATGGCAGCGAGCAGCGCACGTTCGGGATTCTTGCCCCCGTGGCCCGAGTCATTCTTCCTCATGTCGGGTCAGGCCGCGGGCTTCGCCCCAATGATCGGCGACGATAAATCGCCTCCCTCGTCGTCGATCATTTCTTTCTCTTCCTCGTAAGTTCGATCTGCCCGCGCAATTTCGCCCTGTTGGAAGTTTTCGTAGACGGTCGAACGCGACAGCAGGCCTGCCTGCCAAGCGCGCATTTGGGCCTCGATCATGCGAGGGTCCATGGTCGCTTCGATCAGGTCTTTGGACAGTGTGACGTTCACCTCGTCAGCAGATGCACCGACCCATTCAGCCGCGATGCGCAGCAGCCAGTTGACTGCTTCCTCGCAATTCACGATCACGTCGTGCAGCAGGCTCAATTCCGAGCGCGTCCGCGATGCGGCAACTTCTGGCGCCTCGTTCCTGTTGATCGACACGTTGACGAGGCGCGCACCAAGGGTGGCCATCGTCGCCACCTTTTCTTCCATCAGTTCACGCTGGGCAGCTACGCCCGCGCCACTAAATTCGAGGAGGAAAGCCGTCGCGCCCTCTGGCAACAGCCACAGGTTTCCAGAACCCAAGGTCGTCGGCACCTTGTTGGCTGGGATGCTGCCCGCCACGACGGGCGTGGGCGACGAAGTCAGCCAGATAGCGTGTTCTCGGTCGCAGGAATTCTTGAAGTGCGACAGCGCCACGCGGCAGAGCGCCAGCATGGGCGGCGTCACATGCTCTGGCTTGCGTCCCTCTGGGCTGATCATTGCGAACGGGATGTAGTTCAAGGTCCGACCGTTGACCGTCGGCACGACTTCCTCGCCAACGTCCACGCGGTTCTTGTGCTCGTCCCGGATGAACCGTTTAAACGTGTAGACCGCCCCGCCTTCCAGCGACAACTCGTAGTAGACGTCCGAGTTGTCAAACTTTTCGTCCGACGCCAGATGCACCTTCGTCAGCACCCGGCGACCATCGACATAGGCCGTATCAAAGGACTCGATGCTTTCCGCCCGAAAGGTAGCGATATGTGGCACCGTGTTGACGGAATTTCCGGCCGGGGGAAAATCGAGAAGAACGCCAAACCGACCCATTGAAGTGACCTCGCGAACCATCTCCTCGATCAAGATGGTCAAGGGGGCGTTCTCATGCGTCGCGTTGAGGCGCATCGGCTCCAATCTTGCAGGAAGCCGAATGACAGGCGCTTTCCGAAGGGCGATTCCGGTCAGCGCACGCAGGGTTGCTTGAGGTGCGCCATACCAGCACCCACGGTCGAGATAGTGCCGATAGTTCGTGGCGCTCATACCGTCTGGCGAAGGCACATATAGTTTTCCCTGATCGCGGATTGCGTCTTCGCCTTCGAGGCAATCGCGAATGAGACGGTACTGGTGTTGCAGGCGGTCGGTGCGGATGGGCATCGGGATCAGCCTTCAAGGATCAGCGGGATCGCGTCGTGGTAGCGGACGGCAAACGTGCCCGAGCCGACAGCGACCTTGATCCCATCGCGATAGCGCGACACCGACACTTGGCCTGCTTCTGCGAAGTCGCGTTCGGGATCGGCCAGCAGCGAGCGGATCAGGGCGACGAGGGTCAGCTTGGAACAGGGGATTGGGAAGGCGACAGAACAAGAGTTGGTGCGCTCATGAAGCGTGCTGGTGTTATCGCCCGAGGGCGTAATGGTGATGGTCATCTGTGGTCTTTCGTTAAGGGCGGGCGACGGGACTGCGAAAGGAACCTCGGGCGCGACCCAGTCCCGTCGCCCTGTCGAGGGCCATGGCGCGCACGTCAACAATCGCACAACCTCAGGTGGAACCTCACGCGGTGAATGAGGTAGAACACTGTGAGAATGAGGAGTAGTCAGGCAGGCTGGCTGCTGGATGGTGTCAGCAGGTCACGGCTCCGCGTAGTAGTTGCTTTCAGCCTTTGGGCATGTGTCGCGCAGGATGCAGCAGGCTGCATCGTAAGACGCCCGCTCGTGCCCGTGGACCGTCGTTCGGTTGCCGCATCGGGCGCAGATGACTTCCATGTAGGGCACGGTGACAGGGTATTCCTGACCGTTGTCGCCTGTCCGGTATTCGGTCTCCTCGTAGGAGTGCGAAGGGGCCGCGACGCGTCGGCCTTTTGGGGCAGCAGACGCGATCTCGTCGGCGGGCGTGCGCGAGGCAAGCCATGCCGATATTGGTGCGCTACCGACCATCCCGACCATCAAGCGCGCGGGGTCGTGTTGTGGCAGATGACGCAGCGGTCATTCGCCGTATAGAAGGCGCTGGCAGGGTGCTTCGGGCACGGGGTGTCTGGGTGGTACAGCGGCAGCTTGAGGGCGCGGGCCGTGTTGCGGTCGCGATGCGTGGGGATGCGCATTAGCGAGCCGTCTTCGTTGATGCCGACCATGTTGTCTCACGTTGCAGTTGGTTGTCGAACGCATGATCGGTCAGCACGGGCGGGATGCCCAGCGGTCGAACAAGGTGCTGCGGGGGGAAAGCGGGTGGCGGTTCAGGGGTCTGTGGATTCTTGTTGAAAAGTATCCGACCCTGCCGCCGATCTGTGCAGCGCTGAACAGGGGGTCGATTAGGTAGAGGTCCGTTGATGCGACCAAGTCGCAACTGCATGTTGCAGCGATGTTGCAGAGCCTGACTAACTGCTTGATGGCACAGCACGAATGGACAGGCAGGTTGATCGGTATTCAACTGGTCTGGTCAAACTACGTCAGCATTGTTGACGCATATCGGATAGACCTTGCCGACTGTGAGTGCGCAGGAGCAACAGCACACGACGATGCACCGAAAGTTAAACCGCAACTGGCGTTAATTGAGACCACTACTATTAACGCGAGTTGCGGTTTAACTGCGTGCCCTGCCCCCGCCCACAACATCCTGCACGTCGATGCTCCACCCTGCACCCGTCGTCACCGTGCCCTCAAGCACAACACCATCTTCATCCAGCCATGGCTCGCGTTCGAACGCCTCCCGCAACGCCCGCAGTTCTTCGACATGCTCCGACTGCATCCGCATCGCCTCGAACCGCTGTGCATGATCGTCCTTGCGCGCAACCGCATACCGCCAGTCAACGACCGGCACACGGTCACACAGCCAGCGCCATCCGCCTGCTGCAATCCAGACGCGTGACCAATGCTTCTCACCCTGCAACCTGACTTCGACGAACTCGGCCTCGCGATCCATCGCCCACTCGAACAAACCACCGACTGCGCCCTTGATACCCGGCGCAGACATACCCTCGAACTTCCTGAACAACCGTGCCGCCAGCTTCGGCGTGGACGTGCGCACGGGCGCGAAGTCGTAATCAAGTTCCTTTGGATGCAGCCTGTCAAACTGCTGCACCTCATCGACCTTGATCGGCAGGACCAAACTCGTGAAGAGCCGGATCTTGCATCCCCGCCGCACATGCCGCGCGCGAGCAGCAGCCTGCATCATCGCCCCTTCGCAGATCACCCAGCGGACATCTTCCACACGCGGATCAATGTGCCGCTCACACCACGACATGCCCGCGCCACCGAACATGGCAATCGGGCGCTTAGGATACCATGCACCTACAGGCACAATCGGATCGCCGTCTTGATGGATAGCGCGGGCAATATCCTCAACGTCCAGAGGAGCAGGTAGCGGCCTACCCACAATGTCAATCTCGCCGCCCGCCCAGTCATTCAGGCCTTCAAGCGAATTGAACCAGCCAGACAGGGGCACGCCCTCGTCTACAAGCGACTTATAGGAGAACAAGTGCCTGCCTTCTGAAACCGCCGTCACGTCCTCGCGCAACTGCCGCGCCGCCTCCTTCTTGTCCTTCGCGGTTTCCTGATAGTCCTCGACCCGTTCGCCAGTGCCATAGAGCAGCGCCGATTTCGACATGTTGACCGGCACTTGGATCACCTTCGCGTCCTCGTGCTTCTCGACCTCAATCGTGACCCATTCATCTATCGGCAGGACCGCTTCGATCATCGACCGCTTGATGGTCGCAGACATGATCAGCACAGGGACGCGCGGGCGGTTTGTCTCATGGTCCCACGGGATGCCCGCAATCTTCTGCCGCCAGTTCAGGAACACGCCCTTCTTGTTCTGCGTGATGCGCAGGCGATTGAGGGAGCGTGCCTCAAGAGCATCGCGCAGACGCCGCCAGAACGACGCATACCGATACCACGCACCGTTGTAGTCGGTCGCGGCCGTCAGCGCCTCGGCTGCTGACATGTCGGGGGTGATCTCGACCATCGGGGCAAGATCATTCTCGGCCTTGATCAGCGCCTTGCAGATGTCCACCGTGAAGCCAGCGGCGTCGAGCCGTTCGAGCGTCATGCCCTCTTTGACCACTTGGGCCAACTTGAGCATCCACTCCCCCATGTCGTGCCGCGTGACGTCGCAGAGGTCTTTGAAGTCCAAATAGGATTGCTTGATCAGTGCGCCGAGAAAGTTTTCGTCGATCACCACCGCGTTCGGCACGCGGGTTCGACCGTGTTCCTTTGCGATCTGTAACGGCAGGTGTGCATGGGTGCGGATGCGCAGATCGTGGGTCAGTGACTTGTCGTGGATTTCCCACCAGAGGCACCCCTGCCGATCTGCGCAGGTTGCCTCGTCATTGCCGCAGAACGCCTTGCGCGATTCGGGGATGATGCCCTGCACCTTCGAGATCGCCTCGGCCTTCGTGCAGACGGGCCGACCATTCAACTCTTGGCCGCGCCCGAGTTCCGTATAGGCAGACATGCCCTGCGCCCGTGCATCCGCTTCGATCTGCGCAGACAGGTTGTGGTTGGGCACATAGAGGTCGGTCAGGAATATGCCGTTGGTGTTCTCGGCATAACGGGTCTCGACGCCCATCCAATACAGCGCCCAGAAGGTCTTGCCCAAGCCAGCCTCAGCTTCGATCACTTTGACTCCCGGCTTCTCGACGTCAAGGAAGTCCTTTATCGCCTGCTTGAGCTGAGCCGTGGCTTGATCCAGAGGCACTTCGTTCCGACTGATCGGGAACGCTTTGCGCTTGCGCTTTGCCCCGCGAACCTTGTGGAAGCGCGTCTTGAGGTATTTCTCACCGAAAGTGGATTGATCTGACTGGTGGACGCCAAGCCGGTCATACTCGGCCTTCAATGCGGCCCAGCACTCTGTGTAGACGCTATCCGGGAAGGCCGTGCGGAAACCGATCATGAAGTTCAAAACGGCGTTGTGCCGCTGGCTTGCGTCCCAGCGCAGTGTCGGCGTTTGCCCAAGGTTGACAGAAGGGCCAACGTCCACCTCGATCATGTCGGGCAGCTTGGGCATTGGCACAGGGCCGTCTGCGCCATCGACGAGAACGGCACGCACGGGATACGGGTCTTGAAGACCTTTCAGTGCAGGGCGCGCCGTGAAAACGAAACCCGACGGCTTGTAGATGCCGTAGTCGATGAACTTGCGGTCGATCCCGACACGCATGGCGAGGTCTGCGTTCCAGTGTTCGGCATGGACCTGCATCATGGTCAGGTCGATGGGTTCCACTTCGAACACGACGCGCAGGCGGTGTCCTGGCTTGAAGCCAGCAGACGGTGAGAACGCATAGACGAATTTGCGGCCATGCAGGAACGGGAATGCAAACTTCACGGCTTCTTCTGATGTGCCGTCGAAGTCGAGGGAGTCGAGGTCCGCGATGCAAAGGCCCGAGGGCACGTCGTCGAAGTCGAGGCCAGTTCTGCCGCCGCGTTCGATCATCGGACGGCCAAGAACGAGCGATATCGACGGGGCATCAGCCAGTCGGTTCAGGAGGGCGCAAACGTCCTCAAGCGATCCGACGTCATGCCGCTCGTAGATGAAGTCCGAGGCATAGCGATACCCCTCGGCCTTTTCATCCTGCCACGGCCCATCGGAACCATCGCGCCACACCTTGCGCAGTTCATGGGTCGTGCTTGTTGCTGTGTAAATCTCGTGCATCTGCTTCCTACTTAGCAGACGCTACTACCTGTTATTCCAGTCGAATTCCACAAAAGCGCGATGTATAAGTCGCTTGTAGCAACGCTTGGCCGCGTTCGCGCTCATTGTGGTTATCGACTGGGAGGGGCAGGAGTAGCATCTTGCCCCTTTTCCTATGCGACCCGATGGGAACGCGCCCAAGCAAGCACGTCTTCCCGATCATAAAGGATGGTGCGCGACGAGATATGCAAGAAGGGCGGGCCGCTTTGCTCGCCCTTGATGCGTTCCTTGCGCCAAAGGTAAAGCACCTCGACCGACCGATTGAGGTATTCCGCGCATTGTTCAGGGGTCATCAGTTCAGGCAGCGACTGCTTGACTTGCAGCGCCTTCACGTCGTCGCGCAGAGCGCGTAGTTCTTGCGTGAGTTGATCCATCAACGGGTCTCCTGTCTCTCACATTCGGCAAGACGCAGGCTCTGTTAATGGTGCCAGTGGTGCCTTCACTCGATCCTGACTGGCGCGGATGGACCGAGATATGGTCACGGCGGCCAGCATGACTGACCGCCGCGCATAGACCTTATCGAACAGCGGAGAGGCGGACAAGGTTCGAGTCAGGTAGCAAACCGCACTCTACCTCAATCTGCTTCGCGATGGCGTTTGCATCGTGGTGCGTCATTGATCCTTGGTCGTAAAGGTCTTGGGTCGTCTTGATCGTGTCCCCGCGCAACTGGTCGATAACGTAGGATGGCATCCGCAGCTTGCGGGCAGCCGTTGTGAACAGGCGGCGGCAATCATGGGGGCGCAGGACATTCTTGCCATCGGACAGCGGGTCTGGCGGGTTGTAGATGTGCTTTTCCGTGTCGGCCTGCGGGAAGACCCATTCGGAGTGCTTCGGCAGCGCGCCTAGCGCTTGGGTCGCACGTTCGGACAGGGGGAATGTCACCTCCAGCCCGTTCTTCAAGCGCTCGACGCGGAGTTGCGAGCGCTCTAGGTCAATGTCCGTCCAGCGGAGTTGCGACACACTGCCCGCGCGCAGCCCCGTAAACAGCATCACCTCGAACGCCGTTCCGATGATGAGGTTGTGGGCCTTCTTCGCCTCGATCAGATCAAGGGCGGGCCACTTCGCCGAAGTGTCGAACTTCACGCGGTTTGTCGTCGGCTGGTATTTCACCTTCGCGAGGGCAAGCGCGATATTGCGGATACCCCGAACGTCGGTCGCACGTTTAAACGCAATGCGGACGATGTGGTGCAGGTGTTGCAGGGTCGCCGTCGGCTTGCCATCGCGCAGGTGCTTCGCGAGGGCGGTTTCGAGATCGGGCAGCATCAACTGATCAATGGGGCGGTCGAACAGGTCGGACAGATGGCGGTCGATCTGCTCGCGATAGTAACTGACCGTGCCCTTCGACGGGGTCTTTGCCGCAATGTGCGACTCCATCGCGTCGCGCAGTGTGCGGATTGCCGTCGATTGAGCGTCTGTCTTCGTCGTGACTGCCTGCATCTTCACCTTGGCGACGTCGCGGGCTTGGAACACCGTCGGCAGTTCCGGCCAAGTGCCAAGCATGATCGTGCGGACCTTGCCGTCTATGCGTTTGCTCAAGACCCAAGTCTTGGTCGTCGCGCCGACAGCGAGGCGGATGCCGCGCGCATCAGGGTCAGACTTGACCGAAGGGTCTGAGTACATGGTCGTGCCCGGCGCGTGCTTGATCTTCGCAACGTCGGGGCGGGCGGTCAGGCTGTGGTTCGGCATCTGCAACATCCTCTGCAACATTCGATGCCGGTATACTACGGTATACAACCATAGGTTGACCAGTTAAGTTTTGTTGTAGATCAGCATCTTACCTTGTTTTACTGGTGGATTACGGTGAACCACGGAGTGGAGTGGTACCATGGCATTCAAGAGGTCGGGAGTTCGATCCTCCCTGGCTCCACCAAAGAGAACCTGATGGTTCGGAACGAAAACGGCCCGCGCAGCAGATGCGCGGGCCGTTTCGATTCAATGGCTTGCGAGGCGGCTGGAACCAGGCTTACTCGGCAGGTTGCGCGCCCCTTTGCCCAGGTTCTTGCTCCGCCTTCCAGGCCCGCCGTTTCGCGCGCTGCCAGAACCAGGGCTTCGGGTTGTCAGGCCGGGTGACCAGCATCAGCATTGACGGGATGATGACCAGCGTCAGGCCGGTGGCGAAGGCCAGCCCGTAGACGATGGCCGACGACAGCGCGATCCACCACTGGGTCGAGGGGGCGCCGATGGTCACCTCGTGGTTCAGCAGTTCCAGGTTCAGGCCAAAGGCGATGGGCAACACCCCAAGAATCGCGGTCAGCGCGGTCAGAACCACTGGCCGGGCGCGCTCGCGGCAGGTTTGCAGGATCGCGTCGATCTTTGGCCGACCCTCGCGGCGCAAGGTGTCGTAGGTGTCGATCAACACGATGTTGTTGTTCACAACGACCCCCGCCAGCGCGATGACCCCGATGCCGGTCATCACCACGCTGAAGGGTTGCGCCATGATCATCAGACCCAGAAGCACGCCGATGGTGGACATGATGACAGCCGACAGCACCAGCCAGACCGAGGTGAAGTTGTTGAACTGCGCCAGCAACACGACGAAGATCAGGAAAATCGCGGCGCCAAACGCCTTGGACAGGAAGGCCATCGCCTCGGCCTGCTCCTCATCCTCGCCGGCCAGTTTCCAGCGGATGCCGATCTTGTCCAGCTCTGCCGCCTCAAGCGCTGCGGTCACGGCGGCGCGGACGCCATCGGCCTGCACGCCTTCGCGGATGCCGGCCTCCACGGTGACGGTGCGCGCGCCGTCAAGCCTTGTCAGCGTGCCGGTGGTAGGGGCGGCGCTGCGGGTGACGAAGTTCGAGATCGGTACCGACCCATCCGCCGTCTGGATGCGCAACTGGTCCAGCGCGGCAATCGTGCGCTGATCGGCGGGCAGGCGCAGGACGATATCCACCGCGTCATCCGACCCGGCGGGGCGGAAGTCCGACAGCTTGAGGCCGCCGGTGACCAGTTGCACCATGGCCCCGACGGTTGAAGGCGCAATCCCGTAGCGCGCGGCGGCGGCACGGTCGACGTCAAGCTCCCAGTCCACACCGGGCGGCGGCAAGCCGTTCGAGATGTCGATCACGTCGGGGACCTTGGCCAGCTGGTCGGCCACGGCGCCGGCCACGTCGTTCAGGTTGGTCGGGTCGTCGGCGGACAGCTGGATCTGGATCGCCTTGCCGGTGGGCGGCCCGGCCTGCGGCACCGAAACCTCGATATCGACGCCGGGAATGCCGGTCATCGCGACCCGCAGGTCGGCGAGGATGGCGTTGGCGTTCTTCCTCTCGCGCCAGTCGACGAACTCGTACTGGATGACGCCGATCACATCCGGGGCGAGGTCGACCCCGCCACCACCGCCGCCGCCGCCAGTGCGGGTGTAGACCGTGGCGATGCCGGGCCAGCCAAGGATACGGTCTTCGGCTTGGGCAACCAGCGCGTCCTTTTCCTGGATCGAGAGATTCCCTCGGGCCTTGACGTAGAGCAGGCCGAACTCGGGTTCCACATCCGGGAAGAACTCGGCCCCCTTGCCGTATATGGTATAGGCATAGGGGACCGATACCAGCAGCCCGACGGCCAGGAACAGCATGATGAAGGGATGGCGCACGGCCTTGCCCACCAGCCACATATAGGCGCCGTCCTTGTGTTCCGGCGGGTGCTTGAAGGGTTTGGCGATCAGCGCGCCAAGCGTGGGCACGAAGATCAGCGCGTAGACCAGCGAGGCCGACAGCGTGACGATCAGGGTGATCGGCAGATACTTCATGAACTCGCCCACAATGCCGGGCCAGAACAGAAGCGGCGAGAAGGCGGCGACGCGGGTCATGGTGGCGGCGGTTACAGGCCCTGCCATCCGATGCGACGCCAGCGCGAAGGCTTCGCGCTTCGGCATGCCCTCGGACATCCGGCGTTCGGCGAATTCGGTGACGATGATGGCGTCGTCGACCAGCATCCCGACGGCGAGGATGAGCGAAAACAGCACGACGATGTTGACGGTATAGCCCCAAAGCGACAGCGCCAGCATCCCCATCAGGAACGAGGCCGGAATGGACAGTCCGATCAGGATCGAGGCGCGGACGGAAAGGGCGTAGAGGATGACGATGAAGACCAGGATGACGGCGGTCAGCACGGAATTCTGCAAATCGAACAGCAATTGCCGGATGTCCTTGGACTTGTCCTGGCTGAAGCTGATCTCGGTGCCTTCGGGCAAGAGGGGCCGGAACTCTTCGGCGATGGCTTTCACCTGATCGACCGTCTCGATCAGGTTGGCACCGGACCGCTTGGAGACCTCGATCGCTACGGCGGGGCGGCCGTCAAGGCGGGTGATGGTTTCCGGTTCCTTCAAGGTGGGCAGGATCAACGCGATGTCGCGCACCCGGACGACGGCCGTGCCGGTCGAGATCACCGGAAGGTTGGCCACGTCGTTGGCGGTTTCCAGCAGCGAGGGCACCTTGATCGCATAGCGACCCTCTGACCCTTCCAGCGCGCCTGCGGCGACAAGCTGGTTGCCGGCGGCAAAGCCCGCAATCAGGATATCGGGGCGCAGGCCGTAGGTGGCCAGCTTGCCGGGGTCGATCACCACTTCGACCAGATCGTCGCGCACGCCTTGCAGCTTGGCGTTCAGGACCGGCGGCAGGTCCTCGATCCGGTCGCGCAATTCGCGGCCAGCCCGCGACAGCACGCGTTCCGGGACATCGCCGGACAGGGTGATGACCAGGATCGGGAATTCGGACAGGTTGACCTCGTTCACACTCGGCTCATCCGCGCCATCGGGAAGTTCCGGGCGGGCCTGAGCCACCTTGTTTCGCACATCATCCAGCGCCTTGTTCAGGTCGGCCCCGGCCTGAAACTCGATCAGCACGTTGCCGCCGCCCTGATAGGCGGTGGCTGTCATCTTCTTGATGCCGGTGATCGACTTCAGCGCCGTTTCCATCGGACGCAACAGCAGCCGTTCGCTGTCTTCGGGCGAGATACCAGTGTATTGCAGGCTGACATAAAGGATCGGAATCTGGATGTCCGGCTCGGCTTCTTTCGGGATCGAGATGTAGGACATCGTCCCGGCCAGCATCAGGAAGATCAGGACCGAGATCGTCAGCCGCGCGTTGGCTATCGCGGTTTCGACAAGTTTCATTGGCCTATCCCCTGTGCCGGGGCGACTTCGACCATGTCGCCGTTGCGGACAAGGTCTTGTCCCGCCACGATGATGCGCATGCCTTCCGGGACTCCGGTCACGACAAGACCGTCGGCGGTGTCGTCGATGATGGTGACGGCGGCGAACTGGGCGATGTTGTCGGGGCCGACGACGCGGACGCCAAGTTCCCCGGTTTCCGCCAGCGTGATGACCGACCTGGGCACCACGACGGCGCGGGCCGGGGCAGCGGCAAGCATGACCTCGGCCGACATGCCGGAGGGAAGCGCGTTGCCGGGGTTCGGAAGCGCGATTTCGACCGGGAAGGTGCGGGTCTCGGCCGAAGCCTCACGCGATACCAGACGGACAATGCCTTCCATCTCGGTGCCGTTCACCAGCCGGATAACGGCAGTGGAACCGGGCGCGATGCTGCCAAGGTCGATCTCGCTGACTTCGGCCTTCACAAGGATCGGGTTAAGCGAAAGGATCGTCGCCACCGGCGTGCCGGTCTGGACCCATTCGCCCAGTTCCACCTCGACCGCGTCAACGATGCCCGAGAACGGGGCCTTCAGCTCCAGCCGGTCCACCGCCGCCTTCGCGCGGGCCAGTTCGGCTGCGGCGGCGTCGCGGGTCGAGCGGGCGTTGGTCAACTGGATTTCCGGAGTGTTGCCGCCGGCGTAAAGCCGTTCGGCCACCTCAAGTTCCCGTTCCCGCTGGGCCAGCGCGATTTCGGCGATCTCGGCCTGGGCCACGGTTTCCGGGCCTTCCAGTGTCAGGACCACAGCTCCCTGTTCGACAGTGCCACCCTTCAACAGCCCCAGCGTGGCAATCACCCCGTCGGCGCGGGCGGCAAGGGCCACGCGCTTGTCAGCTGCGGTGGTGCCGGACAACAGGATGGTACGGGCGTGGTCGATATAGACCGGCTCGACCGCCGCCACCGTGCGCAGCGGCGGCGCCTCGGCCACCGGGACCTCGGGCGTAGGGGATTCCGGACCCTTGCTGTCTTGCGCGCTGCCGACGGACGAGAATTCGCCGGTGGCGATCCAAGCCCCTGCGGCGACCAGAACGCAGAATGCGGCGATACGGTGTAACCTGAGCATGGCGCTTTTTTCTCTGTATCTTGTTAATAATACGGGTTTTTGCGCGGGCCCGATATCGTGATTCCAAGGCCGCCTTACCTTCGGGGCCGATGACCGGACCGCGACGAATTGATACGCCCAGAAGGTGATCACGTCCAGATGTGCCGCTGACCCAAGGCAATGGCAGGCCGACCGACCGGTTTGTCGGTCATTTGACCCTTCTGCTTGACTTATGCGCCGTCAGGCCCCATGTGCCCCCTGTCCGAAGGCCGTGCCGCGTGAGCACCGAAAGCCCCGGACAAGGGTTCCCAAATTCACGCAGGGGCGCCGCTTGCGGCACGGTCACGGGCATTGGCCCGGGGCGAGGGTCGTAGGCCCTTTGTCGAACGGGACCACCCAATGACCACTTTTGCCGAACTCGGCCTGTCGCCGAAACTTCTGAAGGCGCTGGAAAAGACCACGCTGAAGACGCCCACGCCGATCCAGGCGCAGGCTATTCCCCATATCATGCAAGGCCGCGACCTGATGGG
>PNJK01000063.1 GCA_013821825.1 Rhodobacter sp.
CAGCGGGTGAAGCGGTATTCCAGGTCTTCGACATGGCCGCCTTCGCCGCCGCCACCTTCATCGGCGCCCTCCTCATGCTGGCCGAAGCCGATCCCCGCCTGATGATCCCTCTGCTGCTTTGGGTGTTCGGCTACCTTGCCCTGATGCGCTGGACGATCCGCCGCGCCGGCCCCGCCTCGCAGGCGTCAAGCGAGGCGCGCTCGGCCGTCACCGGGCGGGTGGTCGACAGCTACTCCAACATCCATTCGGTCAAGCTGTTCGCCCACCAGGACGCCGAGATCAACTTTGCCCGCGAAGCAATCGAGAAGTCGCGCCAGACTTACCAGACCGAAATGCGGATCGTCACCAAGATGGACGTGGCGCTGACCTTCATCAACGGGCTGATGATCCTGGGCGTCGGCGGTCTGGCGCTGTGGTTCTGGGTCCAGGGCACGGCCACGGTCGGGGTGGTCGCGGCGGCGGTGGCCTTGGTGCTGCGGATCAACTCGATGACCTACTGGATCATGTGGGCCTCGACCAATCTGGTGCAGAACCTTGGCACGCTGGCCGAAGGGATGCAGACGATTGCCCAGCCGATCACGCTGGTCGACAAACCCGGTGCCGCGGACCTGACCTTCCGCGAGGGGTTATTGGAACTGCGCGACGTCAGCCACCATTACGGGCGCAGCTTCGGCGGGCTGCGGAATGTCAACCTGACGATCCGCCCGGGCGAAAAGCTTGGCGTGGTCGGCCGGTCCGGTGCCGGAAAGTCGACCTTGGTCAAGCTGATCCTGCGGTTCTACGACACCGAATCCGGTGCCATCCTGATCGACGGGCAGAACATCAGCGACGTGACGCAAGAAAGCCTGCGGAGACAGATCGGCATGGTGCAGCAGGACAGCAGCCTTCTGCACCGGTCGGTGCGCGACAACATCCTCTACGGTCGCCCGGATGCCAGCGAAGCCGAAATGATCGCCGCCGCGAAAAAGGCCGAGGCGCATGATTTCATCCTTGCCCTGGAAGACCCGCAAGGCCGCAAAGGCTATGACGCGCATGTCGGTGAACGCGGCGTGAAATTGTCGGGCGGCCAACGGCAGCGCGTGGCCCTGGCGCGGGTGATCCTGAAGGACGCGCCGATCCTTGTGTTGGACGAAGCCACATCCGCGCTGGATTCAGAAGCCGAGGCTGCGATTCAACAGGCTCTTTATGGCGTGATGCAGGGCAAGACCGTGATCGCCATCGCGCACAGGTTGTCAACGATTGCAGCCATGGACCGCGTCGTGGTCCTTGAGGATGGACAGATGGCAGAAGAGGGCCGACATCAGGATCTGTTGCGGAAGAACGGGCTTTACGCCCGGTTCTGGGCGCGGCAGTCCGGCGGGTTCATCGGCCTGGAAGAGGAAGCTGCAGAGTGAGCACGTTGATTCGTCTGGGCGATGCCATCGACGCCTTCCGCCCTGCGGAAGGCAACCCTCCGCAACAGCTTGGCGCGTTCATGCGCTGGTGCCTTGCCGGGTCCTGGCCGATGCTGGTGCTGGCCGGGGTGCTGTCGTCCGTGGCCGGCGTGACCGAGGTGATGTCTGCGCTGATCCTCGGCTGGGTCGTCGACGCAGCGGTAAACACAGGGCCCGAGGGGTTCTTTACCGAACACGGGTCGCTGATGCTATGGTTCGTCGCCTTCTATCTTGTGCTCAGGCCGCTGGCCTTTGCCGTCTCCTCGGCCTCGAACAGCATCGTCATCGGGCCGAACCTGATGCCGCTGGTCCTGTCGCGCCTGCACCGCTGGACACTGGGGCAGGCCGTCACTTTCTTCGACAACGATTTCGCCGGTCGCATCGCGCAAAAGCAGATGCAGGCGGCGCGGGCGGTCACCGATGTGGCGACCGAGGTGATCAATACCGTCTTCTTTGCGCTGGCGTCGGTCATCGGGTCGGTGGCCTTTCTGGTCATCGTCGATCTTCGTCTGGCCGGGGCGCTGCTGGTTTGGCTGGTCGCCTATATCCTGCTGATCCGCTACTTCATGCCGATGATCCGCGAGAACTCGGCCGCGCGGGCGTCAAGCCGGGCGATGGTGTCGGGGCAGGTGGTGGATACGATCACCAACATCAAGACGGTCAAGCTTTTCGCCCATGCTGCGTTCGAAGACCGCGTGGCGCTGGGCGCGATGGAGGTATTCCGGGACCGGTCGCTGGAATTCGGCGTGATCTCCACTTGGTTCCGGTTCAGCCTGATGCTGCTGGCCGGGGTCCTGCCGGTGCTGCTGATCGGCGGCACGGTGATGCTGTGGCAGCAGGGGCTTGCGACGGCGGGGGCTATTGCGGCCTCGGGCGCCATCGCGATGCGGATTGCTCAGATGTCGGGCTGGGTCAGCTTTACGCTCATGGGCATCTATACCAGCGTGGGCGAGGTGGAGGACGGCATGCGCACCCTTTCTGCGCCCCACACCCTGACCGACACTGCCGACGCTGTGAACCTGCCCAAGGTGGGCGGCGAAATTCGCTATGACAGCGTCAGTTTTGCTTATGGTCGCCAACGCGGTGGGGTTTCCGGCATCGATCTCACGGTGAAGGCCGGGGAAAAGCTGGCCATTGTCGGGGCCAGCGGTGCGGGGAAGTCGTCGCTGGTGTCGCTTCTGTTGCGGCTCTACGACCCCGAGGATGGCGCCATTTCGGTCGATGGCCACGACCTGCGCAAGGTAACGCAAGAGTCGCTGCGCCGGCAGATCGGCATGGTCACTCAGGAAACCGCCATGTTCAACCGCAGCGCGCGCGACAACATCGCCTATGGCCGCCCCGAGGCCTCCGAGGCGGAAATCATTGCTGCGGCGAAGGCTGCGGAGGCGGATGAGTTCATCGTCAACATGGTCGATCACAGTGGCCGCAAGGGCTATGATGCCTTCCTTGGCGAACGCGGCGTGAAACTTTCGGGCGGCCAGCGCCAGCGCATCGCCCTGGCCCGTGCCTTCCTGAAGGACGCACCGATCCTGGTCCTTGATGAAGCCACCTCGGCACTGGACAGCGAGGTCGAGGCCAGCATCCAGCAGGCCCTGTCCCGCGTGATGGAAGGCAAGACCGTGCTTGCCATCGCCCACCGCCTGTCCACCATCGCCGCGATGGACCGGATCATCGTCCTGGACCGTGGGCGGATCGTCGAACTTGGCAGCCATGCCGCGCTTCTTGCCAAAGACGGACTTTACGCCCGCTACTGGAAACGGCAATCAGGCGGCTTCATCGGCACCGACGACGAAGTGGAAGCAGCAGAGTGAGACTGACAATCGACCGGCTGGGCCACCTGGGCGACGGGGTGGCGGCGGGGCCGGACGGCCCGGTCTTCGTGCAAGGCGTCCTGCCGGCCGAGTTGGTCGAGGGCACCCTCAAAGCCGACCGGCTGACCGATGTGAAGATCGTCACGCCTTCGACCGACCGGGTAAAGCCGCCGTGCCGTCACGCAAGGACCTGCGGCGGCTGTCAGCTGCAACACGCATCGGACGCCTTTGTCGCCGGATGGAAGCAGCAGGTCGTCGAAACCGCCCTTGCCGGTCAGGGCCTGATCGCCCCGTTGCGGCCCATCGTCACCTCGCCGCCGAACACCCGCCGCCGCGCCACCCTGTCCGCCCGACGTACCAAGGGCGGCGCGCTTCTGGGCTTTCACGCCCGCGGCTCGGACACCCTGATCCCGATCCCCGACTGCCAGCTTCTGCATCCAACCCTTGTTGCCGCCTTCCCGGGGCTTGAGGCGCTGGTGACCCTTGGCGGCTCGCGATCGGCGGAACTGTCGCTGCAGATCACGACCACCCGGGGCGGCGTCGATGTCGTTGTCACTGGCGGCAAGCCCTTGGACCCGGCGCTGCAACTGGATCTGGCACGCGTGATCGAGGCCCACGCCTTTTCGCGGCTGACCTGGAACGGCGAAGCCGTGGCCCTGCGCGACCGCCCGGCGCAAGGCTTCGGTACTGCCACGGTCGTCCCGCCTGCAGGCGCCTTTCTGCAGGCCACACCGGAAGGCGAGGCCGCCTTGCTTACCGCCGTTCGCGCCGCGCTTGGGCAACAAAGGCGGATTGTCGATCTGTTTTCCGGCGTTGGCACCTTCGCTCTCCCCCTTGCCACCGAGTCCGAGGTTCACGCTGTCGAAGGCGACCGCGCCATGATCGCAGCACTGGAACTGGGCGCGCGTCACGCCGAAGGCCTGCGCCGCCTGACGGCCGAAGCGCGCGACCTGTTCCGCCGCCCGCTGGAACCCGATGAACTGCGAGCCTTCACCGGCGCAGTCATCGACCCGCCCCGCGCCGGGGCGGAGGCGCAGGTGGCCTGCCTTGCACGCTCGACCGTTCCGTTGATTGCGGCGGTATCCTGCAACCCGGTCACCTTCGCGCGCGATGCGAAAGTGCTGGTCGCGGCAGGCTATGCGCTGGACTGGGTGCAGGTCGTGGACCAGTTCCGCTGGTCTACCCATGTCGAACTTGTCGCCCGGTTCAGCCGCACCGCCTGACATGTCCGTAAAGTCCGAGCCAACAGGACGGCTGGTCAAGAAGTCCAAATTCCGGTAAGAATTCGGAAAAAAACAGGGACAGGCAGCCATGCGAATCTTTCGGACGTTGTTCATCCTGGTGATGGTGCTGGGCCTTGCGGCTTGTGGAAGCTCCAAGTTCCGCACGTACAACGGACCCGAGGTTACCCAGGTTCAGGTCCACAAGGCGGACCGCAAGATGTATCTCTTCAACAACGACCGGGTGCTGGAGTCCTACGACATCGCGCTGGGCTTTGCGCCCAACGGTCCCAAGCAGTTCGAAGGCGACGGCAAGACGCCGGAAGGCTCCTATTACATCACCCACCGGAACCCGAACTCGACCTACTATCTTTCGCTCGGGATCTCTTATCCCAACGAAGCGGACATCGCCTTTGCCGAGGCAGAGGGGAAGAAGCCCGGTGGCGATATCTTCATTCACGGAGGCCCGCTAAAGCCGGTGTCAAGGCGGGACTGGACCTGGGGATGCTTGTCGGTGACCAACCGCGAGATGGAAGTCATCTATTCCATGGTCGAACCGGGCACGCCGATCCGCCTGCTGCCCTGATCTGCGTTCGGTGGATGGAAAGGACCCAGGCGGGGCCGATCAGGCCCCGGTCACCAATGTCCACCAGATCTTGCCGGTCTCTTCCTGGAACCACGAAAAGCCGATGAACCGCGCGGCGGGATCCATGATGATAGCTCGGGTATCGGGCTGTGCCATCCAGGCTGAAAGCGTTTCAAGCTCGGTCTCGTAGGTCTCCGAAATCAGTTCGCCCACCAGAGGGCCGGTGTAGCCGCTGCGTTGTACCCGCACCAAGGGCGACGAGCCGTCCGACCCGAAATGCCAGGGGCGGTTCTGCACCGACATGTCGCGGGAATGGGTGGCGGCGGCCGCGTTCAGGCGGGCGTCGAACGCCAGCGGCGTCAACGACTTGGCCCCGCGCAAGGTGTTCACAGAATCAAGCAGGCGAAAGGACACCACGCGTTCATCTTCGGGGTTGATGCGATACACCTTCGGCAGCGGCTTGCCGTCGGCGCCAAGCGTCGGGGCGGTCGGGGCACAGGCAGCAAGCGCAAGAGCCGCACCCAGCAGCAGAAATCCACGTCTTTTCATTCGGTCCACCAGTTCAAGCCGCAGTCTACGGCGCTTCGCCCTCTTCCATAGCGAAAGCCGGCGGCGGGTTCAAACGGGCTTCTGCCTATCGGCGGAAGCCAACTGGTGTTTGATTTGCGGACATCTGGCGAAAGCGCTATATCCCCGGCAATAAAGCCCAAGCAGGAGATTTTGCCATGGCGAACGATCTGATCAGCCGGCGCGCCCTCTTGGGCGGTGCGGCAGGATTTGCCGGACTGGCAGCCATGCCTGCCCTCGCACAGGACGGCTCGACCGAGTTCAACGTACCGGTGTCCAGTTCGGTCCGCAACAACGTGTCCAGCTTCAGGATGCTGCAGTGGCAGGACTACTTCGACAACACGCGGGGCGGGGCCATCCTTGTCGATATCACCTCGAGGGCGCTGCATTACTGGTCCGAGGATCAGTCGATCTACCGGCTGTATCCGACATCTGTCCCGCTGTCCGAGGACCTGACCCGGCGTGGCCGGACAGAGGTGGTTCAGAAGGTCGTCAATCCGTCATGGCGCCCGACCCCGGCGATGAAGCTGCGCAACCCCGAATGGCCGGATGTCGTCGAAGGTGGTGCCAAGGACAATCCGCTTGGCACCCGCGCGCTGTATCTGTCCTGGACCTACTATCGTATCCACGGCACCCACGACACCCGCAAGATCGGCCGCCGTTCGTCGAACGGCTGCGTCGGCCTTTACAACGAGCACATCGAAGATCTGTTCGAAATGGCCCGCGTCGGCACTCAGGTGCTGCTGATCTGACGCGAAATCAAAGCTGACAAGGTCGGGACCGTGGGGCAGAACCTTGCTTCACGGTCTTTCTTTTTCGCCTCGCCCTGATCACACCGGCCGGGGCAACCAGCCGGTCAGGTTTTCCTCGATCACCGAAACCAGCGCCTGAATATGGGCCGCAACGTCGTTCAGGCAGGGGATGTAGGTAAAGCTTTCCCCGCCCGCGTGTTCGAAAGCCTCGCGGATCTCGCCATTGATCTCTTCCAGCGTCTCGATGCAGTCGGCACTGAACGCCGGCGCCATCACCGCGATCCGCTTTTTTCCTGCCTTGGCCAGTTCGGCCACGTGTTCGACCGTATAGGGCTTCAGCCACTCCTCCGGCCCGAAGACTGACTGGAACGTCGTGTCGATCGCCCCCTTCTCCCAGCCCAGCCGCTCTCGCAGGAAGCGCGAGGTCTTCTGGCACTGGCAATGATAGGGGTCGCCTTCCATCAGATACCGCTGCGGCATGCCGTGATAGCTTGCGACCAGCACATCCGGGGTGTGGTCAAGCCTGGCATAGGCGGCGGTGACCGACTGGGCCAGCGCCTCGATGTAAAGCGGATGGTCGAAATACTCCGGCACGGTCCGCACGGCGGGCTGGCGCTTTTCGTTCATCAAGGCGCGGAAGAACTGATCGTTCGCCGTGGCCGAGGTTGCCCCGGCATAATGCGGATAAAGCGGAAAGAAGAGGATCTTCTCGCACCCGGCCTCGACCATGGCGCGGACTTTCGAATTGGTCGAAGGGTTGCCATAGCGCATGCAGAAATCGACCATGATCTCGGAGCCATGCCGATCCGCGATGGCCGAGGCAATCGCCGCAGTCTGGGCCTTGGTAATGGTCAGCAGCGGGCTTTCGTTCAGATCGTGGTTCCAGATCAGCTTGTAATTCGCCCCCGACGAAAACGGCCGCTTGGTCAGGATGATCAGTTGCAGCAGCGGCTGCCACTTCCAGCTCGCGTAGTCGACCACGCGCTTGTCCGACAGAAACTCGTTCAGATAGCGGCGCATCGACCAGTAGTCGTAGTTGTCCGGCGTTCCGAGGTTCGCCAGAAGCACCCCGATCCGCGCCTTGCGGACCGGCGGATGATCGGCGGGCGCATGGGTCAGACGCCCCTCGCCGGGGTTCACCTGTCCAGCCGACACTTCGCTTTGCTTGGGCCCCTGCCCGGTTTTTGGATCCAGCATGGCGCGTCTTTCCGAAATTCCCATTGCGGGGACATATAGGCTATGGCCGTCGGGTCAACCGTCCTTGGGCAAAGGTTCTTCCGGAACGCCAAGCGCTTCGGCCAGCCTTTGCCGTGCACTTCCGGGCCGAAGCGGCAGTTGCTGGCTTTCATGCGGCGCCCAGCCGGTCAGGAACACCAGATCGAAAGTCGCGACCAGCTTGCCCTCGGTGCTGGAGAAGTTGGCGCGATAGACCGCCTCGGCCATCGCCAGCACATCCCGCCGCGTGAACCGGCGCAGCCTAGCGGACAGGGCGTTGGTTTCCCCCATCGCGCGCAAATCGGCGCAAAGGCCGGCGAAGTCGGGGTAATGCACGGTCTGGGTAAAGCTGTCGGCCACCGGCAGCGCAAAGCCAGCCCGCTGCATCAGCGCGCCAAGATCGCGGATCTCGCCCATCGGCAGGACGCGCGGCGACAACCCGCCGGTGACCAGGCTTTCCGCCTCGGCCAAGGCGCTCCGCAACTCATGCAGGCTGCGACCCCCGGCGAGGACCGCAACGAAAAGCCCGTCTGGCCTTAGGGCGCGGCGGCACTGGACCAGCTGGCCCAGCGGATCGCTGGCCCAGTGCAGGCCCATGGCGTGAATCACCAGATCATGCGCGCCGGGGACCAGGGTGAGAGCATCAGTATCCTCGACCGAAGTCGCGCCGCCAACAATTCCGTCCCAGATCGCCGGAAAACCGGTGACGACGGCGGGGGTCGTAAAGGTTCTGTTAACCTCGAGCAGTCTTTCCTGAATGTCGGAACGGGCAAGGCGGTGCAGGAACAGCGCGTCGTCATGGCCGGGCAGCCGAAGAGCGCGGGTGCGATGCCAGGTCAGCGCAGGCCGGTCGGTCAGGGTTGGGGGCGAGGTCATCGCCGGGACATTAGGGGGACGGAATGGGAATGCAAGCCGCGCTGCACATGCTTTACCCGCCGCAATGCATCAGCTGTGCGGCAACCGTCACTTCCGACTTTGGGCTGTGCGGCGATTGCTGGCGCGAAACGCCGTTCATCGCGGGTCTGGTCTGCGATCAGTGCGGGGTGCCGCTTCCGGGCGGTGAGGCCGGGGACCGGGCGATCTGCGATGACTGCATCACGATTGCGCGGCCCTGGGGTCAGGGGCGGTCGGCGCTGCTTTACCGCGACAACGCCCGCAGCCTTGTCCTTGCGCTGAAGCACGGTGACCGGATGGATCTGGCTCGTCCGGCAGGGGGGTGGATGCTGAAGGCGGCACGACCGATTCTGCGACCGGGGATGCTGGTCGTGCCGGTGCCGCTGCACTGGACCCGGCTGGTCCGGCGGAAGTACAATCAGGCGGCGCTCTTGTCGAAAGAGGTCGCCCGGACGGCGGGCCGTGACCATTGCCCGGATGCACTGGTCCGCCTTCGGTCAACCGGCACGCAGGACGCGCGGACTCGCGACGGTCGCTTTGCCAATCTGGTTGGCGCGTTTGCGGTGCCGACACGGCGTCGCAAGCTGGTCGAGGATCGCGACATTCTGCTGGTCGATGATGTCATGACCTCGGGCGCGACTTTTGCGGCGGCAACCGAGGCGCTTTTTGCGGCTGGGGCACGGTCTGTCAGCGTCCTGTCGCTGGCACGCGTTGCGAAAGACGCGTGAATCCCTATAGTCATGGCGCGAAAGAGGTTTTGCCCATGCGCCCTGTCGAGATCTACACCACGCCGATCTGCCCCTATTGCCACGCAGCCAAGCGGCTTTTGGGTCGCAAGGGCGTAACATACAAGGAAATCGACGTCAGTCGGGACCCTGCCCTGCGGGCGCAGATGCTGCAGCGCGCCAATGGTCGCCGCACCGTGCCGCAGATTTTCATCGGGGGGGTGCATATCGGCGGATCGGATGAGCTGCACGCGCTGGACGATGCGGGCAAGCTTGATCCGCTGCTGGCCGCGTGATGCGGGCGGCGCTGGTCCAGTTGACGGTGACCGATGATCCGGCAGTGAATTTGCCGGTAACGATCGGTTTGATCCGCAAGGCGGCGGCCGATGGGGCCGATTTCGTCCTTACGCCGGAACTGACGAACGGCCTCTCGTCCAGCCGAAGCCACCAGCGCCGTGTCTTCAGCCATGAAGATACGGACCAGACACTTGCTGCGCTGCAAGCCGAGGCGGCGTCGACAGGCTTCTGGCTGCTGATTGGCTCGCTTGGGGTGGTGACCCATGACGCGGATGGCCGCTTTGCCAACCGTTCCTTCCTGATCGGCCCGGATGGCGAAATCAGTGCCCGCTATGACAAGATCCACATGTTCGACGTGAACGTGTCCGAAACCGAGATCTACCGCGAAAGCGAAGGTTATCGCCCAGGCAATCGCGCAGTCCTGGCGGAAACGCCCTGCGGCCGGATCGGGATGACGGTCTGCTATGACCTGCGTTTTCCTGCGCTCTACCGCCGCCTGGCGCAGGCCGGTGCGCAGATCCTGACCGTGCCGGCCGCGTTCAACCACATCACCGGCGCCGCGCATTGGGAAGTTCTGCTGCGCGCCCGGGCGATCGAGACCGGGTGTTTCGTGCTGGCCCCGGCACAGACCGGGTTTCATCCGGAATCCGCGGGCAAGGGGCGACGGACTCATGGGCACTCGCTGGCCGTGGCCCCCTGGGGCGAAGTTCTGGCCGATGGCGGCACGGAGTCGGGCATCACGCTGGTCGACATCGACCTTTCCCGCGTGGATGAGGCGCGGCAACGCGTGCCGTCGCTGCGCCATGACCGGGGATTTGACGGACCATGAGCGCAGAGAAAGCCGATGACACCGCCGTTGCCCTGTTTGGAGAGCTGTTCATGGCCGACCAGCTGGCCCGCAACCGCATTTCCAAAGTGCTGCCGAAGGGCATGGAGCTGTCGCATTTTTCTGTGCTGAACCATCTGGCGCGAATCAATGACGAACGCACTCCGGCACAGCTGGCCAAGTCGTTCCATGTGACGCGCGGGGCGATGACCAACACGCTTTCCCGTCTGGAATGGGCTGGTCATGTCCACATCCGCCCGGATTGGGAGGACGCACGGCAGAAGTTCGTGGCAATAAGTCCCGCGGGCCGGGCGGCGCGCGACACGGCGGTGGCCACGGTCGTTCCGCTGATTGCCGAGGTGGTGCAATCGCTTGGCGCCGATCGGGTGCGTGCCCTGCTTTCCGTCCTGCGCGAGCTGCGGATCAAGCTTGAGGACGCGGCACCCTAGGGATCGTCGCATTCAGCCAGAACTGTGGTCGAACCCACGGATCTTCTGGTTTGCGGCGTCCTGGGGACGATAGGCCTTGCCCTGGGCCGTGTATCTTCGCATAGACTGGGGGGGTATTCTGGATCCCGGACATCATGCTGCATATGCCCCGTCGTTTGCTTGCCTCGCTTGCGTTCAGTTCCATTCTCGGCAGTGGCCCAGTTGCTGCCGAGATGACGAAATCCCTGAACATCAATGGCACCACCGGCCTGATCGACATGCCGTCGGGTGAGGCGCAGGATGACGCGACGTTTTCCTTCAGTACGGCGTTTGTCGGCCCGATCAGCCGGTCGACGATCAGCTTTCAGATCACCGAACGGCTGTCGGGCTCGTTCCGCTTCCAGACCTGGCGGGATTGGGATACGCTGTTCCCGGGCGCCGCATCGAAGTACAACAACCGCAGCTTCGATATCCGCTATCAGCTGCTGAAAGAGGGGCAATACCTTCCCTCGCTGACCATCGGCCTGATCGACTTCTCCGGACAGGGCGTTTTTTCGTCCGAGTATGTGGCGGCGACGAAATCTTTCGGCGATCGCGTCAAGGTGACTGCGGGTCTTGGTTGGGGCCGGCTTGGCAGCTATGGCTCTATCGGCGAGGTTTTTGGCGACCGGCCGCCGCTGACCAACGGCGACAACGGCACGCCGAACGCCGACCAGTGGTTTCGTGGCGACGCTGCCCCCTTTGCCGGGGTCGAGGTTAAGCTGACCGACACCTGGACCTTCAAAGGCGAATATTCCTCGGACGCCTATCTGCTTGAGGATGACGAGCGCGGTCTTATCGAACGTGACAGCCCCTTCAACTTCGGCTTCGAGTATCAGAAGGGCCCGAACACCCGCTATGGCATCTATTCGCTTTACGGGACCGAGGTCGGCTTTGTCTTCCATCTCGTGCTTGATCCCAAAAGCCGCGCAACCGGCGGTGTGATGGGCGCGGCCCCGGTGGCGGTGAAGGCACGCCCTCCCCGCGCGGCCGACCCCGAGGCCTATGACGGTGGTTGGGTGACCCAGCCAGATGCCGGGCCATTGCTGCGCAAGAATCTGGCCAAGCGGCTGGCGGTTGACGGGATCATCATCGAGAACTTGGCCTATACCGCCAAGACCGTGCAGATCCGCATCCGCAACAACCGCATAGACGCCGGATCGCAAGCCATCGGACGGACGGCACGGGCGCTGAGCCACGTGATGCCCGCCTCGGTCGAGGTGTTCGAGATCGTGCCAGTCGTTAAAGGGATCGGGGCGTCGAAGATCACCATCCGGCGCCGTGATCTGGAACGCCTGGAATTCGCCCCTAACAACGCAACGCTGCTGCGGGAGCGTGTCACGATCACCGACGCAGGTCCGCTTCCCGCGAACGCCGTCGGGGATAGCAATCTGTACCCGAAGTTCCGCTGGGGTCTGCGTCCCGACTTCCGCATGCCCGAGCCGCTCAAGGGCGAAGCTGGTCTGCGCCTGTCGGCATCCTATGATTTCCGCCCCGGGCTTGTCCTGTCCGGGGCTGTCTATGGTCGCCTTGTCGGCAACGTGGACCGTTCCGGCAATCCTTCGTCTTCGGTCCTGCCCCATGTGCGCACGGACGGTGGCCGTTATTCGAAGTTCGGCAATCCGGGTCTGGAACGGCTGACCCTTGCATGGTACGCGCGCCCTGCCCCGGATTTCTATTCCCGGATCACGGTTGGTTATCTTGAACGGATGCATGCCGGGGTCTCGGGCGAGCTTCTGTGGAAGCCGGTCGACAGCAAACTCGCCCTCGGGGCAGAGCTGAACTACAGCAAGCAGCGCGATACAGACGGGATGCTTGGCTTTGACGAGTACGATTATGACGTGGTGACCGGCCATGTCTCGGCCTACTACGACTTTGGCAATGGCTTCCTCGGCCAGCTGGATGTCGGCAAGTATCTGGCCGGAGATATCGGCGCGACGGTTTCGATCGACCGCGTCTTCGTGAACGGCTGGCGCGTCGGGGCCTTCGCAACAGTGACCGATGTCAGCGCCGAAGATTTCGGCTCTGGTGGCTTCGACAAGGGCATCCGTTTCACGATCCCGCTGAACTGGGCGCTGGGCGACGAGACGACACGCAACTTCAGCACGACCCTGCGCCCCTCGACCGGAGATGGCGGCGCGCGTCTGAATGTTGACGGGCGGCTTTACGATTCGATCCGCGATTACCATTCGGACGCGCTGGACCCGGAATGGGGCAGGGTGTGGCGGTGAAGGCGATGATACGTCTGACGGCTGGCATCGTGGCGCTTGCACTGCTTGGGGCCTGTGGGAGCGAAAAGGCCGAACCCTCGCCGATCGGGCGTGCGGTCGGTAACATTGCCAAGGCAACTGTCAGCAGGGTCAAGGCAAGGCGCTCGGGCGCGGTCGCGGCAACGCCGGCCCCGGTGACCCGTGCGGATCTTGAGAAGTTCGGCCTGCCGATCCTGCGGGCCGTTATCAAGGTGCGCGGTGCCGACGCGTTTCTGACCATGTCGGACGCCAAGGATAATGTGGTGACCTGGGCGACCACCGATGGAACCACCTTTACGCTGCGCGACGGGATCCTGATCCAGACACGGGGTCTTGGGCCAGACCTGATGTCGGCACAGGTGCCTTCGCTTGGGGCGCTTCTGACGAATGGCGGCACCTATCAGCGGATCTACTACCAGCTTGGCGATAACGACCAGACCACCCGGCGGACCTATGACTGCACGGTATCGGTGGTTGGCAAGGAAACGATCGAGATCTTCTCGAGGGCACATTCGGTGACCCGGATCTCGGAAGAATGCGTGCGGCCGAAAGAGTCGATCACCAACGACTATTGGGTCGAGGGATCAGTCATCCGCAAGTCGCGGCAATTGGCCAGCGCCGGAACCGGCTTCATCGAGTTCGAGCGCGTGGTGGACTGATCGGCGCGGAAGCCGGGCGCTCCTGCCATACGTGCCCGACACTTCCGCTCAGTAATCCCGTTCTACGAAGACGCCGATTCCGGTATCCCCATCTGCACCGATGCGACCTTTCACTGTGACGCCGGGCCGGAGGTCAAGGTTCAGGTTGATCCTGCTTTGCCCGCCCTGCTCGATTTCCACCTCGGTATAGAGGTTCTCGGTGAGGTATTTTCCAGCCGTCAGCGCGGTCTTGCCTTCGTCGGCAGTCACCAAATCCAGATCGTCCAGGCCAAAGCCGCGACGCAGGCGGCCGATCACCCCTTCACCACCCCGACCCGCCAGGGTGGCAACAGCACTTGCCAGCTGCGCCGCCTGGAAGGCCGAGATGTTTTCCAGGCCCCGACCAAACAGCAGCCGTGCCAGCACTTCCTCTTGCGGCAGGGACGGGACGGATGTGAACGACACCTCAGGTGCGTCCGCAGGGCCTTCGACGGTGACGAAGCTGACGATGCCGTCACTTTCGCTGCTGGCCGAGATCAGCAGCGTCGGGACAAAGCTGCCCTCCAGTTGAAGGTCGGCCTGCGAAAGAACCAGCCGCTTGCCCAGAATGTCCAGCCGGCCCCGGATCAGGCCGAAGGCACCCGAGGGAATGATTGCATCGGTGGTTCCCAAAAGCCGGATCGCCCCGCCCAGTTCCGCGTCGATGCCGCGGCCGCGCACGAAAATGCGGCTGGGCGCCGAAATGGTCAGGTCCAGACGGAACGGCGTACGGGCGCGCCCGGTTCCCGAACCTTCCGCCCCGCCGCCGATCAGCCCCGCGCGGGCGCGGGTGGCGCGTACGTCGGCCGGTTCATTCACATGGGTCACCTCCAAGAGCGCCCCGGTCGCGTCAAAGCCGGACTCGGGGACGCGCAGCTGCGCTTCGGACAGCAACGCCGATCCGGAAATGGTCGCACCGCCCGCAAGCGGTCCGTCAACGCGGATGCTGCCACTGGCGATGCCTTCGTAAAGCTCCGGATCGGACAGGCGAACCCGGTCGAGCGTGACCGCAAGCTGCGACTGGAACGGCGGGGAAAGGCCGATCTGGCCGTCGATCCGCAGCGTCCCGCCCGAGGACAGGCGCGAAGTGGCCGACAGCCGGGCCTGTCCTCCCTGCAGATCGGCGAGCGCCTCGATCCGCTCCAGCGCAAAGCCAAGGCCCGGGTCGCTAAGCCTGCCACCGGCCAACGTAACGCGACCAGACAGGGACGAGGCCTGGAATGGCCCGACCAGCCGCAAGTCATAGCGAACCGGCCCGTCAATCGCCCGCGGCGCGATGAAAAGGTTGGCAAGCCCCGCCTGACCGGTGCCGGTTATCGCAAGGTCGCCCGATGCAAAGTTGGCCGCCACCCGACCGGCAATGCGTCCATCCACCTGACCGGGGCCGCGCCCGGTGATGTCCAGCACATAGCCGGCCCCGTCATCCGTCACCTGCCCGGCAAGGGTCAGCGGGCCCTGCAGATCGGGGATCAGCAAGCCAAGGTTGGCAAGCCGCGCGTCGATAGTCAGATTTCGGGTGGTCTCGGTAATGTCCCCCTCGGCCGAGATGACGAATTGCGGGTTTGCAAGCCGCGCCGCATCCACGCGCAACCGACCCGCGAGCAGCCGCAGGTTCGCCGACAGCAGGCTTTCCCCTGCCAGCAGCCGGTCGGCCGAGGGATTGCCAAGGCGCAGGCCGTTGGCGGTGCCGGAAACGGTGATGTCGGCAAGGCCGACGGTGCCCTTGAACCCGGCCTCAAGGTTTGCAGCCCCGCGATAACGCGGATCAAGGGCCCCCAGGTCGGACAGGATCACGCTGGCCCGCAGGTCCGATCCGGTCGACGAGATCACGCCATCGCCCTTGGCCGAAAGTGCATCAGCGGTCAGGTCGAACGAGCGGATCGTCGTCCCCGTCTCGTCCCGCAAGACGGAAAGCGTCGCCTGAGAATCGCCGGCAAGCAGACGGTCCATCTGAGGAATGCCGACTTGCAGGCCCCGCGCGGAAACCTCGGCAATACCGTCCAGAAGCCCTGAAAGGCCGCCTGCCGTTCCGGTCAGGCGAATGGTTCCGCTGCCGCCCAGCGGACGCCCTGCCAGCGCCGCGAAGCGGGAGAGGTCATCGGCGGTGACCTCCAGCTTTCCCGTGGTGCGAAGTGCCGTGCTCAACCCCTCGATCTGCAGGGCGCCGGCGGCGGCAAACCCGTCTCCGGTCAGACGCATGTCAGACAGGCGGACCGCGCCGCTGCCTTCAAGGAAATGCAGCTTCAGTCCACCAGCTAGCGACGGGCCAAGGGCCGCGGCAAGGGCTGCATCGGCAGGCAGAAGTCCGGTCGCGTCGAAGGTCAGCGTGCCGCCAAGACTGTTCCCGGCCGGAGTGCGCCCGATCCGGCCCGACCCGGCAAGAGACAGCCGGTCAACCGAAAGCTCGTCGCGATCAAGGCCAAGGACCTGCACTTCAGCCGTCCACCCCGTCCCGTCCGACATCCGGGCATCAAGCTGGAAATCGGCCTTGTCGATTCGGGTAGGCGTGTCGCCGAACGGCAGCAGCACGGGGAACCCATCCGGTGACGCCAGCGACCCGGTCAGCGAGATCTCTTCTGGCAGTCCATCCGCGGCGATAACTCCCGTGCCTTCCAGCGCAAGCGACTGGGCCCGGACAGCGAACCGGTTCAGAGTAATTCGGCCAATGTCCGACCTTTGGGCGTCAAGGGACAGGCTGACATGGTCCCCGAAGAAGGCGACATGTTTGGGTAACAGCAGCGGGGCAAGGTTGCCGGCCACATCTGCCTGAAGCCGGTAATCCGCCCCGTCCTCGCCCATCAGCGTGACCTTGCCGGACAGCCGGTTTTCGCCGTCGGTGGCAAGGCTGACATCCGCCGCGAATTCCTCGATCGGACCCGCGCCTTGCAGCCGGAATTCGGTGGCCGGATTGCCGGGAATGCCAAGCAGGCCCGCCACGATGCCCCCGGCAGCCTCGCCCGCGGTCAAATCAAGGTTCAACTGCCGGCTGGTGTTGTCATAGGTCGCGGCAAGGCTGATCTCGCCCTGCGGTCCGTCACCCAGCCGGATCAGGTCCAGCGTGGCACTGCCCGCTCCGTCGGCCAGCCGCAGCGCCGCGTCAAGGTTGCCCTCGACCGCCTGGCCCAGCACCGCTTCGCCAAGCGAGATTCGCTCGACTGCGATCTGGCCGATGTCGATCGATACCGGCAGTTCTGGCAGACTGAACCCTGACGCCTCGGGTGAGGGGACGCTGGCGCCGCCCGTATCCGGCATCCGGGTCATGGTGATGCCGGTGGCGGAAAGCTCGCTTACCTCCAGCGCACCGGACAGCAGCGAAGACCGGCTCCAGTTCAGCGTGACGCCTTCCACTGTCAGCCAGACGCCGGCGTCATCGGCGATGGTCAATGTCTGGATCGTTGCGCGTGAGGACAGGGCGCCGGCAAAGCCGGTGATGGTGACTTGCCGCCCGGCACCCGAAAGACTGTCCTGCAGGAAGGCGGCAAGATAGCCCTCGTCGCTGTCTTGCGCTTGCGCTGTGCCAGCGGCCAGAACCGCCGCGATCAGAAGAATCCGCCGCATCAGAACGCCTGCCCCAGACCGATGTAGATCTGGACCCCGTCGCCGGTAGAGCCGCTGATCGGTGCGGCGACGTCCAGTCGGATCGGGCCGAACCCGGTGTCATAGCGCAGGCCGAGCCCGGCCCCCGCGTGCGAGTCAGAGGAGCTGTCGAAGAAGCCGTCCAGCCCGACGCTTCCCGCGTCGACAAAACCGACGATGCCGATCCGGTCGGTCAGCTTGGCGCGCAGTTCCAGAGAACCGGCCAGGAAATACGGACCACCGATCAGGAATTCGGGCCCGGTGTCCCGGGTTACCGGGATGCCAAGCGACCGGTAGGGCTGCCCCCGCACCGTGCCCCCGCCGCCGGAAAAGAACAGCAGGTCGCGCGGGGTGTCCAGCAGGTCGGGGCCGATGACGGCACCGCCTTGCGCACGAACGGCCACCACGAACCTGCCAGGCTCTCCCAAGCTGCGATAGGCGCGGCCGTCAAAGGTGGCCCGGACACCCGAGCCGGTGGTTTCGAAGCCAAGGAACGGCATGACCGTCGCATCAAGGTAGAACCCGCGCGTCGGCTTGCGGGCGTCGTCCCGTCGGTCCCAGGTCGCGCCGAAAGGCAGCGACAGGTTCCGAAACTCGAAATCCCCGCCCGGATCGGTTCCGCTCTGATAGGCGTAGGTCAGGCTTGCCCGCGCCGTCAGCTGTTCCGAAAAGATATGCGAGAGGGCCAGGCCGAATTCGACCGTGTCAGAGGAATAGTCGATCTCATCGAGACGCTCGTAGGCTAGCAGAAGCCCTGCCGTCGTGTCCGGCGTCAGCGTGGCCGGACGGTCCAGCGTGACGCCAAGCGCATAGTCGATGCCGCTGACCCCGGACCCGATGTTCGTGACCGAGCCTTCCAGCTTCAGCCGTTCGCCCCCGCCCAGAAGATTGCGGTGCAGCCAGGACCCGGTCAGCGACACGCCGTCAAGGCTGGCGATCTCTGCGCCAAATGAATAGCGGCGCGGTTTTTGTTCAACCACGGTCGCGGTGACGCCAAGCAGGTCCGGCGCCGTGACGGCATCATCTTCGCGCAAGGTGACCGTGCTGAAGATACCGGTGCGGCGCAAGCGTTCCTCGGCCCGGCGCAGGTCGGTTTCGCTGAAGAGCTCGCCCGTCGGCAGCCCGGCGATCTTTTCGACGCGGCGTTCGCGCATCCGCGCCTCGCCCCCGACCGCAAGCGGGCCGAAGCGCAGCCTTGGTCCGGGGGCAAGCCGCACGTCCACGTCCAGCAGGGCGGCGCCGTGATCTGCCACCACTGCCTCTTGCGCGACGACCGCCTTGGCATGGCCCACCTCGCGCCAGGCGCGGATTGAGATATCGACTGCGTCGCCGATCACCCCGCTTTCGGCGGGCTGGCCGGCGCGAAAGCCTTCGGGCAACTCGGTCCGGCGCGCCAAGGGATCGATCCGTGCCGTGTTGAACCGGAAGGGCGGACCCGGGTCGACAGCAATCACGATCCGGGAAATGGCGGTCGGAACGTCCAGCACCGGGATATCCGCCGCCTCGCGCCCGTCGATCTGGATGCGGATGACGGCCGAGTAATGGCCCTTGGCATAAAGCGCCGCCAGAAGGCGCCCGTAATCGGCGCGGGCGGCGGCGAGAAGGTCTTGCGGATCGGTCCGACCCTCGGCGCCGAACGCCCTGACAAGCGATGCCGCGCGAACGGCGTCGGCAACCGTCTCGCTGGCCCCTGGAATCTGAAATTCAAGCCGCTCAAGCGCATCGGCCCGCACTGTGGTCAGGACCAGACCGATTACGCCAGCCGCGACCAGAGACCGAAGAATTTCGCGCGGGGCGAGCATCCAGACTTTTCCCTCTTTCGGGCTGCGGACCGACTATCGCAGCTTGGTCGGATGGGGGCAATCTTGGGCGGGGCCGATGGGCGACATTGTGATCCGAACCCATCGCCTCCGGCACCGGGAAAGGGCGCCGACAGGCGTTTCCGCCTGCCAGCAGTCAGGCCCTTGCAGACTCGCACCTCCGGGCGTATATGGCTCTCAACAGCGGTTTCGAGGTCCACACTCGGAACTACCGATCGTCACGGGCGGGCCGCTTGGCCCGCTTTTTGTTTTTGGAACCCGCATGTCCGATCTGATCGCCAAGACTGCCACTGATCGCCGCCTGGCCGAGATCATCACCCCCGTGATCGAGGGGTTGGGGTTCGAACTGGTGCGCGTGCGGTTGATGGGCGGCAAGACGCGTGTCCTGCAGATCATGGCGGATCGCCCTGATGGCGGGATCGGCGTCGATGAATGCGGCGCGATTTCCACAGCCGTCTCTGCGGTTCTGGACGTGGAGGACCCGATCGAAGAGAATTACGTACTTGAA
>PNJK01000064.1 GCA_013821825.1 Rhodobacter sp.
CCTGGGCGGGGGTGTCGATCGGGTTCTCGGTCTATCTGGCGAATTTCAACAGCTACAACGCGATCTACGGGTCGATCGGCGCCGTGATCATCCTGATGATGTGGCTTTACCTAAGCGTCTGGGCGGTGCTGCTGGGCGGCGCTATCAACGCGGAACTGGACGCGCGGATACGGCGCTGAGGCCGCCAAACCGCGCCGACGGGCGTCTTCGATCGCTTTCGGCCGTAGAAGGCCGTTTGGCCTGCTGTGCGGCAGTCAGACGTAGCGGTTCCAGAGGTTCTCCAGTCGTTCCTGGCGGCCGGATTTCGGTTGCGGTTCAAGGTGTTCCGCCGTGACCCTTGCCGCCGCGTCTTCAAGCGAGCCTTGCAGCATCGCCTGCGCCTTGGGGCTTTGCCAGCCAGCGTAACGCGCCTTGACCGCAGCCTCCATCTCTCCGCTTTCCAGCAGGGCGGCAGCGGCTTTCAGCGCGCGGGCGCAGGTGTCCATGCCGCCGACATGGGCAAGGATCAGATCTTCCGGGTCGAGGCTTTGGCGGCGGATCTTGGCGTCGAAGTTGACGCCGCCGGTGGTGAAGCCGCCTGCTTTCAGGATCTCGTAGAAGGCCACGGCCTTTTCGGGGTGGTTGTTCGGGAATTGGTCGGTGTCCCAGCCGGATTGGTAGTCGTTCCGGTTCATGTCGATCGAGCCGAAGATGCCAAGGGCGGCGGCGGTCGCGATTTCATGTTCAAACGAGTGCCCGGCAAGGATGGCGTGGCCCTGTTCGATGTTGACCTGGACTTCCTTCTCCAGTCCGAAGTCCTTGAGGAAGCCGTAAACCGTGGCCACGTCATAGTCGTACTGGTGCTTCGAGGGTTCTTGCGGCTTCGGCTCGATCAGGATTGCGCCCTTGAAGCCGATCTTGTGCTTGTATTCGACCACCTGCTGCAGGAAGCGGCCGGCATGGGCACGTTCGGCCTTGAGGTCGGTGTTGAGCAGGGTCTCATACCCCTCGCGCCCGCCCCAGAGGACGTAATTCTGCCCGCCAAGGCGCTTGGTCACATCCATGTTGGCCTTCACGGTGGCGGCGGCGTAGGCGTAAACGTCCGGGTCGGGGTTCGTCGCCGCCCCGCTCATCCAGCGGCGGTGGCTGAACAGGTTCGCGGTACCCCAAAGGAGCTTGGCCTTGTGCGTCTGCTGCTTCTCGCCAAGGTAATCTGCGATCTCGTTCAGATTCTTCAGGCTTTCGGCGAAGTTCGCGCCTTCCGGGCGCATGTCGGCATCGTGGAAGCAGTAGAAGGGCTGGCCGAGGATATCGAACATCTCGAACGCGACATCGGCCTTCATCCTGGCCAGCGCCATAGTGTCCCCGAACCACGGACGCTCGAACGTCTGGCCGCCGAAGGGGTCACCGCCGGGCCAGGCAAAGCTGTGCCAGTAGGCGACGGCGAAACGGAGGTGATCTTCCATCCGCTTGCCGAGGATCACCTCATCCGGGTTGTAGTGGCGGAAGGCGTATTCGTTCTTCGACGAAGGGCCTTCGTATTTGATGGCGGGTATGTCTTTGAAAAAGTCCGTCATTTCAGATCCTTGATGGCAGATTGGGCGGAGCGGAAGCGGGCGTGGCCTGCATCGAATGCGTCTTTCAAAGTGGGGTCGGGGTCGATCACACGGGCGATCTTCGGCAGGGTGGCAATCTCGGCCCCGGCTCCGGTGGCGGCCATCAGGCCCAGGCGGGCAGCGCCAAAGGCACCGCCGAAATCGCCCGCGACGGGCAGTTGCACCGGGCAATCGAGCGCGGTGGCGATGGCGCGCAGCCAGTAGTCAGAGCGCGATCCGCCGCCGACGGCCAGAAGATGCTCCAGCTTCGTGCCGGTGGCAGCCAGCGCATCGCGGCTGTCGCGGATGGCGTAGGTCACGCCCTCCAGCACGGCGCGGGTGGCTGACTGGCGGTCGGTGGCATGCTCCAGCCCGATGAAGGCCCCGCGCACGGTGGCAGAGTTCAGGGGGGTCCGCTCGCCGCCGAGGTAGGGCAGGAAGACGGTCTTGCCAGGGGCCTGCAAGGGGCCGAGTTCGCCGGTCAGCTTGGCCGCGTCGGTGCCGACCAGCCTGGCGTACCAGTTCAGCGCGTCGGTCGCGGCGAGGATCACGCCCATCTGGTGCCAGGTGTTCGGCAGCGCATGGCAGAAGGTGTGGACGGCGGTGGCGGGGTCGGGCTGGTAGCCGTCATTCGCGGCGAAGAGGACGCCGCTGGTGCCAAGTGACACGAAGGCCTCACCCGCCCGGACGACGCCGACGCCGACGCCCGAGGCCGCGTTGTCGCCCCCGCCCCCGGCGATGACCACGCCCTTCGGCAGGCCCCAACGGGCGGCCAGCGCCTCACGCAGGGTGCCCGAGGCTTGCGAGCCTTCGACCAGCCGGGGCATGTGGTCGCGGGACAGGCCGGTGGCGGAAAGCAGGTCATCCGACCAGTCACGCTTGCCGGTGTCCAGCCAGCTTGTGCCGGCGGCATCCGACATCTCGCCGACATGATCGCCGGTCAGCCAGAGGCGCAGGTAATCCTTCGGCAGCAGGACCTTTGCCACCCGGTCCCAGACCTGCGGCTCGTGGTGGCGGACCCATATCAGTTTTGGCGCGGTAAAGCCCGGAAACACGATGTTGCCCGTCAGGCGGCGGAACATCGGGTCGCCGTCCAGTTCGGCGGCTTCCTCATGGCTGCGGGTGTCGTTCCACAGGATGCAGGGGCGCAGGACCTCGTCCCCGGCATCAAGCAGGGTGGCGCCATGCATGTGGCCGGAAAGGCCGATGCCGCGCACTGGTCCCAGGCCCTTGGTGGAAAGCTGGTCCAGCACGGCTTCGGCCGCGCTTATCCAGTCGGAGGGGGCCTGCTCGCTCCACCCCTCATGCGGGCGCTGGACTGTCAGCGGGGCGGTCGCTTCGGCGAGGACTGACTGGTCCTCACCGATAAGAATGCCTTTCAGGCCTGACGTGCCAAGGTCAAGGCCGATGTACATTTCAAGCCGCCAGTGCCGGCTTCTTGCCCAGGATGATCATGCCAAGGATGTCTTCATCGGTCACTTCGCCCACGTTGACCGTGCCGACAAGCTGGCCGTTCTTCATCACGCTTGCCCTGTCGCACAGCTTCATCACGTTGTGAATGTCATGTTCGATCAGGAAGATGCCCAGGCCCTGCGCCTTCAGCTCCTGGATCAGTTCCGAAACCATCTGGGTTTCGTGGGGTCCCAGGGCGGCAGTGGGTTCGTCCATGATCAGGATCTTGGCGTTGAAGTAGACCGCGCGGGCGATGGCGACCGACTGGCGCTGGCCACCCGATAGCGCCGAAACCGGCACATTGAACTTGCGGAAGTTCGGGTTGAGCCGGCCCATGATCTTCCGCGTCTCGGCCTCCATCGCGCTTTCGTCGACGAAGCCCATGGAGTTCACCAACTCCCGCCCGAGGAACAGGTTCGAGGCGGCATCGAGGTTGTCCGCCAGCGCGAGGGTCTGGTAGATCGTCTCGATGTTCTGGCTGCGGGCGTCGCGGGGATTGTTGATCACTACCTCTTGCCCGTTGATCAGGATCTGCCCGGCGTCGGCCTTGTAGGCGCCTGACAGGCATTTGATCAGCGTCGACTTGCCCGCGCCGTTGTGGCCCAGAAGGCCCACGACTTCGCCCGGATAAAGGTCGACGGTGACGTGATCGACGGCCTTGATCCCGCCGAACGCGATCGAGATATCGCGCAGTTCGACCAGTGGAGTGCCCCTGTTCGTGGTCATATCTTCCCCTCCCTTACTTCGCGCGGCGGCGGTAAACGTTGTCAAGATAGACGGCCACCACCAGAACGGTGCCCACCACGATCTGCTGAACGGCAGTATCGAATCCGATCAGCACCATGCCCGACTTCAGCGATTGCATCACGAAAGCGCCCAGGATGGCGCCGTAGATGGTGCCCACGCCCCCGGCCAGCGAGGTGCCCCCGATGACGGCGGCGGCGATGACGTAAAGTTCGTCCAGAAGGCCCAGCGCGTTGGTGGCGCTGTTCAGACGGGCCGAGGCGATGACGGCAGAAAGACCGGCCAGCGCCCCCATCAGGGCGAAGATCTTCAGCGTCATCCACTTGACGTTGATCCCCGACAGGGCCGCTGCCTCCGGGTTGCCGCCGATGGCAAAGACATAGCGGCCAAAGCGGGTGCGGTTCATCAGGATGGTCATGGCGATGGCGACAGTCACCATGATCAGGACCGGAATGGCGAAGCCGTGGCTGACGAAGACATCTTCAGCCAGGTTCTGCTGCTTCAGGATGCCCTTCGGCCAGGGGTAGGCGTTCACGATCAGAACCGCTCCGATCACAAGGCCGCAGCCCAGCGTGGCCATGGTCACTTCGGCCCACATCGGCCGCAGCGGGAAGTCGTGCCGCTTGCGCGACTGACGGCCGGACCAGATCAGGTAAAGGATCGCAGCAATGGCGATGGCGCCGACGATGTAGCTGCCCGTCTCGCCCACTGCGCCATAGGGTCCGCCGCCAAGCAGTTGGAACTTGCTGTCCACCGGCGAAATCGTGCGCCCGTCCGCCGATAGGAAGGCAAAGCCGCGCCAGATAAGCAGGCCGCCCAGCGTGACGATGAAGGCCGGGATGCCGCGGTAGGCGATCAGCGAGCCCTGGAAGGCACCGATGGTGCCGCCAGCCAGAATGCCGAGGATCACGGTCAGCACCCAGATCATCGGATGGCCAAGGCCAAGGTATTGGGGCAGCCACTCTACCTGGAAAAGACCCATCATCATGCCGGTAACACCAAGGATGGCGCCAACCGACAGGTCGATGTTTCGGGTGATGATGACCAGCACCATGCCCGTGGCCATGATCCCGATCGACGCGCTTTGCACGCTGAGGAACCACAGGTTCTGCGGCGTCAGGAAGGCGCCCTTGGTCCACACCGTCACGGGGTTCAGCAGGGCAAACGCCTCGCCTACGGTTCCATCGCCTTGCACGGTGGCTCCCCAGAGGCTTTGCACGAAATCTTTCAGGCCAGGGTAAAGATGGAACCCAAGCCAGATCAGCAGAAGCGCACCGAACATGCCCAGCAGTCGGGTGTCGATTTCGGTCGCACGCAAAAAGCGGGTCACGGGGCCCGCCTGCACGTCATGGGTGGTTTTCAAGGGTGTGTTTGTCATGTCCTCGTCCGGCGGTCTGAGGGGAGACGCAGTGACATCAGGCCAGGGCGCCTGGCCTGGGGCCATGGTGCCGAAATGTCTGAATCGCGTCTTGGAACGGCACCGTGCCGTCTGGGATCTGCAGGAAAACGGGGTGCCGGGACTAGCCCGGCACCCCGATCAGACGATCACTCGCAGCCGACGACGCCGGCCATGGCGCCTTCGCAGGCCTGCTCTTTGGAGATGTGCCCCGCGTCGATGGCGACGTTCAGGTTGTCCTTGGTCAGCGGCGTCGGAGCCAGCAGGATGGCGTTCATTTCAACGCCCTTCTCGCCGCCCGAGAACTTGGTCGCACCTTCGATGCTGTCCAGCGCTGCGCCTTCGGCCAGAGCCGAGGCGATTTCGCCGGCGGCCTTGCCAAGCTGACGCGCGTCCTTCCAGACCGAAACGGTCTGGGAGCCGCGTGCCACACGGTTGATCGCCGCAAGGTCGCCGTCCTGGCCACCGACCGGGATCACCAGGCCCTGAGCGCCAAGTGCCGCGACCACACCGCCGGCCATGCCGTCGTTCTGGCTCAACACGGCGTCAACTGCGTTGCCGTTGGCGGTCAGGATCTGCTCCATGTTGGTTTGCGCGCTCTCCGGCTTCCAGCCGTCCGAGAAGGCTTCGCCGACGATCTTGATGTCGCCCGAATCCACTGCGCCCTGGATGACCGACATCATGCCCTGCAGCAGGAAGCCGGCGTTCGGGTCGCCCGGGTCGCCCTTGATGATGGCGTAGTTGCCCTTGGGCGCGGCGGCGTAGACGGTTTCCGCGATGATCCGGCCAACACCGACGTTGTCGAAGGTCAGGTAGAAGGTGCGGTCGTCTTCGATCAGGCGGTCATAGCCGACGACGGGGATGCCCTGAGCGGCGGCCAGCTCGATGGCCGGGCCGATGGCGTCCTTGTCCCAGGCGTTGATGATCAGGGCGTCAACGCCCTGGGTGATCAGCGCTTCGATGTCGGCCAGCTGCTTGGTGGACGACGACTGGGCGTCGGCGTTCACATAGGTGTTGCCGGCAGCTTCGATCGCAGCAACCATTGCGGCCTCGTCGATCTTCCAGCGCTCTTCCTGGAACGAAGCCCAGGACACGCCGATCTTCTTGCCTTCGGCAAGTGCCGCCGACGAGAAGCCAGTCACCGCCACAACGGCGATGAGAATTGCGTTACGCATTAGTATCCTCCCTATGGACATCGGCCAGCGTATGGCCGGCCCGGCAGATTCGCCGGAACGGGCGGAAAAATGACGCGAATAATTTCAGTTGTCAAAATAAAAAACGAAGGGCGCCGACCCCGAAGGATCGGCGCCCCATTGGTCCTGTCTCTCCCCGGCAGAGATACACCGGAGAAATCACTGGCCTCAGCAGCCGTTGACGCCCGCCTGCGCACCGGCGCAGGCCTGTTTCTGCGTGATGACGTCGGCTTCGATCACCAGGTTCAGGTTGTCCTTGGTGATCGGGGTGGGGTTCAGCAGGATCGCGTTGAAAGTCAGGCCCTTTTCGCCGCCGGTAAAGCGGATCGAGTCGGGGATGCGATTCATCGTCACGCCGTCGGCCAAAAGACTGGCGATCTTGCCGGTTGCCTTGCCAAGCTCGATATTATTCTTCCACACAGACACGACCTGCGTGCCGCGTGCCACGCGGTTCAGCGCTGCCGGGTCGCCATCCTGGCCACCTACGGGAATGCTTAGACCCTGGGCCGCCAAGGCTTCGATTACCGCTCCGGCGATGCCGTCGTTCTGGGCGAGCACCGCGTCAACCTTGTTGCCATTGTCTGCAAGGATCTTCTCCATGGCAGTATAGGCACTGTCCGGGCGCCAGCCCTCGGCATTCGCTTCGCCGACGATGGTGATGGTTCCCCCAGTGACGGCGGCGCCGATCACCTCTTCCATGCCCTGGCGCAGAAAACCCACGTTTGCATCGGCTGGATCGCCCTTGAGGATGACATAGTTGCCATCTGGCTGGACCTGCCGGATGATCGCCGCGATGATCCGCCCGACCCCCACGTTGTCGAACGTGATATAGAACACCCGATCATCTTCGATCAGCCGGTCATAGCTGATGACGGGGATTCCCGCTTCGGCCGCAAGGTCGATGGCGGGAAGGATCGCCTCGCGGTCCACCGGCAGGATGACAAGCACATGCACCCCCTGTTCGATCATCTTCCGGATGTCGTTCAGCTGCTTTTCGGCAGAAGCCTCGGCATTGGCGGTGATGTATTCATTACCTTCGCGCTGGATCGATGACCGCATGGCCGCGGCGTCGAACTTCCAGCGCGGTTCCTGGAAATTCGACCAGGAGACGCCGATCTTCTTGCCTTCAGCCAGCGCCGCCGACCCAAAACCTGTCGCCGCCAAGACGACCGCCAGGATGATCTTTCGCATCAGTTTCTTCCCCCCTATTTTGTCAAGACTCTTATCGGACCGACCCTGAGGCCGAAATCGAGCGAGAACGTGGCGCTCACAATTTCAGTTGTCAAAATAAAACGGGTGATGAAGACTTGGGCGAAGTGCTGATCCACCGGATTTCCGATGTTTTGCGGTGGGACGGATCGCGAATATGGCCAATTGGCCACAGCTTTACTTCGGAGACTGAATAAATGCCGCGGGCGATACGGTCGGAAGCAAGTGAGGGACGCAAGGGCGTGGGCCCGCTGATCCCGCCGCTGTCCGAATCGCAACGCCCCATGCGCCAGCAGGTGTTCGAGCTTGTGCGGGCGGCGGGCCTGATTCCGCGGGTGCAGGTCGCCAAGGATCTGGGCGTCAGTCCGGCGTCGGTGACCACCATAGCCTCGGAACTGATCGAGGCGGGCCTGATCGAAGAGGTCGCGGCGTCGCGGGACAGCGGGGTCGGGCGCGGTCGTCCTGCCGTGGCGCTGGGGGTTCGCGCGGACGCGCATCGCGTCGCCGGGATGAAGCTGTCCGACCGCGAACATACCGCAGTGATCGTCGATTTCGCCGGCAACCTGATCGCGGACGACGTGATTCCCCGCCGCCCCGGGCCGATGGCGGTGGGCGAGATGCTTGATGCGATCGAGGGGTTGCTGACGCGTGTCTGCGAAAAGGCGGGCATGGCGCGGGCCGATCTTTCGGCGGTAGGGATCGGGCTGCCGGGCTTCGTCGATTCCGCCGAAGGGATTGTGCTGTGGTCGTCGGTGCTGGCTGATCGAGCGGTGCCGCTGGCGGCGCGGGCCAGTGCGCGGTTGGGGTTGCCGGTTGCCATCGACAACGACGCCAACCTGGTGGCGCTGGCGGAACTGTGGTTTGGCGCCGGGCGCAGCCTGTCGGATTTCGCCGTGGTCACCATCGAGCATGGCGTCGGCATGGGCTTCGTGATGAACCACCGGATCTATCGCGGCGCCCAGCGGCTGGGGATGGAGCTTGGTCATACCAAGGTGCATCTGGACGGCGCGCTCTGCCGTTGCGGCCAGCGCGGGTGCCTGGAAGCCTATGTCGCCGACTATGCCCTGGCGCGCGAGGCGACGACGGCGCTGAACTGGGGGCACAAGGAAGGCCAGTCGATCGGGGTGCTGCTGGAAAGCCTGTACGATCACGCCAAGGCCGGCAACGCGACCGCGAAGTCGATCTTTCGCCGGGCGGGGCGCTATCTGGCGGTCGGGTTGTCGAATGTCATCAACCTGTTCGACCCGGCGCTGATCATCCTGTCGGGCGAGCGGATGCGCTATGATTATCTTTACGCCGCCGAGACGCTTGCCGAGATGGAGAACCTTGCCATCAATTCCGGCCGTCCCCGCCCGCCGATCGAGATTCATGCCTGGGGAGACCTGCTGTGGGCCCATGGCGCGGCGGCCCTGGCACTGTCATCGGTCAGTGAGGCGATCCTGAGCGGGCAGGTTCTTGGGGTAGCAGCGCAATAGCGCGCGCCCTGGACGGACGCCGGGGGTTTCACACCCCCGGACCCCCGTGGGATATTTTCCCAGAGAGGAAGACAATTGTCTTTTATTTTTAATAGCTTACGATTGTTCGTCGCGCAGAAGCGCTGCCAGACCCGCCGGGTAGTCTGGGTAGAGGAGCTTTACCCCAAGTTCGCCCTTGATGCGATCGTTCCGGGTGCGTTTGGATTCACCGTAGAAGCTGCGGGCCATCGGGCTCATCCGGGCCTGATCGAAGGGAATGGCGGGTGGGTCCGGCAGGCCCAGAAGCCGTGCGGCGTGGCTGAGCACGTCTTCGGGCGGGGCGGGGTTGTCGTCGCAGACATTGTAGGCGGCGCCGGGGTTCGGGTGGCGGATCGAGGCTTCCAGCACCTGTGCGATGTCTTCGACATGGATGCGGGAGAAGACCTGACCGGGCTTGATGATCCGGCGGGCAGTTCCGTCGCGCACCTTCTCGAACGGGCCGCGACCGGGGCCGTAGATGCCTGCGAGGCGAAAGATGTGGACGGGCAAGCCCGTCGCCAGCCATTGCCCTTCGGCAAGGACACGCCAGCGGCCGCGATCGGACACCGGCGTCAGGGGGGTCGTCTCGTCGATCCAGGCGCCTTTGTGGTCGCCATAGACGCCGGTGGTGGAAAGGTAGCCGACCCACCGCGCCCTGGCCTGCGCCAAGGCTGGGACCGTCTGAAGGAACGGATCTTCGCCCGCATCCGGGGCCGCAGAGGCGAGGATGTGGGTCGCGTCGGCAAGGGCGGGACCAAGGTCGCCGGGCCAAAGCAGCGGCTCGACCCCCTCGGCACGCAGGGTCTCGGCCTTCGCGGCGCTGCGGGTTGTGCCGATCACCCGCCAGCCCTGAGGGATGAGGCGGCGGGCAAGGGCCTGCGCGGAATAGCCGTGGCCAAGGGAAAGAAGCGTGAACATGGCGCCAACTATCGGGGGGCAGGTGCCGGGGCGCAAGGGCCTGAACGGGCCAGGCATGGGCGGGGGCGACACCGCTTCGCGATGGCCGGCGTTGGCCTGTCATCACGGCGTCACTTGCGAAGGGATAGGGCTTTCGGCTTATATGCCGGATCAAACGCAGGACCCAAGATGCAGGACGACCAACCGACCGCCATGCTGTGCCCGCCCGCCCGGGACCATGAAAGCTTTACTGACGCCGGTGCGGCAGTCGATCTTCTGGAAGTGCTCTATACCGAGGCTACGGAGTTCTTGGTGCAGAAGTTCAGCGAGACGGTCGCGAAAGGCCGTCCGGGCCGCAGAATCCGCGCCTTCTATCCGGAGATACGCCTGACGGTGACCAGCTTCGACAAGGTCGACTCCCGGCTAGCCTTTGGCCATGTCTCCAGTCCCGGGACCTTTGCGACCACGGTCACGCGGCCCGACCTGTTCCGCAACTATCTGATCCAGCAAATCGAGCTTCTGGTGCAGAACCACGGGGTATCGGTGGATATCGGCCCATCCGGCACGCCAATTCCGGTGCATTTCGCCGTGGCCGGCAGCCCGGATGTGGCGGTGCCGCAGGAAGGGGTGATGGACTTCTCGCTGCGCGATGTGTTCGACGTGCCGGACCTGTCGACGACAAATGATGACATCGTCAACGGGGTGATGACGCGCTATGCCGACGGGTCGGCACCGCTGGCGCCGTTCACCGCGCAACGCGTGGACTATTCGTTGGCGCGGCTGTCGCATTACACGGCGACGGACCCGACGCATTTCCAGAACCATGTGCTGTTCACCAACTACCAGTTCTACGTCGACGAGTTCGAGGCCTATGCGCGCGCGGCGCTGGGCGACCCTGCCAGCGGGTATGTCGCCTTTGTTGCCACCGGCAACCAGGAGATCACCACGCCGGACGGGGTGATCCAGCCGGTCACCAAGTTGCCGCAGATGCCGACCTATCACCTGAAGCGGGCGGATGGGCAGGGGATCACGCTGGTGAATATCGGGGTGGGTCCGTCGAATGCAAAGACCGCGACGGACCACATCGCCGTCCTGCGTCCGCATGCCTGGCTGATGGTCGGGCATTGCGCCGGCTTGCGGAACAGCCAGAGCCTTGGGGATTTCGTCCTGGCCCATGCCTACCTGCGCGACGATCACGTACTGGACGACGACCTGCCGGTCTGGGTGCCGATCCCGGCGCTGGCGGAGATCCAGATTGCGCTGGAGCGGGCGGTGGCCGAGGTGACCCAGCTTGAAGGCTATGAGCTGAAGCGGATCATGCGCACCGGCACCGTGGCCACCATCGACAACCGCAACTGGGAACTGCGCGATCAGTCCGGACCGGTGCGGCGGCTTAGCCAATCCCGCGCGGTGGCGCTGGACATGGAAAGCGCCACCATCGCCGCCAACGGGTTCAGGTTCCGGGTGCCCTATGGAACGCTGCTTTGCGTCAGCGACAAGCCGCTGCATGGCGAGCTGAAACTGCCCGGCATGGCCTCGGATTTCTACAAGACGCAGGTCAGCCGCCATCTTCAGATCGGCATACGTGCGATGGAACGGCTGCGCGCCACACCAATCGCCCGGCTGCATAGCCGCAAATTGCGCAGTTTCGAGGAAACCGCCTTTCTTTGAAGGCGCGAAAAAGCCGTCAAATGCGGATTTGCTTGCGTTCCGGGGTTGATTTCAGACCGGAAACTGTGTGTCTGGGGCATGGCCTCGTTTCAGGGGACGCGACGCCCGCTCACTGCGGGTCGCTGTCACGCCGATAACATGTGCAGATAACAAACGAAGGGTGAAAAGATGTCCAAACCGATGACCAAGACCCAGCTGGTGGCCGCCGTTGCCGAAGCGATGGGCAGCGACAAGAAAACCGCCGGTGCCGCGCTTGACGCCATTGCTTCGGTCGTGGCGACCGAGGTTGCCGCGGGTGGGTCCGTGGCCCTTCCGGGCCTTGGCAAGGTCGCCTGCAAGGCCCGCCCCGAGCGTCAGGTCCGCAACCCCGCTACGGGCGAGACGATGATGAAGCCGGCTGACAAGCAGGTGAAATTCGCCATCGCGAAGGCACTGAAGGATGTCGTGAACGGCTAGGCCTTCCGACAAGACCGGATTCGTGGAAGGGTCGTCCTTGGGACGGCCCTTTTGCATTGGAGGTCAGATCATGGCGCGTGTGACGGGAATCGGCGGGATCTTCTTCCGGGCCAGCCACCCGGCCGCCCTGAGCGAATGGTACCGCACGCATCTGGGGATCACGCAGCCGGATGTGGCCGTCTGGCAGCAGGAGGCCGGGCCCACGGTCTTTTCCCCGTTCGCCGCCTCTACCGACTACTTCGCCGCCGACAAGCAGTGGATGCTGAACCTGCGCGTTGAAGGACTGCCCGGCCTGATCGCCCGGCTGGAGGCCGCAGGCATCAGGGTCGAGACCCGCGCGGATTGGGATGGCGACGGAAGTTATGGCCACTTCGCCCGGATTTATGACCCTGAAGGCACGCCGATCGAGCTTTGGGAGCCGCCGGCATCTTGACGTCCCCTGCCCGCACAGGCACCACGGCGCGATGGACCTGCGCGCAATCCTGATCGGCACGGTATTTGCGGCGATGTGGTCCTCGGCCTTCGCTACGGCACGGGTGATCGTGGCCCATGCGCCGCCCCTTGCCGCGCTGTCGGTGCGGTTCCTGATTTCGGGCCTTCTTGCAGTGCTGGTCGCGCGCGCGTTGGGGCAATCATGGCGTCTGGCCCCGGCACAGGCCCGGGCGGTGATCTTGTTCGGTCTTTGCCAAAATGCCCTTTACCTCGGACTGAACTTTGTCGCGATGCAATGGGTCGAGGCGTCGCTGGCCGTGATCATCGCCGCCTCGATGCCCTTGATGGTGGCGGCGCTGGGCTGGGCAGTCCGGGGCGAGCGGATCGCGCCGCTTGGGATCGCGGGGTTGGTCGCGGGGCTCTTGGGGGTGGGTCTGATCATGGGCACCAGGCTTTCGGGCGGGGCGGATGCCTTGGGGATCGTCCTTTCCCTGGGCGGGGCGCTGGCGCTGGCCGTGGCGACACTGACCGTGCGGGGGGCCTCGTCGGGGGGCAATCTGCTGATGGTGGTGGGGTTGCAGATGCTGGTCGGATCGGTGACGCTTGGGCTGGTTTCCGCCGTTGCAGAGACTGTTTCGGTCAGCTGGACCCCGGCATTCCTTGCCGCTTTCGTCTATCAGATCTTCGTCCCCGGCCTTGCCGCCACTCTGCTGTGGTTCGCGCTTGTCGGCCGGATCGGCGCCACAAGGGCCGCCACGTTCCACTTCCTGAACCCCTTCTTCGGCGTGGCCATTGCCGCCGTCCTGCTGGGCGAGACGGTTGGCGCGCTGGATGCGCTGGGCGTCGCCGTGACGATGGCCGGCATCCTTGCCGTCCAGCTGGCTCGCCGCTGACGCGCCTTTGGAGCCGTGCTAAGCTTGGCCATGCCCAGCCTGTGCCGCGATTGCCTTGCCCAGACCGACAGCACCTCGCCGCGCTGCCCGGTCTGCCGGTCACCGCGCATGGTGGCGCATCCGGAACTGGCCCAGTTGTCCATAGCCCATATGGATTGTGACGCCTTCTACGCCTCGGTCGAAAAGCGCGACAACCCGGCGATTCGCGACCAGCCGGTTATTGTCGGGGGCGGGACACGGGGGGTCGTCTCGACCTGCTGCTACATTGCGCGGATCAAGGGGGTGCGGTCCGCCATGCCGATGTTCCAGGCGTTGAAGCTTTGCCCCGACGCGGTGGTCGTGAAACCTCGGTTCAGTGCCTATACCGAAGCCAGCCGCGCTATCCGGGCGATGATGGAGGATCTGACGCCGTCGATCGAACCCCTGTCGCTGGACGAGGCCTTTCTGGACCTGACCGGCACGGCCCGGCTGCACGGCGCCGCGCCGGCTGTCCTGCTGGCGCGGCTGACCAAGCGGATGGAGGAGGAGCTTGGCCTTACCGGGTCAGTCGGACTTTCGCACAACAAGTTTCTGGCCAAGATCGCCTCGGACCTCGACAAACCCCGGGGCTTTTCGGTGATCGGCAAGGCCGAGACCGAGGCCTTCCTGAAGCCAAAGCCGGTTCGCATCATCTGGGGCGTGGGCCAGGCCACGCAGGCAGCGCTGGAGGCGGCGGGCATCCGCACCATCGCCGACCTTCTGCGCTGGGACCGCGCCGATCTGGGCGCGCGGTTTGGCAGCATGGGGGACCGGCTTTGGCACCTTGCCCGGGGTCTTGACACCCGCCGGGTGAACCGGGACGAAAAGCTGAAGTCGATTTCAAAGGAAACCACGTTCTTCGAGGATACTTCGGACCCCGATCTTCTGGATGGCCATATCTGGCGGCTGGCAGAGCAGGTCGCCGACCGGGCCAAGGCGAAGGGGCTGGCGGGGCGGACGGTGACGCTGAAGCTGAAGCGTGGCGATTTCCAGCTTGTGACCCGGCGCCATGCGCTGACCGACCCGACCCAACTGACCGACCGGATCTACCGTGCCGCCCGGGATCTGTTCGACCACGCAGGCACGAAGGGCCCTTTCCGGCTGATCGGTGTCGGGATCTCGGACCTTGCGTCAGAGGATCGGGCTGACCTCAGCCAGGATCTCCTTGACCCGGAAGCCGGTCGCCGCGCCGCTGCGGAACGGGCCACGGACGCGATTCGCGCCAAGTTCGGCACGGATGCGATCATCAAGGGCAGAAGTTTGCGCTAGGGGGCCATCCCGCGAGAGCGCCCGTCATTCCGCCGCCAGCGCGACGCCATCACTGCTGCGGGTCAATTCCGCCACCACGCCCGCCATCAGGGTGCGAAACGCGGCAAAGCCGGGCCCTGGCTCCACGCGCGCCTCGTTCATGTAAAGCCCCCGGTCGATTTCAACCTGCACCACATGCTCCCCACGCGAAGGGCGCCCATAGGCCTGCGCCACATAGGCCCCGGCAAACGGGGCATTGCGCACCACCCGAAGCCCGGCGCTGGCAAAGGCCGCCTCGATCTGGTCCGTCACCTCGCGCCCCGCGGCCACCCCGAAGCGGTCGCCCAGAACCACATCGGGCCGGGGCTGGCCGGGCCGCGTATGCGCCTCGATCGCCTCGTGCGGCATGGAATGGCAGTCGATCAGCACGGCGGACCCGAATTCCAGCCGCGTCTCATCGATCAGCGCGGCCAGCGCCTGATGGTAGGGGTGCCAGAACCGTGTGATCCGCGCCTCGGCCTCGGCCAGGCTAAGCTTGCCGCGATAGATCGCGCGCCCGCCCGCCACCACCCGGGGAATCACCCCAAGGCCAGAGGCGACGCGCGGATTGTGCGGTGCGCGCCGGATGCCTTCGATGACGCTTGGGTCAAGCTCATCAGCCGCGCGGTTCAGGTCCAGAAAGGCGCGTGGCACCCGTGCCGCAAGAAGCGGGGCGCCCATCTCGGGTGCCATGTCGAACAGCCGGTCGACAAAGGCATCTTCCGAGGATCGGATCGCCTGCCTGTCCAGCACTGCCTGGACCAGGAAATCCGGCCCGTACTCCCGTCCGGAATGCGGTGAGGCGAAGATCATCCGCCCGGTCTGCCGCTGGGGGCGGGTCAGCCTGTAAGCCTCGGTAAGCGTTTGCGGCAAGGTCGCGCCTCCAGCGGTTCCTCCAGATATAGCCGCAGTTCGTCGAAAAGCCAAAACCCCTTGCAGGCCTTTGGGCAAGTCAGTATAGACCCGCCCTGACCGACGCGGTTTCGCCCGCGTCCTTTTCGTTTCAAGAAACGGGCACGGCGGGTCGCTTAGGCAAAGTGGGCGGTTAGCTCAGCGGTAGAGCACTACGTTGACATCGTAGTGGCCACTGGTTCGATCCCAGTACCGCCCACCATTCGCCGCACCCTTCGGGGGGCATGGGTTTCAATCTGGCGCAGGTTCGCGCCGCGAAATGGGAGGGTCGACCATGAAAGTCGCCAACTCGCTCCGCTCGCTGAAGACGCGTCACCGCGATTGCCAGGTCGTGCGCCGCAAAGGCCGCGTCTATGTGATCAACAAGACGCAGAAGCGCTACAAGGCCCGTCAGGGCTGAGGTCGCTTCCGGCACACCGGACAAATGGCCGCCCAGGGGCAACCCGGGCGGCTTTTGCTTTTTGGGGTGTTGCCGCAGATGACTTGCTCTTCCGGCCAATACTCCCCCGGCATTTGGGAAAAGGATGCCCCATCGCCTGCGCGCCTCATTGCGCGCTTGGGCGGCAAGGAAAAGGCTTGCGGCGCATGCCATGCAATTCGATAACCACGCGTCTTGTCCTCTTGATCGGTCCAGCGAAATGCATCCGAATCCCGTCTTCCGGCAGTCCCCGCGCGAGCGCAACCTTGCCTTCGCCCGCGCCCGCGGATTTGGCATCCTGACGACCAATGGCCCCGAAGGCCCGCTGGCCGCCCATATCCCGTTTCAACTTTCCGACGATGCGACCTTTGCAGACCTGCACCTTGCACGCTCGAACCTGATCGCCCGGGCCGGATTGCCTGCGCCTGCAGTTCTGGTCGTGGCGGGGCCGGATGCCTATGTCTCGCCCGACTGGTACGGCCCGCACGAGCTTGTACCGGATCAGGTGCCGACCTGGAATTACGTGGCCGTTCATCTGCGTGGCGTGCTGGAACCCCTTCCCGAAGACAGGCTGCGTCCGCATGTCGATGCCTTGTCAGCCGAGCATGAGGGGCGAATCACCGGCAAGACCCCTTGGACCAGCGCCAAGATGACCGAAGGCGCGATGCCCCGGATGATGCGGATGATCCTGCCGTTCCGGTTCAGCATCACCGATGTCGACGGAACGTGGAAACTGAACCAGAACAAGCCTGACGATGTGCGGGCACGGGCGGCCGAGGCTTTGGCGCAGGGGAACGAGGCCGCGCGGACCATCGCCGCCCTGATGCGCGAGCAGCCGGAGTCCTGAATCCGCCGGTTTCCGTTTACAGGTGTGCGTGCGGGCCTTACTCTGCCAAGGCTAACCGTGGAGAGTCCGATGCCGCTTCCGCTTGCCCCACTCTTGCCGATTGCGCTGCGCCTTGGCGTGGTTGCAACTGCCGGCTACGCCGTCAAACGCTGGATGAAGGCGCGCAGCTTCCCTGGCCGCTCTGACCAGCGGGCCGAAGATGCGCTTGATGATCTGGGTGAGGGTCTGTCGCTGCACCGGCCAAAGAACCTGGCAGGACCTGAAGCCGCCGAAAGTGCGAAGGTCAGCCAGACCAACACGACCGGGCGGATGATCCGGGTGATCCGGATTGGCGGCCGCCAGTATCATCTGGACGCGGCCTTCATGGCCCGCTTTCGGGTCAGCAAGGACGAATGATGCGGCTTTTTCACGCTCCTGCCTCGCCCTTCGTGCGCAAGGTGATGGTTCTTCTGCATGAGGCGGGCGCTGCGGACCGGGTAACACTGGTCCCGGCGTCGGGTAACCCGCTTGATCCGGGCTCGATGCCGCTGGATCGCAATCCCTTGGGCAAGATCCCGGCGCTGGAGCGGGATGACGGGCCGACGCTGTACGACAGCCGGGTGATCTGCCGCTATCTGGATGACGTGCTGCACGCCGGCCTTTATCCGCCGGCGCCTCATCTTTGGGATACGCTGGTGCTGGAGGCGACAGCGGATGGCATCGCCGATGCCGCCGTCCTGATGCGGTACGAAGAACATGTCCGGCCCGAAGCCAGCCGGTCGGCAGAGTGGGTCGAGGCGCAATGGTCGAAGATTGACCGCGCGCTGACGGCTGTTGAAGGCCGCTGGACCAGCCATCTGGCCGGTCCCGTGGATATGGGTCAGATCGCTCTGGGCTGCGCTCTGGGCTATCTGGACTTTCGCCAGCCGCACCGCGATTGGCGGGCAACACGACCTGTGCTTGCGGGCTGGTGGGCAGGATTTGCCCGGCGCCCCGCCCTGATGGCGACGCATCCGGGGTGAAGCCGGGCGGCTGCGGCGACACAGTTGGACCTTTCCGGCAGATTTTGCATGGCTGCGTGCCTTTGTCCGCTGGACGGGGCCGCAAGGCCCCGCTAAATACCCGACCGGCGGGGCCTTGTTTGTCAAGAGGTCCATTGGGACTTGGAGGTCGGCACTCGTCGATCTGATAGGGGAGAAGATGTCGTGTCGCACGCAGACGATCACGCAGGCACCGGCGAAGGCAATCGGCGGGATTTCCTGTACTACGCGACCGCTGGTGCCGGAGTGGTGGCCACCGGTGCCGCTGTCTGGCCGCTGGTCAATCAGATGAACCCTTCGGCCGACACCCGGGCGTTGGCCTCGATCATGGTCGATGTCTCGGCCGTCGAGGCCGGCACGCAGCTGACGGTGAAATGGCGCGGCAAGCCGGTCTTCATTCGCCGCCGCATGCCAGCGGAAATCGAGGCTGCACGCGCAGTTTCACTGGACGAGTTGACCATCGACGGCATGGCGCAGAACGCCAACAAACCCGACGCTGACGCCTCGGACGGAAACCGTGCGCTGGACGAGGCGGGCGAGTGGCTGGTGATGATCGGGGTCTGCACCCATCTCGGCTGTGTGCCTTTGGGCAATGGCGCGGGTGAGTTCGGTGGCTGGTTCTGCCCTTGCCATGGCTCGCATTACGACACTTCCGGCCGCATCCGCAAAGGACCCGCGCCACGGAACCTGGACGTTCCGGTTGCCAGCTTCTTTGACGAAACCACGATCAAGCTTGGGTAAGGATCAGAATCATGGCCGGAATTCCGCACGACCATTACGAGCCCAAGTCCCCGGGTGAGCGTTGGCTGCACAAGCGGCTGCCGATCGTCGGGCTGCTTTATGACACCATCATGATCCCCACTCCCCGCAACCTGAACTGGATGTGGATCTGGGGCATCGTGCTGACCTTCTGCCTTGCTTTGCAGATTGTCACCGGCATCATCCTGGCGATGCACTATACCCCGCAAGTCGACTTGGCCTTCGCGTCGGTCGAACACATCATGCGCAACGTGAACGGCGGCTACTTCCTCCGCTACCTGCACGCCAATGGTGCATCGCTTTTCTTCTTCGCCGTCTACCTGCACATCTTCCGCGGGCTCTATTACGGCAGCTACAAAGCCCCGCGCGAAGTGACCTGGATCATCGGCATGCTGATCTATCTGGCGATGATGGGCACTGCCTTCATGGGCTATGTGCTGCCCTGGGGCCAGATGTCGTTCTGGGGGGCCACGGTGATCACCGGCCTCTTCGGCGCGATCCCCGGTATCGGCGAGCCGATCCAGACCTGGCTTCTGGGCGGTCCAGCCGTCGACAATGCCACGCTGAACCGCTTCTTCTCGCTGCACTATCTGCTGCCTTTCGTGACCGCGGCGCTGGTTGCCGTGCATATCTGGGCCTTCCATACCACCGGCAACAACAACCCCACCGGGGTTGAGGTCCGCCGCGGATCGAAGGAAGAAGCCGACCGCGACACCG
>PNJK01000065.1 GCA_013821825.1 Rhodobacter sp.
TCGCGGGCGATGGAAACCAGCCGCCTGCGCCGCGAAAATCAGGAGCTGCGCCGCCGCGACGTGACTTCGGCTGAAATGCTGGGGTCCTCGGCTGCGTTCCGCACCCTGAAATCGAACCTCGACAAGGTCACCAAGTCGAACGGTCGGGTGATGCTGACCGGAGAGCCGGGCACCGGCAAGGAAATGGCCGCGCGCTATATCCACACCAACTCCAGCCGCGCCTCGGCGCCCTTCATCACCGTGTCATCGGCCTCGATCGAGCCGGAGCGGATGGAGGAGGTACTGTTTGGCCGCGAAACCCCCGAGCGTGGGGTGGAGCCCGGACTGCTGGAACAGGCGCATGGCGGGGTAGTCTACTTCGACGAAGTCGCCGACATGCCGCTGGGCACCCAATCGAAGATCCTGCGCGTGTTGACCGAACAGCAATTCACCCGCGCGGGCGGGACCGACAAGGTGCGGGTGGACCTGCGGGTCATTTCTTCTACTTGCCGCGACCTGCGCACGGAAATCGGCCTGGGCCGGTTCCGGCAGGAACTTTACGACCGCCTGAACGTGGTGCCGATCCCGGTGCCCCCCCTATCAGAGCGCCGCGAGGATATTCCGGAGCTGGCGCGCCATTTCATCGACTGGTTCCACAGGACACAAGGGTTGCCCGCCCGCACCCTCTCGGCCGAGGCCGAGACGCTGCTGCAGACAATGGCCTGGCCCGGCAACATCCGCCAGTTGCGCAATGTGGTGGAGCGGGTGCTGATCCTGGGCGATGTCCCCGGCCCGATCGAGGCGCATGAACTTCCCGGTGCCGAGCCGAAGGCCGAGGTCGAAACCGGCCTGCCACTTGCCGGCGCCATCGCCGCCTTGCCCTTGCGCGAAGCGCGCGAGCTTTTCGAACGGGAATACCTGCTGACCCAGATCAACCGGTTCGGCGGCAATATCAGCCGCACGGCCAGCTTTGTCGGCATGGAACGTTCGGCCCTGCACCGCAAGCTCAAGTCCTTGGGAGTGGTCGGAAACTCGCGCGGCGGCGGACGTGGCATGGCCGAGCTTGAGGAATAGGGCAGGGCAGGGCCTCGGGGCGGCGGTTGACCCGTCCGGCCCGATCTGACATTCAGTCACCGACGGCGGGTCGCGGAGAATCTGATGAAAGTCATCATCTGCGGGGCGGGCCAGGTTGGCTGGCAGATCGCCCGACACCTGTCCGGTGAGAAGAACGACGTTACTCTCGTCGACACGAACGCCGATCTGGTGCGCCGGGCGACGGACATGCTGGATGTGCAGGGCGTGGTGGGCTTTGCCAGCCACCCGGACGTGCTGGAAAAGGCCGGGGCGCGCGACGCCGACATGCTGATCGCCGCCACCCATTCTGACGAGGTGAACATGGTCACCTGTCAGGTGGCGCATTCCGTCTTCAACATCACCAGAAAGATCGCCCGCATCCGGGCGCAGAACTATCTTGACGCGCTTTACGGCGACCTGACCAATCAGGACCGCCTGGCCATCGACGTCGTGATCAGCCCCGAACGCGAGGTGGCCGAGGCCGCCCTGCAACGCCTTGCCGCGCCCGCGACCTTCGATACCGAAAGCTTCATGAATGGCCGCGCGCAGCTTCTGGGCATAGCGCTCACCGAAGATTGCCCGGTGCTGAACACGCCCTTGCGCCAGCTGAACGAGCTCTTCTCGACCCTGCGTGCCATCGTCGTTGGCATCCGTCGCGAGGATCGGCTGTTCGCGCCTGATCCGGGCGACCAGTTGCTGGCGGATGACCAGATCTACGTCTTCACCCATATCGAGGACGTGAACCGTGCGCTGGAAATCTTCGGCAAGAAGACCAAGAAACAGGAACGCATCGTCATCGTCGGCGGCGGCAACGTCGGCCTCGCGGTGGCCCGTGCGCTGGAAAAGCGCACTGATCGCATCCGTGCCAAGATCATCGAAAAGAACCGCGCCACCGCTGAACAGGCCGCCGATTCGCTGGAACGCACCATCGTTCTGCACGGTGACGGCATGGACATCGACCTCCTTATGGAAGCGTCGATCGACCGCGCCGACGCTATCCTTGCAGTGACCGACGACGACAAGACCAACCTTCTGGTATCGGTTCGCGCCAAGCAGGCCGGGTGTCAGATGACCATCGCGCTGGTCAACGACCCGACGCTGGCGCCACTCATGGCACCGCTTGACATCGACGCCTACATCAACCCGCGCGCCACCACCGTCTCGTCGATCCTGCGCCATATCCGGCATGGCCGGGTCCGCGCCGTCTATTCGATCGGCGATGCCGAGGCCGAGATGATCGAGGCGCAGGTGCTGTCGACCTCGCCGCTTGCCGGACGCCTGATCCGCGACATCGAGTTTCCGGAAGGTGTCCTTGTCGGTGCGGTCATGAAGGGCGAGAGGGTCCTGAAACCCACCGGCGACCTCAGGGTCGAACCCGGCGACGTGATCGCGCTTTTCGCCATGAGCAGCGACGTGCCCGAGGTCGAGCGCCTCCTGCAGGTCTCGATCGACTTTTTCTGATGCTGACGCGGCTGGCCGAACTGCCGCTGCTGGTCATCCTGCTGGGGGTGACGGGGGGACTTACTCTGGTGCCGGCGGTGCACGGCCTCGCCACAGACCAGCCCGAACTGGCGCGCGACTTCTTCTATGCGGGGCTGATCCTGCTGGTTCTGACGGTCATGCTGGGTGTCGCAACCGCCGCCTTCAGCCCGCGCGACGCCGACCGCAGCCATCTGGCCAGTCTGGCCGGGGCGTTCCTGCTGCTTCCGGTGGCGATGGTCCTGCCCATGCGCGAGGCCTTGCCGGACACCACGCTGATGAATGCCTGGTTCGAGATGATCTCCAGCTTCACCACCACAGGCGCCACAGTTTACGCGCCGGACCGGCTGTCCGATACCATCCATCTCTGGCGCGCGACGGTCGGCTGGTTCGGCGGCTTCCTGATCCTTCTGGCCGCCTACGCCATCCTTGCCCCGCTGAACCTTGGCGGGGTCGAGGTCGCCACCGGACGCGTGCCGGGACGTGGCGCGCCAGGGACGTCGCAGATCACCCGCACCGGAGAACCCGCAGAACGGCTGACCCGGCTGGCCTTGCAGATATTCCCGATCTTTTCGTTCCTGACGGCGCTTCTCTGGCTTGGCCTGCTGATTGCCGGCGAATCCTCCACCGCCGCTCTGATCCATGCGATGGGCACGCTGTCGACCTCTGGCATCTCTGGCCAGTCCGGGCTGATGGGGTCCGGTGCGGGCATCATCGGCGAGGTCTTGATCTTCTGCTTCCTGATCTTTGCGGTCACCCGCCGCGCGATGCCGGGGCTGGGCGCGGCAAAGCGCAGCCGCCTGCGCGACGACCCGGAACTTCGGCTGGCCGCGCTGGTGCTTCTGGCGGTGACGGCGATCCTGTTCCTGCGGCACTGGTTCGTCGTCAGGGCCGAAGGCGCAATCGATACCGGCGGCCACATCCTTGGCGCGCTCTGGGGAATCGTCTTCACCTCCGGGTCGTTCCTGACGACCACGGGATATGTCTCGTCGGAATGGCAGACTGCGAGGGAATGGTCGGGCCTTGGCACGCCAGGCCTTGTGTTCCTCGGGCTTGCGATCATGGGCGGGGGCACGGCCACGACCGCGGGGGGCGTCAAGCTGTTGCGGGTTTACGCCCTTTTGCGCCATGGCGAGCGCGAGCTGGAACGGATCATCCACCCGAATTCGGTCGGCGGCGGCGGCGGGGCTGCCCGCCGCCTGCGTCGCGACGGGGCCCAGCTCGCCTGGGTGTTCTTCATGCTCTTTGCCATCACCATCGCTATCCTGGTGGCGACGCTGTCACTGCTTGGCGTTGGATTCGAGACCGCCCTCGTTCTTGCCATTGCTGCGCTGACAACGACCGGTCAGCTTGCCGACCTGGGTGCCGCAACCCCGATCGCCTATGGCGACCTCTCGGATTCGGTGAAATTGGCGCTTGGAATTGCAATGATCGTCGGCCGGCTGGAAACCCTGGCGCTTCTGGCCCTTTTGCTGCCGATCCGGGGCCGCAACTAGACCTTTGCCAAAGACATGAAAACACCTGCCTAACAGCCTGATCTTTTGCGCTGGAATCTCCCGCGAAGCCGCATCATACTTACCCAAGGCCGTCCGGGCCGATGCAGTCCGGGCTTTCTTCAGGCCAAAGAAGACGCGACAGTGAAGCGATAGAAAAACAAGGCATAAAAGCAATGGCCGCCGACAAGCAAAACCTGCAGGACGCTTTCCTGAACCATGTGCGGAAAGCGAAGGTTCCGGTTACGATCTTCTTGATCAATGGCGTCAAGCTTCAGGGCGCAATTACCTGGTTTGACAATTTCTGCGTGCTCCTGCGCCGGGATGGGCAATCGCAGCTGGTCTACAAGCATGCGATTTCCACCATCATGCCAGGCGCACCGATCAGCCTGTATGAAGGGGAAGACTGATCTCCTCCGATCCTCAGGACCCGGATGATCTGCTGTCCGAACGGACAGGCCAGCGGCTGCGCGACACCGCAGCACTGCCAACGCGCGCCTACGTGCTGCATCCGTCACTGAAATCCGCCTCGACCCGGCGCCTGCCGGAACACGGCCTGGCCGAGGCGATGGCGCTTGCCGCAGCGCTCCCCGAGCTGGAGCTTTGCGGGGGAGAGGTGGTCCGTCTGGCGCGGGTCCACCCTGCCACCCTGATCGGTTCGGGAAAGGTCGAAGAGCTGAAGACCCGCCTAAAGGCCGACGAGATCGATCTTGTGCTGGTCGACGGCACCGTTTCCCCGGTGCAGCAGCGCAATCTGGAAAAGGAATGGGGCGTCAAGCTTCTTGACCGGACCTCGCTGATCCTGGAGATCTTCGCTGACCGCGCCCGGACCCGGGAAGGCGTGCTGCAGGTTGAACTTGCCGCCCTCAGCTACCAGCGCACTCGGCTGGTCCGTGCCTGGACCCACCTTGAACGCCAGCGCGGCGGCTTCGGCTTTGTCGGCGGCCCTGGTGAAACCCAACTTGAAGCCGACCGCCGCGCCATCGACGATCAGGTGATCCGTCTCAAGCGCCAGCTGGACCGCGTGGTGAAGACCCGAGAGTTGCACCGCGCCTCCCGCCGCAAGGTGCCGTTTCCGCTGGTGGCGCTGGTTGGCTATACCAACGCCGGAAAATCCACGCTGTTCAACCGGATGACCGGGGCCGAGGTTCTGGCCAAGGACATGCTTTTCGCAACGCTTGACCCGACGATGCGCGGCGTTGTCCTGCCGGGCAGGGACGGGGCGCCGGGCCGCAAGATCATCGCCTCGGACACCGTGGGCTTCATCTCGGACCTGCCGACGCAGCTTGTCGCCGCCTTCCGCGCCACTTTGGAAGAGGTGCTGGAGGCCGATCTTATCCTGCACATCCGCGACATCAGCCACCCCGAGAGCGCCGAACAGGCGCAGGACGTTACCGATATCCTGACGCAGCTTGGCGTCCGCCCCGAAGTGCCGATCTTCGAGGTGTGGAACAAGCTGGATCTGGTTGATCCCGGCGCCCGTGCCGCACTTGCCTCCAACGCCGGCGGACGCGACCGCGTGTTCCCGGTGTCCGCGCTCACCGGCGAAGGGATTGATCCGCTGCTTGCCGCCATCTCGCTGGCCTTTGACGAGGCGAAGACCGAACTTGACCTGACGCTGCCCTTCTTTGAAGGCCGCAAGCGCGCCTGGCTGCATCAGGAGGGTGTGGTGGTCTCGGAAACCCAGGTGGAAGAGGGGTATCACCTGACCGTCCGCTGGACCGCCCGGCAGGAAAGACGCTACCGCGCGCTGTAAGCTGCGGAAGCATCTGGCCAAATCGTGGCTTGGACCGCCGTTCCCCGGTTGCCTGGCGCGGTCGGCGAATCGCCCGGGGTCGCCCGGCGCAGCATCCGGAGCGGTGTCCGGATCACGGTGCAGCGGGCGTCAGCACCATCACGCCCGTCGCCGCCGCGCGGGCAAGCTCGGGGTCAAGGCTCATCGGGACGTATTCACCGCGCCGCCACAACTCGCCCAGATTGTCGTAATTGCGCGACAAGGGATGCCCCGATTGGCCGGTGGCGATGATGAAGACAGAACTGTCGGGGTCGGCAAAGTCATAGACCCCGCGATATCCGGCGGAATGGACATTCTGGAACGGCTCGTCCCCTTTGCCCCGCGTGACGCCCCGCATCAGCGTGTCATCGCCGCCTGAGGTGGACTGCCGGATGTTCACGAATTGCCGCAGGAACGGCACGTCGCCCAGCACCGGATGGTCATGCGTCGCCTGATGCGCATCGCCCCAGCGCCAGCTTTCGATGTTGTCGCCATATTTCTCGGTCAGCCGCAAAAGCGCTTCATCCAGCGCGATCCGTGACAGGTCGGTGCAGCTTTCAATCGCCGCCGACTGGATCACGTCGCACCAGACCGAGGCCCCCCCGACGTTGCGGTAGACCCGCTCGATGAAGACCGGCGAAACCCGAGTGAAACTGTCCGCCATGGTCCCGAGTTCGTCGCGGATCAGCCGGTCCATCAATGCCCGCATCCAGGCCTCGGCGATCAGGGGTTCGGGCAGATGCTCGTTCATCTCGCCGTTCCATTCCGCCAGCAAGACCAGCGCCCGCTGCCGCAGCCGTTCCGGGGTGCCTTCGGGGGCGGCTTCCCCCGTGAACCACAGATCCGCCCCGATCAGCGGCAGCAGCGCGCGCGCCGTCGGACTGACCGTATCAAGCTGGGCCTCGATGAAGCTTTCGCGGGTGTGCACCTCGCGGGCTTTCATCAGGTTCAGCCAGCGCTGGATGCGCTGAGTGTCGCCCCAGTCAAAGCTGACATGGTTGGGGAAGGGGCGGTTGACCGTCTTGTTGTTCGTATTGCCCAGCAGGCCGGAGGTCGGATTGACGAAACGCGGGTTCGACTCATAGGGAAACACCCCCTTGAACCCCGCAGCCGGGTTGGCGGCCAGCGCCGGCATCCGCCCTTGCGACGGGTTGGCCGCATCACGCGCCGGCATCGCGCCGACCACCTGCATCGCGATTCCGGTCAGGTCGGCCAGCATCAGGTTCTGCGCCGGGGCCACGAAGAGCCGCCCCGCCTCCAGCGCCGCAGGAATGTCATCCGCCTGCATCAGCCGCAAAGCCGCGCTGATCGAGGTATCGGCCCCGTTCAGCGCCGTCCAACTGACCGCCGCGACATGGCCTGGCGGAGTGATCGAGGCCAGCTCGTAAAGCGTTCCCGGCAGGATCGGTCCGTTGCGTGACCAGCGCAGGGTAAGCGTCACCGGCTCGGCATCCTTGACCGTGATGATCGACTGGCGCGACTGGAACCGCTCCCAGCCCTCGGGGGTGCGGTATTCCTCGGGGTCTTCCGGGTTCACCGCCTCGATCAGCACGTCCTGATCGTCCAGATAAGCCGTGGTGAGACCCCAGCCCAGCCGTTCCGACCGTCCGACCAGCACCGCCGGCACGCCGGGGATTGTTCCGCCGATCACGCCACCCGATTGCAGTTCCAGCCGCGCCAGATACCAGATCGTTGGTGCCGTAAGGTCGGTATGCGGGTCGTTGGCCAGAAGACTGCCCCCCGCCGCCGACCGGCCCGGCATGGCCGCCCAGGAATTCGATGCCCCCGCCATCCCCGGGTCCGTCACCGGCGAGAACGGCCCAAGCGCAAAGTCCAGCGGGGTGAAGGACGGCACCGCCCCCGGCACCAGCGACGCGTAATCCGGCAGCGCCGCGACCCCCTGGCCGGGATCATCCGGCAGCAGGTCGGCCAGCCGCTCGGGCGACAGCAACAGCGAGGTCCGCGCCCGCAGCACCTCGGATTGCAGCGACGAGGTCATCTGCAACGCCATAAGCTTCAGGATGGCGATTGAATCGGCCGGGGCCCAGGCGGCGATCTCGTTGGAAAACAGGAAAAATTCCGGAGCCCCACGACCCCGCGCCCCGGCGTTGATCTCGTTGATCCAGGCATTCACCCCGGCTGAATAGGCCTTCAGCGCCGTCTGAGTCTTGGCGTCCTGCGCGGCGACCGAACTCAGCGCCTGACCATAAAGGTCCAGCCGCCGCATCAGCTCATCGACCTTGATCGTCGCCGGGCCAAAGGCCTCGGACAGGCGGCCCTGTGCGGTGCGGCGCAACATGGTCATCTGCCAAAGCCGGTCCTGCGCATGGGCAAAGCCAAGGGCGAAATAGACATCCTCGTCGGTCTGGCCGAAGATATGCGGCACGTTGTCGTTGTTACGCACGATCTCCACCGGGGCGGTGATGCCGGACAGGGTGAAGTCCTCGTCATAATCGACCAGCGATCGCGACAGGATGTAATAGGCCAGCACAAGACCCAGCAGCCCCAAGGCGATAGCGCCGGTGACAAGTCGGATCAGCCAGAGAAAGGCGGTCAGCATCGGGGGTGGTCTCTTCAGGTGCGGTGCCATGCGGCCCGCGTTTGCATTCGGGCCGGTTCTTGATGGCGGGCCGGTTCTTGACGTCGGGTTTGTGATCGGTTCCTAGTCGATCAGCCGTCGAAGGGCAATCATCAGGGAATCGAACATGGCGAAAGTCGCTTTTCTTGGTCTTGGTGTGATGGGCTTTCCCATGGCCGGCCATCTTGTTGCAAGAGGGCATGACGTCGCCGTCTACAACCGCAGCGCCGCGAAGTCCGACGCCTGGATGGCCGCGCACATCGGCCGCGCCTTCACCACCCCGCGCGAGGCCGCAAAGGGTGCCGAGTTCGTGATGGCCTGTCTGGGCAATGACGACGACTTGCGCATGGTCTGCCTTGGGCCGGACGGAGCCTTTGCCGGCATGACGCCGGGATCGGTCTTTGTCGATCACACCACGGTGTCGGCCAAGATCACGCGCAAGCTTGCCACGCAGGCCGCTGCCACCGGCATCGCCTTCGTCGATGCACCGGTTTCGGGGGGGCAGGCAGGGGCGGAGAACGGCCAGCTCTCGATCATGTGCGGTGGCGACCCGGCGGATTACGCCAGGGTCGAACCGGTTCTGGCCGCCTATTCCCGTATCTGCCGCCTCATCGGTCCCACAGGGTCAGGGCAGCTGGCCAAGATGGTGAACCAGATCTGCATCGCTGGCCTGATGCAGGGCCTGTCAGAGGCACTGGCCTTCGGTCAGAAGGCCGGGCTCGACGGCGAAAAGGTGGTCGAGGTGATCAGCCAGGGCGCGGCCGGCAGCTGGCAGATGGTCAACCGTCACAAGACCATGCTGAAGGACGAGTTCGACTTCGGCTTCGCGGTGGACTGGATGCGGAAGGACCTGGGCATCTGCCTTGACGCCGCCGAAGAGATCGGCGCCCGGTTGCCGGTGACGGCCCTTGTGGACCAGTTCTACAAGGATGTGCAACTGATGGGCGGCGGGCGGAACGACACCTCCAGCCTGATCCGGCGGCTGAAGTGACCGCAGGGGGGCGCTAGGGCGCGCCTCCCACTCCGGGACCCAAATGCGTTGGAATTGCCTGTCCCGTGGCCATGACCCGCCCCGGGGTAGCCAAACGTCAGGGGATGATCCGGGTATACTTGACCCCACCCAGAGTGGCCCCCGCGATCAGGCCCTGCTGGCCGAAGACCAGCGCGATCACCGGGTCAAGCTCGGTCGTTTCCTTCCCGATGCTCGCCCCCTGTTCCGGGGTGGCATAGCGGATGTCGGCCCCCGCAGCCCAGCCGCTTGACCGGCGGAACTGCTCCAGCGCTTCGGGCGTCATGAAGAACAGCGCATGGGCATATTGCTGCGCGCCGATCTGGAGCCCGATCGTTCCCTTGGCGGCGGAATAGTAATCGACCGTCACCCCCTGAATTCGCAGCGCCCCGCGCCCATAGGACCCGCCGATGCCAAAGCCGGCCTCGGTGATCAACGGCATGAACAGCACCCCGGACGCGCGCGAGGCCAGGTCCTGGGTGCCGGGATAGCGGCTGAAGAGGAAGCTTTGCGTGGCATCAACCCGCGCATCGATCTGCGCGGCTCCGTTCGAGCCGATGCCATTGCTGCACCCAGCCAGAATCAGCGCCCCTGCGCCAATGACCAGCCCGCGCCGCGTCATTCTGGTGTCAATCATCTTGCTGCCCCTTTCATGCCTCTCGGGGTCTAAGGCCCCTTTCGTCTAAACCTAGCGGTAATTGGCCGGGATGTCATGCCTTTCCCACAAGATCGGCGGCAGGACGCCCGGATCTTGTGCTATGGCAACAGGGTCTCGTAAAGCGTGTAGTCCGCAGCGGCCACCTCGCGCAGCATCGCTTCGGTGGCTGGCGCAAGCTCGGTCGAGCCGGTGGGCGATACGTTGACCCGTGGCAGGATCACCTCGCAGTTCAGCCGGTCCTCCAGAAACTCGACAAAGCTGCCGATATCTTCATAGCGGAACAGGCGGTCAACGCCGACCCCCTGCCTTGGCCGCAGGAACCGCTCCTGGCTGCCCACATCGGCGAATTCGGGCCGAGGGTCGGAACACCAGGCGCGGACGAAGTCGTCAAAGCTCATGTCGAGGGTGCTGTTCTTCGCGTCGGTTACCCCGCGCTGGCGGTAGCGATACCACGACCCCAGCCAGTCGCGCGGGTCGCGCATCAGGGCGACGACGGTGAACTGCTCCTTCGACGCCGCCTCAAGATACGGCCCGATGAAACGGCGATAGCGGTGGACGGTGGTGTGCTTCAAACTCGGCGGGCGCTGGATCGAAACCGCCGCAAGCGATTCGAGCGCCGCGGCAATTGCCGTCGACCCCGTCTTGGGCGTGGCCAGAAACGCCAGCCTTTGATCCCAGAACACCAGCATTTCCGCTCCTTCATTCCGTTCAGCCCCGGTGTCAGCCCGGATTCATGTATCGGCGTAAACTATCCCTTAACCAAAGCAGGCAAAAGCTGGGATCGTGAGAATTTGGTTGAAATGTTCTTCTTTTGATCCCATAAGAACGGGAACACTTGGGGAACATTGGTCAGGATTGCCGCCTGAAGGTGGCTATGAAATAAGGAGCGAAGATATGGCGGTGGCGAACCTGCTCGACCTCAACGGGAAGCGTGACATGGACAAGGCGAAAGCGCTGGAAAGCGCGCTGGCACAGATTGAACGCCAGTTTGGCAAGGGCTCGATCATGCGGCTGGGCGCCGACAGCCCGGCCATGGACATTGAGGCAACCTCGACCGGCTCGCTGGGCCTTGATATCGCGCTGGGGATCGGCGGCCTGCCCAAGGGCCGGATCATCGAGATTTACGGGCCGGAATCCTCGGGCAAGACGACGCTGACCCTGCATGTGGTGGCCGAGGAACAGAAGAAGGGCGGCGTTTGCGCCTTTGTCGATGCCGAACATGCGCTTGATCCGCAATATGCCAAGAAGCTGGGCGTCGACCTTGACGAACTGCTGATCTCGCAGCCCGATACGGGCGAACAGGCGCTGGAGATCGTCGATACGCTGGTCCGCTCCGGGGCCGTCAGCCTTGTCGTGGTCGACTCGGTCGCAGCCTTGGTGCCCAAGGCCGAGATCGAGGGCGACATGGGCGACATGCAGATGGGCTCCCAGGCCCGCCTGATGAGCCAGGCGATGCGCAAGCTGACCGCCTCGATCGGGCGTTCCAACTGCATGGTGATCTTCATCAACCAGATCCGGATGAAGATCGGCGTCATGTTCGGCTCGCCCGAGACGACAACCGGCGGCAATGCGCTGAAATTCTATGCCTCTGTGCGTCTGGACATCCGCCGCATCGGCTCAATCAAGGAGCGCGAGGATGTGGTTGGCAATACCACCCGCGTGAAGGTGGTGAAGAACAAGGTCGCCCCACCCTTCAAGCAGGTGGAATTCGACATCATGTATGGCGAAGGCATCTCGAAGACCGGCGAGTTGATCGACATTGGCGTCAAGGCCGGCGTGGTGGAAAAGTCCGGCTCCTGGTATTCCTATGGCGACGAACGCATCGGCCAGGGGCGTGAAAACGCCAAGCAGTTCCTGAAGCAGAACCCCGCCGTCGCGATGGAGATCGAAGACAAGATCCGTGGCGCGAACGGTCTGGACTTCAATGTCACCGGCGGCCCCGAGGAATCCGACGTCGTTGACATGTGATCCCTGCCTGAAAGCAGAAGACCCAAGGCCGGAAGCCCCGCTTCCGGCCTTTTTTGCAGGTGCGGGGCCCGCAAGGTGGACAGCCCCCGCGCGGGGGGCTAAACGGTGGCGAAACCGCTGTTTTGCCTTCCGGAAGGGCCCGTCATGGCGTCGCTTAACGACATCCGCTCCACGTTCCTCGATTTCTTCGCCCGCAACGGACACACTGTCGTCGATAGCTCGCCCCTGGTGCCGCGCAACGACCCGACGCTGATGTTCGCCAACTCGGGCATGGTGCAGTTCAAGAACCTGTTCACCGGAGTGGAAACCCGCGACTACAAGCGCGCGACGACGGCGCAGAAATGCGTGCGGGCGGGTGGCAAGCACAATGACCTGGACAATGTTGGCTATACGGCCCGGCACCATACCTTCTTCGAAATGCTGGGAAACTTCAGCTTCGGCGATTATTTCAAGGCCGAGGCCATCGCCTTCGCCTGGGAACTGCTTACCAAGGATTTCGGGTTGAACCCCGACAAACTGCTGGTCACTGTCTATCACACCGACGACGAGGCGGCGGGCATCTGGAAGAAGGTCGCAGGCCTTCCCGACAGCCGGATCATCCGCATCGCCACCGACGACAACTTCTGGCGCATGGGTCCGACTGGCCCCTGCGGCCCCTGCACCGAGATTTTCTATGACCACGGCGACCATATCTGGGGCGGCCCTCCGGGCAGTGCCGAGGAAGACGGCGACCGGTTCATCGAGATCTGGAACAACGTCTTCATGCAGAACGAACAGTTCGCGGATGGTCGGCTGGTGCCGCTGGAGATGCAGTCGATCGACACCGGCATGGGGCTGGAACGGATTGGCGCTCTCCTCCAGGGCAAGCACGACAACTATGACACCGACCTGATGCGCAGCCTGATCGAGGCGTCAGCGCACGCAACCAGCGCCGATCCGGACGGGACAGGGAAGATTCACCACCGGGTGATCGCCGACCACCTCCGCTCTACCTCGTTCCTGATCGCCGACGGGGTGATGCCGTCGAACGAGGGGCGTGGCTATGTGCTGCGCCGGATCATGCGCCGGGCGATGCGCCATGCGCATATGCTGGGGGCGGCTGATCCGGTGATGCACCGCCTTGTCCCGGCGCTGGTGCGCGGAATGGGTGCAGCCTATCCCGAGCTTGGCCGGGCGCAATCCCTGATCGAGGAAACCCTGCGGCTGGAGGAAACCCGATTCAAGCAGACGCTGGACCGGGGTCTGCGCTTGCTGGACGACGAACTTGCACGCCTGCCCGAAGGTGGGGCGCTACCGGGCGCTGCGGCCTTCAAGCTTTACGACACCTATGGCTTCCCGCTGGACCTCACGCAGGATGCGCTGCGCGAAAAGGGCCGCGAAGTGGATGTGCAGGGCTTTGACCACGCCATGCAGGAACAGAAGACCAAGGCCCGCGCCGCATGGGTCGGAACCGGAGCCTCGGGCGACGCCCGGATCTGGTTCGATCTGGCTGAAGAGCATGGAGTGACGGAATTCCTCGGCTACGATACCGAAACCGCCGAAGGCGTGATCACGGCGCTGGTGCGGGATGGCGCGGTTGTTGGCTCTGCGACCATCGGTGAAAGCGTGCAGATCGTGGTGAACCAGACGCCGTTCTACGCCGAAAGCGGCGGTCAGGTCGGCGACGCGGGTCTGATCCGTACGGCGACCGGCCTTGCCGAAGTCACCGACGTGAAGAAGGCTGCTGGCGTTTTCATTCATGTTGCCAAGGTGTTGGAGGGCGATCTTCTGAAAGGCCAGCCCGCCAAGCTGGAGGTAGGCCATACCCGCCGCGCCCAGGTCCGTGCCAACCACTCGGCCACGCACCTGCTGCACGAAGCGCTGCGCCGCCGTCTGGGCGATCACGTCGCCCAGCGGGGCAGCTTGAACGCCGCCGACCGGCTGCGCTTTGACTTCAGCCATTCGCAAGCGATCCCGGCGAGTGACCTCTCGGTGATCGAGGCCGAGGTCAACGAATACATCCGTCAGAACGCCCTGGTGGAAACCCGGATCATGACCCCCGACGACGCCCGCGCCATCGGCGCTCAGGCCCTGTTTGGCGAGAAATACGGCGATGAGGTTCGGGTCGTATCGATGGGTGTGCTTGAAGGCTCGGGCAAGGGCGCGGACGGCAAGACCTACTCGCTTGAACTTTGCGGCGGCACCCATGTGGCGCGCACGGGTGACATCGGGGCGATGGTGCTGCTGGGCGACAGTGCCTCCAGCGCCGGTGTGCGGCGGATCGAGGCGCTGACCGGGCAGGCGGCGCTTGACCACCTGCGTCAGCAGGACGCGCGGCTGAACGACATCGCCAACATCGTCAAAGCCCCGGCGAGCGAGCTGGCCGACCGCATCCGCGCGCTTTTCGATGAACGTAAAGCGCTGGCGAACGAGGTTGCCCAACTGCGCCGCGACTTGGCGATGGGCGGCAAGGCCGAAGGGCCGGAAGCCAAGGAAATCAACGGGATCAGGTTCGTTGCTCAAGTGCTTTCAGGTGTCTCTGGCAAGGACCTTCCTGCGTTGATAGACGAGATGAAGTCCCGGCTCGGGTCGGGTGCGGTCCTTCTGATTGCCGATACGGGCGCGAAACCCGCTGTCGCTGCTGGGGTAACGGCGGATCTTACAGCCAGAGTCTCGGCAGTGACGCTGGTCAAGGCAGCAGCCGAGGCTATGGGTGGCAAGGGGGGCGGTGGACGCCCCGACATGGCGCAGGCCGGAGGCGCGGACATCGCGCTGGCTGACGCCGCGATCAAGGCGGCAGAAGCCGTGATGGGGGGCTGAAGCATGCCGACTGCACTCTGGATTGCCCATGTCCATGTGACCGACGCCGAGGCCTATGGCCGCTACGCCAAGGAAGCCGGTCCCGCCATCGCTGCGCATGGTGGGGTCTTCCTTGCCCGGGGCGGCCGCTATGTGCAGCTGGAAGGCAAAGACCGCGCCCGAAATGTGGTCGCCCGTTTCCCAAGTCTTGAGGCCGCCGTCGAGTGCTACAATTCTGCGGCTTATCGGGCTGCCCTTGCCCACGCAAAAGGCGCAAGTGTCCGCGATCTGATGGTTGTCGAGGAAATAGAGTAAGGTTTTCCTTGAATTGACTGGATTTTGTCTGCCAAGCCCGGTGCTATCTGCTAGACTTCAAGAAAAAGAAGGCCCGAGCAGATGAACCTCTTCCGACAGTCAAGTCAGGCGGTGCTCTGATGTGCCGCTGGGCCGCCTATACCGGGGCGCCGATCTTCCTTGAGGAGATCATCAGCCGACCCGGCCATTCGTTGATCCACCAAAGTCACTGCGCCACGCAATGCCATACGGCGATCAACGCGGATGGTTTCGGCATCGCCTGGTATGGCGCGAAGGCAGAGCCGGGGATCTTTCGTGACGTTTTGCCCGCATGGTCCGACCCAAACTTGCGAAGCTTGACCGCTCAGGTGCAGTCGCACCTCTTCCTCGCCCATGTCCGCGCCTCGACCGGCACCGCCACCAGCCGCAACAACTGCCACCCCTTCGTGCATGGCAAGTGGAGCTTCATGCACAACGGCCAGGTCGGCGGCTATGACGGCTTTCGCCGAGACGCCGACATGATGATCCCCGAGGCGCTGTATCCGCACCGCAAGGGCGCGACCGACAGCGAGGCGTTGTTTCTGGTCGCCCTGGCCGAAGGGCTGGATGCCGATCCGCGCGGGGCGTTGGAGCGGGCTGCGGCGCGGTTCATCCAGCTTGCGCGATCAAAGGGGCAGGGGCCGTATCTGCGGATGACGGCGGCGCTTTCGGACGGGCAGCGGCTTTACGCGGTGCGCTACTCGACTGACGACGCCGCACCGTCGCTTTATCATCGCTGGTCAGACATGCGCGGTGGCCGCGCCGTGGTGTCTGAACCCCTGGAGGCAGAGGAGGGCGGCTGGGAAGAGGTGCCGCCTTTCAGTTTCTGCACCTTCGAAGGCGCTGAGGTGCGGGTGGAAGAGTTTCTGCCCTGTCGTCTTGCCGCCGTGGCATGAACCAAGGCGGGCAGTGCTGCCCGCCGCGTGGGTCAATCCTTGCGCGACTGACGCTTGCGTTCGTTGGGGTCAAGAAGCCGCTTGCGCAGGCGGATGATCTTCGGTGTCACCTCGACCAGCTCGTCATCGTCGATATAGGCAATGGCTTCTTCCAGGCTCATCTTGATATGCGGCGTCAGGCGCACGGCCTCATCCGTTCCGCTCGCGCGGACGTTGGTCAGTTTCTTGCCTTTCAGCGGGTTGACTTCGAGGTCGTTCTCGCGGCTGTGCTCGCCGATCAGCATGCCGATATAGACCTGTTCCTGCGGCCCGATGAACATGCGGCCCCGCTCTTCCAGGTTCCACAGCGCATAAGCCACGGAAACGCCGGCCTCGGTCGAGATCAGCACCCCCTGTCGGCGGCCCTGGATCGGGCCCTTGTGCGGGGTCCAGCCGTGGAAGATGCGGTTCAGAACGCCCGTGCCGCGCGTGTCGGTCAGGAACTGGCCCTGATAGCCGATCAGCCCGCGCGAGGGGACATGCGCGATGATCCGGGTCTTGCCGACGCCGGCGGGCTTCATCTCGACCAGATCGCCCTTCCGCTCGCCGGTCAGCTTGTCGATGACCGCGCCCGAATATTCGTCGTCGACGTCGATGGTGACCTCTTCGATCGGCTCGTTCCGGACCCCGTCGATGTCCTGGAAGATCACGCGCGGGCGCGAGATTGAAAGCTCAAAACCCTCGCGGCGCATGTTTTCGATCAGGACGCCCATCTGAAGCTCGCCCCGGCCCGAGACCTCGAACGCGTCGCCGCCGGGGGTGTCGGCGACCTTGATCGCGACGTTGACCTCGGATTCCTTCATCAATCGCTCGCGGATCACCCGCGACTGCACCTTGTTGCCATCGCGGCCGGCAAGGGGGCTGTCGTTGATGCCGAAGGTCACGGTGATCGTCGGCGGGTCGATCGGCTGTGCCGGAAGGGCGGTATCCACCTCAAGCGCGCAAAGCGTGTCGGCGACGGTGGCCTTGGTCATTCCTGCCAGGGTGACGATGTCGCCCGCGACAGCCTCGTCGATCGCGGTCTGGTTCAGGCCGCGAAAGGCGAGGATCTTGGTCACCCGGAACTGCTCCAGCCGGTCGCCGTTGCGGCTCAGGGCTTTCAGCGTGGTGCCGGTGGTGATGCGTCCGGTCTCGACACGTCCGGTCAGGATGCGGCCGAGATAGGGGTCGGCGGACAGGGTCGTCGCCAGCATGGAGAACGGCGCGTCCTGCGCGGCCAGTTGCCTTGGGGCAGGGACGTGGCGGATGATCAGGTCAAACAGCGCCGACAGGTCCTTGCGCGGCCCGTCCAGCTCCAGGTCCGCCCAGCCAGAGCGGCCGGACGCGTAGACATGCGGGAAATCCAGCTGGTCGTCATCGGCGCCGAGGTTGGCGAAAAGGTCGAACACCTCGTTCAGGGCGCGGTCCGGTTCGGCATCGGGCTTGTCGACCTTGTTCAGCACAACGATGGGGCGGAGACCCAGGGCAAGGGCCTTGGCCAGCACGAACTTGGTCTGCGGCATCGGGCCTTCGGCGGCATCGACCAGAAGGCAGACGCCGTCGACCATCGACAGGATGCGTTCGACCTCACCGCCGAAATCGGCGTGGCCCGGGGTATCGACGATGTTGATCCGCGCGCCGCTCCATTCGACGGATGTGCACTTGGCCAGAATCGTGATCCCGCGTTCGCGTTCGATATCGTTGCTGTCCATCGCGCGTTCGCTGACGGCCTGATTATCACGGAACGCCCCCGACTGCTTCAGCAGTTCGTCCACCAGCGTGGTCTTGCCATGGTCGACATGCGCGATGATGGCGATGTTGCGAAGCTCCATCGGAGAGATCTCTTTCGTTATGCGGTTTTGCGGCGGCGATAGCCGAAGCGCCGGGGAAAGGCCAGAGGAACCTCGTTCAGGCCGCGACGTAACGGTCGCGGCGGTGGTTTATGGCGATGACGAGGTTGACCACCAGCGCGCCGAGAAAGCTGACGATGACCAGCCGCGCCTCGATCATTGTGAAAGCCACCGTGAACAACACGGCATCAAAACCAAGCTGCACCCAGCCCGCGCGCCAGCCCAGACGGTCCTGCAGCATCAGCGCGACGATGCCGATGCCGCCAAGGCTGGCCCCATGCCGAAACAGCGCCAGAAGTGCCGAACCGGAGAGAAAGCCGAAAAAGACCGCGCCGACCCACGGGTTCAGCACGGCAAAGCTGACCTGTCCCGGCAGCCACAGGCTGAGGCCCGACAGCAAAGCCACGGCGATGAAGGTCTTGACCGTAAAAACCGGCCCCATGCGCAGATAGCCCAGCACATAGAACGGCAGGTTGATCACGAAGAACACCGGACCGAAGCCCCACCCGGTCGCGTAAGAGATCAGCACCGCCAGCCCCGCCGTCTGGCCGGTCACAAGGCCGAGGTGAGTCAGGATGACAATCCCGAAGGCGGCCATGGTCGCTCCATAGACGATGCCCTGCGCGTCTTCGGTCAGGCTGTGTTTCTCCGGGTCGGTCATGGCCTTTGCCCTAACCCAGACAAGATGCGGGGAAAAGGCCCTCAGACCGCAACATAGCGATCACGCCGGTGGTTGACGGCCAGAAACAGCGAAAACACCGCAGCACCCAGGAAGCTGTAGACCAGCGTGTCCAGCGGCACGATCAGTGCGGCAAGGCCAAAGATCACTGCGTCGGACAGAAGCTGTGCGGTGCCGGCACGAAATCCTGTGCGGTCCTGCACTTCAATCCAGAGGACGGAAAGACCGCCGAAGCTGCCGCCATGGCGGATGGCGGCAAGGGCGGCGATGCCGAACAGCAGGCCGAACAGCACAGCGGCAAAGGCGGGTTCGATCCGGCCAAGGTCGACCCAGCGCGGCAGCAGAGCCACCATCAGCGACAATGCCGCCGTCGTGACCAGCGTCTTCAGCGCAAAGCGGGCGCCCATGCGTCGCCAGGCCAGGCCGAGGAAGGGCAGGGTGACGGCAAAGTAAACGGCCGGGAACGGCAGGCCGGTGACATAGGCTAGCAGCACGGCGATCCCTGTCGTCTGGCCAGTCACAAAGCCCATGTGGGTCAGAATATTCATCCCGAACGCGGCCATGGTGACGCTGAAGGCAATGCCTTGCGCATCGTCCAGCGGGGTGTGGCGGGTGTCTTGCATCATATGCCTCGGCTCCGATAAAGGTCATATCTTGTGACCCTTTTAAAGTCAATGAGGTTGACCTAAAACGCCGGCACGGCAATAGGAAGGGCCAGAGGTTTCCCTCTGGCCCCGATCATCTGCCGCGGTGGGGCGCTCTGGCCCGCCCAGGCTTCAGCCCTG
>PNJK01000066.1 GCA_013821825.1 Rhodobacter sp.
CCCATCTCGAAACCAGAAATAACGTTGTAATTGCCGATTGTTAGGCGATTTTTAGGCTGGCAACGTCGGCGTCGTGTCGCACGGAACTGCCGCAAACCGTTGGAAAGAGACTGTAACCGTACCAAGCCAGCGAATCCAGCGTCGCCCTGGGCTGTTCGTGTCCCTGACAACTGGCGATCATGCTTTCGACCACATGATTGACCCACTCCTCGCCGACGTACACTTCGACTTGCTTGCAAATGAATTGGACGTGCAGAAGACGACCCAGCGTTGGTCATGGCGAGAGCGCTGCAACGACCTTGGCGATAAAAATTCCGCGTGCAGCCGTGGAAACTCATCAAGACTGTCTGTACAAGTGCCGAAGGTTGGACGTAACGTTTCCAAGCAAGGAAGAGTGGAAATCGATGGCCGAGCGAGCGCGCATACCTGGATGGATTGTTCTTTTAGTAGCAGTTCTCGCGGCCGCACTATGGGCGGCCAATCTGTGGATTGGACTTTATTACAACGGAGAAGAAACAATCATTGGTGACCGCGGGACGTTTGGCGACGTTTTCGGAGCCGTAAATTCTTTCTTCACCGGATTGGCATTTGTCGGGGTAATATACTCTATTGCAATGCAGCGTGAAGAGCTTGCAATCGCTCGGAGTGAAATGGCTCAGACGAAGTTGATCTTGTCAGAGCAGCAACAAAACCTGCGCGATCAAAACTTCGCAACACGGAAGCAGGTTTTCGAAGCGACGTTTTTCAAAATGCTCGATAGATTTGTTGCCCTTACAGAATCTATCGACATTCAAGGCGATGAAAAGCAGTATCTCAAGGGAAAGGACGCTATCGACTTTTTGTTTAAGAAGCTTCAAAAGAGGTATTTTGAAGCTAAAGAAATACCGTCTGAGCTTCTTGGCGAGAACCCACCAAGCCTCTTTGATCGGGTTTATAATCATTTCTTTCATGACTATGGCCACGAGTTCTCTCACTACTTCAGAACTCTGTACACCTTGTTGAATTTTGTGGAAAAATCAGAGGTGGAGGACAAGGCATTTTACATGAAGCTGGTCCGCGCACAGCTATCGGATTCTGAGGCTGCACTTCTACTGTGTAACTACATCTCACAGAATACCACTACGCGCTTCAACATGATTCAGGATAAATACGGAATGCTGAAGAACGTCGACATGGCTCACCTCATTGCACAAGAAAATCAGCACTTAGTTGATCCCAAAGCATTCGGGCGAACACGATCAAACAGCTGAATATTTCTCGCACAGTGAGCTATCCCAGCAGCTTCGCCTCGACCATAGCCATTGCCTTCTGGTGATCCGGCGAGGGGAACAGATGCCCGTAGCGTTCCATGGTCATCTGGATGGAGGAGTGGCCCGCGAAGGTCATGATCTCCTTGATCGAGAAGCCCTGTTCGATCCACAGGGACACGGCGAAGTGGCGCAGGTCGTGCCAGCGCATGGTGACCTCAACCTTTTCCAGCAGCTTGCGGAACCGGTCCTGCGTGCGGGTGTGTTGCAGGATCCCGCCCTGCGGCGCGGGAAACGCCAGCCCCAGTTCGCTTTTCGGGCAGCGCAGTTTCCAGCGGCGCAGGGCGTTCAGCACCATCGGACCTGCCGGGATGTCTCGGAACCCTGCCCGCGATTTCGGCTCGCCCATCTGGTTGTAGGCGTCGGCGCGCTGGCGGATGTGGAGAAAGCCCTTGTCGAAATCGACGTCCTGCCAGCGCAGGCCCCGCAGTTCTGACGCGCGCAGGCCGCCCAGCGCCGACACGATCAGATGCGGTTTGAAATCCTCGTCGGCGGCCTCGATCAGGGCGCGGATCGCTTCCTTGGACGGCACCGGGGCCTTGTGCTCGATCCGGCTGGATTTGATCACGCGCACGCCCTGCGCGGCATTGGTGAATAACTGGCCGTTGTCGATGGCATGGTCGAGGATCAGCTTCAGCACTGACAGCGCGCGGCGGGTCAGATGTTCCGACCGGCCATTCAGCAGCAGCCGGTCGCGCAGTTCGTTCACATGGCGGCGGGTCAGCTGGGCGATCAGCTTGTCACCTATCCCGACCTCGGGCGCGGTCAGGTGCAGCCGCACATAGTCGCTGTAGCCCCGCAAGGTGGACCGCTCCATCCGCCGCCCCGTCTTGCAGCGCACCTCGCAGTGGTCGAGCCAGCTTTTCGCGGCGTCGGCCACGGTCGTGCTGTCGCTGTCGGCCAGATAGGTGTGGTTGGCGACCAGCGAGCGGACCTTGACCAGATAGACGTCGGCGTCCTTGCGGCGCGGGAACAGCTTGGACCGCCGCTTGCCCGCCTGGTCGGTGAAGTCCACCTGCCATCGGACCAGACCCGAAGGCAGCGTGCGTTTGCGGATCGTGGCCATGATTTCCCTCCGTGACCGTAAGAAACGGGACCAGTTGTCAAAGCCCGTTAATTGGTGATATGAACCATCGCTAGTGCACTTGCAACGGATTGTTGCGTGTGTAAAGCCCTTGTTCATGAATGGAGCCCTCATCAATGACAGCCAGCGAACGGAACGGTGCGGAAGCACCCGAACCGCTCTTCTATGGCGACGCAGACGCGGTGGCGGCATCGGGGATGCCCTTGCCCAGCCTGCGTGTCCTGCAAGCAGCCGGAGCCATTCAGGCGCAGAAAACCCCCAAGGAACACGGCGGCTTCAGGCGGTTGTGGCGCGAGGAGGACGTGCTGATTGCTGCGATTGGTGCCGCGATCAGCGAGCATTTTGCCTGGAACATCCGGATCGTGGCCGAGGTGATGGCCAAAACCCGACCCGGCACATGGGCTGCGCTGACAGCCTCGATTGCGGGGACGATCTCGCCAGAATCGGGTGCGCTGATCCGATCATCGCCAGACGACTGGCATCTCGACCTGATCAACCGGCAGCATCTGTTCCTTCGGGTGCCACCTGTTGTCGCCGCCTTCTTCCTCGATGCCCCGCCTCGCGAGACCAACCTGATCCTCGGCTACGCAGCATCAAAGGACACGTTCAAGACGGTGCCGTGGCTACTTGGCAGTCCGGAGGGTCGCGCCAAGCTCGCGGCCATCACCTCCCCGGCGCAGATCACGACCGCGGAACGCATCTACAAGCTGGCCATGGCGACCCGCGCCAACGCTCTGAGCACCGCCAGCATCAACATCAGCATGCAGGTCCGCGCGACATGGCGCCGCCTCCACGGCCTTGAAGCCCACTTCCTCCAAGACGCCCTGCTCCAGAAAGGAACTCCCGATGACCCAACATCCCGGCCCCGCCCAAAAGATGCAACAGACCGCGACTGAGGTGACACTCGGCGATGACCTGCTGCGCGGCGCAGACGAAATCGCCAGGTTCTTGTTCGGCGACGTCAAGCACCGCCGCAAGGTTTACTACCTGACCGGCGAGGCACCGAAGGGCATGCCGCACTTCAAGATGGGATCGGTGATCTGCGCACGCAAAAGCACAATCCTGAACTGGATCGCGCAGCAAGAACGTTTCAACCCGGGTGAGTGACGGCGATCGCAAGTGTCCTGAGGTCCGCGACCCCATCGCGGGCTCCTTCTTCCATCAGAAACATATCGCCCACATGACCCTGCAGGACCATCCGCTCGACTTCAACGACGTGCCGCCTGCCCGCAAGGCGCGCGGCAGCACTCGCATGTCGGTGGCCCGGCTGGCGGAACTGCTGAACGACCGGATCGGCGATCTTGCCGTGGCACTGCTCGGCACCCCGAACCGCGAACTGTCCAGCCAGCAGCAGTTGCGCTTCGGGAACAAGGGCAGCGTCGCGGTGGAGATCGCGGGCAAGGATGCCGGGCGCTGGTATGACCACGAGGCAGGCACCGGCGGCGCTGGGCTGGAACTGATCCGCCACCATCTTGGGCTGGACGAGAAGCCTGCATGGGATTGGGCGCGCAATTGGCTGGGTGAGGCGGCGATGCCGTCCTCGTGGACCGCAAAACCGGCCACCGCTCCTGCTCCAAGCCCGGCCAAGCCCGTCGAAATTACCGATGCGGAACGCGCCACCAAGGTCGCGGAGATTGTACGTCAGACCGAAAGCCCGAACGGCACACCGGCACACGCCTACCTGCTCGGGCGCGGGATCGCGATTCAGCCGCCCGACTGCATCCGGTTTCGTCAGAACGCCTATGGCAGCTATGGCGCAATGGTCGCGCTGGCCACCGATGCGGCAGGCGAGGTGCTGGCCATCCAGCAGGTCTACCTGACCGCCGAGGGCAAGAAGGCCCCGCTCAATCCCGTCAAGCGCACCAACAAGGCCGTCGAGGGCTGGGCCGAACGTTCCGCTGTCCGTCTGCCGGGGCGCGAACCGCTGGTGCTGTGCGAGGGTGTCGAAACCGCGCTGTCGATCTGGCAGGCGACTGGTCAAGAGGTCTGGGCCTGCCTCGGCATCGCAAACATCGCCCGCGCGCCCGTTCCCGACAAGGCCATGGTGATCATCGCCCGCGATGGCGATGCGCCGGGCAGCAAGGCCGAGGGCCAGATCCTGCGCACCGCCAGCAGCCTTGTGGCACGCGGGATGACGGTGCATATGGCCACCCCGCCCGAGGGCGAGGATTTCAACGACATCCTGGTTCGCGAGGGCGAAGACGCTGTCCGCAGCCGCATCGCCGCCGCAGAACCCTTGCGTGCCGACCAGGCCGATACCCGTCCGAAGGATCTCTATATCGGATCAGACGTCGAGATCGCCAAACGCGTTCGCGAAGACCTGACAGCCCGTCACGGGCGCATCGTCCATGCCGAGGGTGCGTTCTGGCGCTACAGTGGCACCGAATGGGAGGCAATCGAGGATCATCTGATCCGGCTACCGGTCCATGCCTATGACGGCGCGGAGTTCATGACGGCGGCGGCCGAACCCTCGCGCGTCAAGCTGAGCAAGTCTCGTGTGGACTCGGTGCTGAACGAATGTGCCGCCCTCTGCGCCGAACCGCACTTCTTCGAAAACCCGCCCGCCGGGGTCAACTGCGCCTCTGGCTTCATCCGGTTTGACGCTGCTGGCACACCTCACCTTGAACCCCATCACCGCAATCACCGCTGCCGCCACACCCTGCCCGGCCATTGGCACGCGGGCATGCCCGGCACAGCGCCCGAAGGCTCCTTGCTGAACCGCCTGCTGACCGGCAGCTTCAAAGACGACCCCGAGGCACAGGCAAAATGCGATCTCTTGGCCGAGATCTGCGGATCGGCCGCGCTGGGCTATGCGACCCGCCTGCTGCAACCCCGCGCTGTCGTGCTGCATGGCAGGACCGCCGAGAATGGCAAGAGCCAGATCCTGCAACTGGCGCGCGGCCTCTTGCCCGCCAATGCCATCTGCTGCGTCCCTGCCTCGCAAATGGGAGACGAGAGGCATGTCCTCGGCATGGTCGGCAAGCTTCTGAATGCATCCGACGAGTTGTCAGCGGAAGCCATCGCGTCGGACGCATTCAAGGCCGTCGTGACCGGCGATCCCCTTCAGGGGCGCGATGTCTACAAGAGCAGGGTCGAGTTTCGCTCGGCCGCACAGAACCTCTTTGCCACGAACAACCTGCCCAGCTTCAAGGGCGGCGTGGACCGTGGCGTGCAGCGCCGCCTGCTGGTGATCTCCTTCACCCGCACCATCCCCCTCGAAGAACGCATCGCGGACATTGGCCTGCGGATCGCCTCGGATGAAGCCGACCTCCTGCTGGCATGGGCGGTGCAGGGTGCGGCGCGTCTGATCCGCCAGCGCAATTTCGTCATCCCGGAAAGCTGCAACCAGGCTCTTCTCGACTGGGTGCTTGGCGAAGACCCGGTGCTGGCCTGGATCGACGCCTGCGTGCGGGTGCAGCCCATCGTGAACGGCGGCCCGATGCTTGCGACGCGCGACGCCCACCTGCGGTTTCAGAACTGGGCGCTGGCCGAGGGTTTCAAGACCGAGAAGATCCCCGCGATCAACGGCTTCGTGCAGCGCGTTCAGGCCCAGGTAGCGGGTATCCAGCACAAGCGCACCAGCACGGGGCGGTTCTTCCTCGGCATCACTGTGACGCAAGGGTGACGCAAGAATGACGGGCTTTTCCCTGCAACCCATTGAAAGTGTTGAGATGACGCACTTGGCCCGAACCTTTTCATATAAGGAGGAAAACCACACAACCCTGAATACACATTACCCCCCCTATACAAAATGTTGCTCGGGAGGGTGCGTCATCTCAACACTATCAACCACTTACGCCCCGAAACCCGTCATTTCCGCGTCACTCCTGCGTCATGCGCCGCGCCCCACGGGCCGTCTTGAGGGGCGTCAAGCGGGAAGGATCGGGAAAGCGGCGGTTCCTTTTGGGCCGATCCGTATGTGGGGGAGCGCAGCGCATGACCCCGCCAGCGTCAGGGGGCGGAATTGACTAAACTCAACGCCTACGAAACCAAGACGGCCTTTGCCGCACGGGTCGGCCTGACCAAGGGCCGCATCTCTCAGCTGGTGGCCGAGGGTCTGCCGGTGCGCCCCGATGGGCAGATCGACGTGGCCGAGGGGCTGGCATGGATCGAGGACAATCTCGATCCGTCGCGCCGCAACAAGGGTGGTGCCTTCGCCGCCCCTGCATCGCCCGCCCGCGTCTCGACCACGCTGGCTGAGGCCAAACGCCTGCATGAGATCGTCAAGGTGCAGCGTGCCAAGCTGGCGTTCGAGAAGGAGCAGGGTCAACTGGTCGAAACTCTCGCCGCCACACGCACGGTTTTCGCCCGCGCCCGTGCCGAACGTGATGCCCACATGGCTTGGGTGCAGCGCACAGCACCGCTGTTGGCCGCCGAGGTCGGGGCCGATCCGCGCGCCACCTTCGCCGCCCTGGACCGGATGATGCGCGAGCATCTGGAATACCTGGCCGACATGCCGCTGGGGAGTTTCGGCGATGGTGCCTGAAATTGATCTCGCCTGGCGGCGCGGCATCCGCCCGGAACCGCCCATCCCGGTATCGGACTGGGCCGACCGCCATCGCATCCTGCCGCCCACTTCGGCGGAACCGGGGCGCTGGCGCACCGACCGCACGCCCTATCTGCGGGCGGTGATGGATGCGCTGTCCACCTCCAGTCCCTATGAACGCGTCGGCTGATGAAGGGCGCGCAAACGGGTGGGTCAGAAGCCGGGCTTAACTGGCTGGGCTACATCATTCAGAACGCACCAGGCATCGCCATGTTGGTCATGCCGTCACTGGACATGGTGCGGCGCAACACCACCGTCCGGATCGATCCGCTGATCGAGGCCACCCCTGCCCTGCGCGATCTGGTCTCGGCCCCAAGGTCACGCGATGCCGGGAACAGCCTGTTCCGCAAATCCTTCCCCGGCGGCCAGCTGGTGATGACCGGGGCGAACAGCGCCGTGGGGCTGCGATCCACGCCCGTCCGGTATCTGTTCCTGGACGAAGTGGACGGCTATCCCGGCGATGCCGATGGCGAGGGTGATCCGGTCGATCTGGCCATCCAGCGCACCACCACCTTCCGGGGGCGGCGCAAGATCTACATGGTCTCCACGCCCACGCTGAAAGGTCATTCCCGCATCGAGGCGGCCTTCCTCGACAGCGATCAGCGGTATTTCCATGTCCCCTGCCAGCATTGTGGCGACATGGCACCAATCACTTGGGCGCGCATCCGCTGGCCCGAAGGGCAGCGCGACGCGGCCTATCTGGTCTGTGATGCCTGCGGCGGTGTTCACCATGAGCACGAAAAGCCGCGCATGATGTCCGCTGGCGAATGGCGGCCGACCGCGCTGGGCGATGGCCGCACCGCAGGGTTCCACCTGTCGTCACTCTATTCCCCTTGGGAGACATGGGCCGAGATCGCGCAGGAACATGCGCGCGTCGCCAGGGATCCCGCCCGGCTTCAGGTCTGGGTCAACACCAAGCTGGGCGAGTCCTGGGAGGACCAGGCGGGCGACACCGTTCCCGCCGACCCGCTGATGGCACGGCGCGAGGATTGGGGTACCGATCTGGCCCCCGGCGTGGCCGTGCTGACAGCAGGCGTCGATGTCCAAGGCGACCGGATCGAAGTGCAGATCATCGGCTGGGGCCGCGACGAGGAGGCATGGGTCACCGACTACCGAGTGCTCTGGGGCGACCCTTCCGGCCCGCGCCTGTGGTCCGACCTCGACGGCGTGCTGAACGGCACCTATGGCGACCTCCCCGTGCGCGCTGTCGCGGTGGATACCGGCGGCCACCATACCAAGATGGCCTACGAATTCTGCCGCACCCGCCTTGCCCGCCGCATCTGGGCGATCAAGGGCCGTGGCGGCCCCGCCATCCCGGTCTGGCCCCGCCGCCCCACCCGCAGCAACAAGGCAAAGATCCCGCTCTTCATCGTCGGCGTCGATGCTGTAAAGGATGCCGTCTACGCCCGTCTGAAACTGACCGAACCCGGCCCCGGCGCCATCCACTTTTCCCGCCGCCTCGACGCCGATTACTTCCGCCAGTTGACCGCCGAACGCGTTATCACCCGCTTCGAAAAAGGCCGCCCCATCCGCTCCTGGCAACCCAAGCGTGATGGCGAACGCAACGAGGCGCTGGACACCTTCGTCTACGCCCACGCAGCCCTGCGCGGCTTGATCAGCATGGGGATGCGGTTACACGAGGAAGCGGAGAGCAACGTCGGGCGCGCGATGCCCCGGACAAGAAACGCCAACACCGAAGGTCAGCGCATCATCCGATCTGGCTGGATGCGTTGACTACCAGACGGCTCAACCCGGATCTACCAACCTAGACAAATCACATTCCAATGCACTACCAACGCCCTAGCGGACAATACCCCTTCAAGCGAGGCACGACGATGGACGAAACACTTGAGATCAAAGACGTCGTGGAACACGGGGAAAAGAAAGAAGGCTACATCAAGGACTTTATTTCCGGCATTTCCGTCCGAGCCACGCCCGAAGAAGTTCAGGCGGTTCAGGTGTTTTCTCGCGTTCTTGTTGACGACTATGGCTATCCGAAAACGATCATCAGAACGCGACCCCAATGGCGCGTTAAAGTCAGGCCATCTGATCAAAAGAAGGAGTACCCGGTCGACATCGCTGTATTCTCGGCCCCGGAACACGATGATGACAACGTCGAGATTATTATCGAGTGCAAGAAGAAGAACCGAAAGGACGGCCGATCCCAACTTGAGGACTACCTGCGCTTTTCGCGCGCAAGAGTTGGCGTTTGGTTTAACGGTGACGAACGACTTTTCCTCAAGAAGACGGAGAAATCCGGCCGAATTGACTTCGAAGAGATTCCGAACATCCCACGCCACGGACAACGCCTAGAAGACGTCGGTAAGTTTGCAAGAAAAGACCTAAGGCCTGCAACAAACCTTAAAAGCGTATTCCGTGCGGTGCGCAACTACCTGGCTGCAAATGCAGTCGGGATCACGAGAGACGAAGTTTTTGCACAGCAAATTATCAACATTTTGTTCTGCAAAATCTATGATGAGCGATTTACCAAGGCAGATGCGACTGTGAGCTTTCGCGCCGGAATTGGAGAGAAAGACGCTGATGTCAAGGCAAGGATTAGTAAGCTCTTCGAGCATGTGAAAAAGACTTATAACGATGTGATCGAGATATCCGACTCAATCGACCTCGATGATCGCAGCCTTGCCTATGTCGTTGGGGAACTACAAATGTTCTCAATCATTGACTCTGAACGAGACGCGGTTGCTGACGCATTTGAAGTATTCATCGGCCCTTCACTAAAGGGCCCACAAGGTCAATTTTTCACGCCACGCAACGTGGTCAAGATGGTTGTCGACATGCTCGACCCAAATGAGAACGATAGGATTATTGATCCAGCTTGCGGAAGCGGAGGCTTCCTGGTGGAGGCATTGCGACATGTGTGGCGCCGGGTGGAAGCACAAGGGGTTGAACTGAGTTGGCCCGAGAGCGAAATCTTCAGTGCCAAACAGCAAGCCGCAATCCGAAATTTTCGCGGAATCGACAAGGACAACTTTCTGTCAAAAGTGGCCAAGGCGTATATGGCAATTCTAGGCGACGGCCGTGGTGGCGTGTTTTGCGAGAACTCGCTTGAGCGTCCATCAAACTGGCAGGCCTTCACTCAGAACGAAGTCAAGCTCGGCTCGTTCGACATCGTCATTACCAATCCACCGTTTGGCAAAAAGCTGGCAATCGACTCCGAGGAAATCCTGAAATCGTTTGACCTTGGCCACGACTGGAAGAAGGACGATGATGGGGACTTTCAAATGGGTGCAGTTCAGGACAAGCAGCCACCCCAAATTCTATTCATCGAACGCTGCCTTCAGCTTCTCAAGCCAGGCGGGCGTCTCGGGATCGTGCTTCTCGAGAGCATTTTCGGCATGCCGAAGTATGAGTACATCGTCGACTACATCACGAAGCGCTGCAAGATCCGCGCGATCGTAACGCTGCCGGAGGATCTCTTTCAACCATACACACATGCGAAGACCTGCGTGGTGATACTGGAGAATTCACCACCGGAGGGTGAACACGACATCTTCATGTGTGACGTCAAGTGGTGCGGACATGACAGCCGTGGGAACCCAACCTACAGGACGAACGAAAGCGGCGAGCGCATTCTTCTGGACGACGTTCCGAACGTAGCGCCGATCTATCACTCGAAGGCAGCCCAATGATCAGCTTCTGGATCGACTCCTCCGGAATTCGGAATCGCGTGTTCATCCCAAAGTATTATGATCCCAAGATTGAAAGCCGGTTGCGCGCTATCCGAGAAACTCACGTTGTCACTACACTTGCGTCCCTAGAGGAACAAGGAGCCATCTCTGCTTCAACGGGCCATGAGATTGGCAAGGAAGCTTATGGCACTGGAAGCATTCCTTTCGTCAGAACTTCGGATATTTCGAATTGGGAGATCAAAACGGTTCCCAAACAGGGCGTCTCGGAAGACATATTTGACGAATATGCGGAACGACAGGACGTCCAAGAGAATGACATTCTGTTCGTCCGGGATGGGACCTATTTGATCGGCACGAATTGTTTCGTCACCTCAGCAGACAAAGAAATTCTCTATCAATCCCATATATTGAAGTTTCGCGTAGAGGACAATGACGTCGTGCCGCCGGAAATACTGTTCCTGGCGTTCAACTCTCCAGTAGTGCAAGCACAGATACGTTCATTTCAGTTCACTGCGGACATCATTGACACGATCGGTCGACGCTACAAAGAGATTCAGATTCCAATTATCAAGGACAAGGCCACATCGGCACAGCTTGCCGTTGAGGTAAGATCTGCTCTCGAGAAGCGAGTGGTTGGAAAGGCGGTTATCAAGCAAGCTCCTCTGCTAATCGAAGCTTGCCTTAAGTTGGGAACAACGGCGCCATTTGATGAATTCTTGGGTTTAGATGAGACTGGCCTCCGTGCGGCCCTTGTGTCGGATACTGTAACGTTGGAATTCGGAGGATTTGAAGCTACTTTTGTCCGATCTTCAAGCATCCAAAGTAACATTTACCTTCCGAAGTACTATGACCCTGAGATTAGCGCCGAGCTTGATGAACTTTCAGGAAACTGTGAAATTGTTTCAATCGCCGACTTGGTTGATCGGGGATTGATTGAAGTTCAAACGGGACACGAAGTGGGCAAGCTTGCGTACGGCACTGGCGAAATACCGTTCTTGCGCACAAGTGATTTTGCGAACTGGGAGATTAAGCACGATCCTAAACAACTCGTTGGGCAAGAAGTTTTCGATCAGTATTCGTCGAAGCAAGATTTGAGCCCGTATGATATTCTGCTTGTCCGAGATGGAACATACCTTGTGGGTTCGTCAACGATAGTTCAGCCCACCGACGTTCCCGCCTTGTTCTGTGGTGGCCTGTACCGCATTCGAAGTCTCGATCACGACGCTTTGGATCCTTATTTGCTGCTGGGCGTTCTTAACTCTTACATCGTCAAGCGGCAGTTCCGGGCAAAGCAGTTCACCAGGGATGTGATCGACACTCTCGGCAAGCGCTTGTTCGAAGTGCACCTGCCTTGGCCAAAGGATGACAGGTTTCGAAGTCAGCTTGCTGATAGAATTCGAACGGTCGTTGAGGAACGCACGTTGGCAAGGGACAGACTTAAGCTCTTGTCTTCTCAATACGCACCGCTGGAATGACCGTGGACGGACAGGACGACACTCAATGATTACCGAACATTCCCAATAGCTTGCCGCCACCCTACCATGCGACTCTTGCCGCATGCGCAGCCTGCTCCTCCGCCTATTCAGCCGCCACGGCACCCGTGCGTTTGACGCTGCGGGTGGTGGTCGGCGTTGGGAGGGCCAGGGTACCGTCGAAGGACTGAATACCGCGATCCTCGCAGGCGCGACCACGGCAGCGCGACGCGCCGGATGGTATGCCCGCAACAACCCGTGGGTGGCGGCTTCGGTGGACAGCTTGGTGGGCAATGTCGTCGGGGCAGGCATCAAGCCGCAGTCCACTCATCCCGACCGGGCGGTGCGTGAACGGCTGCAGGTGCTCTGGTTGCGCTGGACCGATCATGCTGATCCCGGTGGGCTTGCCGATTTCTATGGGCTGCAGGCCATGGCCGTGCGCGCGATGATCGAGGGCGGTGAGAGTTTTGCCCGCCTCCGTGTGGTTACCGACGCCCCGGCTGTTCCCCTGCACATCGACCTGCTGGATCGGGACCAGGTGCCGCTGGACCTGCACCGCGATATCGGCGGTGGCGCACGCATCCGGGCGGGGATCGAATTCAATGGCACTGGGCAGCGCACCGCCTATTGGGTGATGCGCGACCGGCCCGGCGATCCGCTGACGTCGCTGCGGCTGGAACCGCTGCGCTTGCCTGCCACGGATTGCCTGCACCTTTTCAAGCCGCTCGCCGCTGGCCAGTTGCGCGGGATCACCTGGCTCGCTCCGGTGCTGCTGCGGCTGCATGAGTTGGACCAATTCGAGGATGCGGCGCTGGTCAAGGCCAAGGTAGCGGCTTTGTTCACCGGCTTCATCACGGATCCAGACGGCACGGCGGCGGCCTGAGCGGAACGAACACCAACAGCGCGCTGACCGTCGGCATGGAACCGGGCAGCCTGATCCCGCTGCCACCCGGCACCGACATCCGCTTTTCCAACCCGACCGAGAGCGACGCCTATGGCCCTTTCGTCAAAAACCACTTGCGCGCCGTCGCCGCTGGCATGGGCCTACCTTATGAACTGGTCTCGGGCGATCTGGAGGGCGTGACCTATTCCTCGATCCGCGCGGGTCTGATCGAATTCCGCCGCCGGGTCGAGCAGTTGCAGCACAACGTGGTCGTGCATCTGTTCTGCCGCCCGGTCTGGGACCGCTTCGTGCGGCTGGCAGTGCTGTCGGGCGATCTGCCTACGCGGGACTTCGACCGCGATCCTGCCGCCTATCTCGGCTGCGAATGGCTGCCGCCCAAGTTCGACTACGTCGATCCCAAGAAGGATGTCGAAGCCGAGATCCTCGCGATCAATGCCGGTCTCAAGAGCCGCCGCCAGGCGATTTCCGAAAGGGGCTACGACGCCGAACAAGTCGATGCCGAGATTGCTGCCGACAAGGCACGCACCGACGCGCTGGGCCTGAGCTTCGGTGCGGCGCCTCTCCAGAAGGAGGACGCTCCAGATGAATGACACCGTCACTATGCTGACGCGCCGCGCTGACCTGGCTCCGGCCAGCGCCGACCGTGATGCCCGCACTGTCGAGGTGATCTGGTCGACAGGCGCGCCCGTGCGCCGCCGTGACATGGCTGGGCAGTATATCGAACGTCTCAGCCTCGATCCGGAGGCTGTAGACCTGTCGCGCCTCCAAGGGGCCAGCGTGCTGGATGCCCATCGCCAAGCCGCCGTCCGCGATGTGCTTGGCAGCGTGCAATCCGCCGCCGTCGATGGCCACCGCGGCACGGCGCTGATCCGCTTCTCGGCACGGCCCGAGGTGGAACCGCTCTGGCAAGATGTCCTGGCGGGGATCCTTCGGCATGTCTCGGTTGGCTACTCGGTCGAGGAATGGGCCGAGGCCACCGAGAACGGCGCGCGGGTGCTGACAGCCGTGCGTTGGACGCCCCACGAGATTTCCCTTGTCCCCACCCCCGCTGACCCGGGTGCCCGCATCCGCATGGAGACCAACATGACCGACACCGACACCACCATCACGCCTGCCCCGTCCGAGACGCAGACCCGCGCCACGATCAACACCGAGATCCGTTCCATTGCCCGCATCGCCGGGCTGGACCAGTCCTGGATCGACGGCCAGATCGATGCCGCCGCCGACGCCGACTCCGCGCGTCGTGCGGCCTTCGAGGCGCTGGCCAGCCGCAGCGCGCCGACGATCCGCACCGAACAGGTCCGCGTCGAGATGGGCGAGAGCCACGATGACCCGAGCCTTCGTGCCCGCCAAATGGGCGAGGCCCTCTATGCGCGCATCAACCCTCGGCACGAGCTTTCCGAACCGGCACGGCGCTATGCCTATGCCACGCCGGTGGATATGGCGAAGGAACTGCTGACCTTGCGGGGCGAGTCCACCATGGCGCTGTCGCCCGCCAGCCTCGTCACCCGCGCGCTGCACACGACCTCCGATTTCCCGATCATCCTCGGCAACACTGTGGGCCGAGTGCTGCGCGATGCCTACCAGGCCGCACCTTCCGGCATCCGCCGTCTTGGCCGCCAGACGTCTGCACGGGATTTCCGGTCGGTGAACAAGATCATGCTGGGCGAAGCCCCGCTGCTGGAAAAGCTGAACGAGCACGGTGAGATCAAGTCCGGTACGATGGCCGAAGCGCGCGAGGCCTACAAGATCGAGACCTGGGCCAAGAAAATCGGCATCACGCGGCAGGTGCTGGTGAACGACGACCTCGGCGCCTTCTCGGACCTCGCCCGCCGCATGGGTCAAGGGGCCGCCGAGACAGAAGCGCGGATCCTCGTCACCCTGCTCGAGGCGAACAGCGGTAACGGCCCGACCCTGTCGGACACGAAGGCGCTGTTCCATGTTGATCACGGCAACAAGGCCGGTGCTGGCGCGGTTATTTCCGATGCCACCCTGTCCGCGGCCCGGCTGGCGCTGCGCACCCAGAAGGGCATCGACGGGCGCATCATCCGCGTCACGCCGAAGAACCTGCTGGTCCCGCCCGCACTGGAGACGGTCGCCGAGAAGTGGCTCGCCACGATCGCGCCTGCCACCGCTGCCGATGTGAACCCGTTCTCTGGAGCGATGTCGCTGGTCGTTGAACCACGCCTGTCCAGCGCGACCCGCTGGTATGTCACAGCTGATCCAAGCGAGATCGACGGCCTCGAGTTCGCCTACCTCTCGGGCAACGAGGGGCCCCAGGTGGAAAGTCGGTCGGGTTGGGATGTGGACGGCGTGGAAATCCGGGTGATCCTGGACTTTGGCGCAGGCTTCATCGACCACCGCGGCTGGTTCCAGAACGCAGGCGCGTGACGTGGCAGACCTCGCCCAACTCATCGCCTGGCGCGACGCCCTGATGGCCGCCCGCTATCAGGGCATCCGCACCGTCGAATACGACGGCAAGCGGGTCACCTACGCCACCGACGCGGAAATGGCGGCCGCGCTGGGCGACTTGAACCGCCAGATCATCGGCACCTCTGCGCGGATCGCCGTGGTCCGCATCCAATCCTCGAAAGGGCTCTGACCATGAAGAACCATATTCAGAAAGGCGACGTCATCACCGTGCCCGCGCCCGCAGGCGGCACCGTCTCTGGCGAGGGCGTGATCGTCGGCAACATGTTCGGCATTGCCGCCTATGCAGCCGCCGTGGGCGATCCGGTCGAACTGGCAACCATCGGCGTCTATCAAATGCCGAAAGCCACCACCGCCGTGCTTACGGTCGGCGCACGCGTGGCGTGGAACAACACAGCGAAGAACATCAACGTGCCAGGCACTGGACGCTTTCTCGTGGGCATCGCGACCGAGGCTGCGGGGAACGGCATAACCAGCGTCGCGGTGAGGCTGGATGGCGTGGGGACCGTTGCAGCATGATGGAGCGAGATGTCCGCGCCGTTCTGACTGGCCTCACCCTGCTGATCGATGACACAAAGACGGCTGGCCAGCTTCAGGCCATGCGCAACTATGCGGCCATCATGGCCCTGTGCGCCGACCTCCGGAGGTCGGCCACCGAATACAACGGCACCTGGAACATCACCATGGTCATTGGTGAGGTGGAAAACCATATGGCGGCGGTGGCTGGGCTTTTCCCGACATGGGATCTGCCGAGGGATCAACACCGCGTGGGCGCACATGCTGCCATCAGCAAGCTGGCCATGGGCACGTGCCTTGGCCTGACCGTCTAGTCAGTAGATATGTTCAGTCTGCGTGCTCGCCGTCGCAGAACGCCATGTCGGTGATTTCGCGAAGGCGGGCGCGATAGTGGTCCAGCGTGCCGACATGGCCCCAAGTCACGTCCTCGGGGCTGTATCCGAAGTGGTCGGCACTGTGCGCCACCAGCCGCCCCATCATCGCGTCGATCTCGTTCTTGGCGGCGATGAAGGCGTCCAGCGCGGCGTCGTTGGTCTTGGGCATGATGGTCCCCGAGTTGGTTTCGGGGACATGACGGCTCTGACTGGGTAGGAAGGCAAGTTAGAACAGCGGGTTCAGCCAGCGGGCGTGAAGATGATCCCGCGATCAGGGAAAGCATCGCGCAGATTGGTCATGGCTTCCAGCCAGTCGGTTCCGCCCCACTGGCTAGAGAAGGCATAGGTGCGCCCACGCACACGGAGCAGTTCATCATCGCCGCAGAACCACCGGATCGGATCAAAGCGTTTGCCCAATTCAGCGCGAGACGCCGTGGCCAGACGAACGAAGTCTTCATGCCCGACTTCACCATCAACCGACCGAAGCGCCCGGCCCGCTCGCGGCCCACAATGTTCAGCGACGGTCTCGGGCGCGATGCCACTTTCCACGAGGTATCGGAATGTCCGCAGGATGGCCCATCGCTTAGACTCGCGCGGGAAGTCCTCCTGACCGAGCCTCAGGTCATACTTTGTGTAGTCAGCACCGCTTGTCCGCGCCTCGCGTTCCTTGCGGACCTTTTCGCGCACGCGCACCTGGTATTCGGCGGCCTCGGGCGGCGGGATGATCTGCTGGACATCGACCAGCACCCGACCCGAGAGGTTGTAAGGCTGCAAGCGCACACAGCGAATATCCAGATCGCGCTGGTTCAGCCAAAGGACGGCGGTCGTCAATTCCAGCGAGAATTCGGCGGAGGCGAGGACGATCTCACCTCTTGTGCAAATTGGTCGTGATCGGGCTCATCCCAACCCAGGAAGGCCAGAAGCATTGCCCGGGCATCTGCGTCCTCGCGGCCGATTTGGCGCATGTAGCGCTCATATCCATCGACCGCCTGGTCGAAGGTCATGGTTGAGACCATCGCCGCATAGCGAATGGCCTGCAGTTCCATATGGCCGCCGTCTTCGGTGCGCTTCAGTTCGATGACGACAAGGTTGGCATCACGATCAATCCCGAGAAGATCGATGCGACGGCGCGACTCGTCCCATTCGCCATACTCTTCGGCGATCACCAATGTATCCGGCGCGATGACTTCGATGTTTTCGCGGAGCAGCCGCTGCAGATCGCGACGCTCGTGCAATTGCATGGCGGTGAATGCGGTCTTGGTCAGGGGCTGGATACGATCTGGCGCAAATTCGTATATGGGCATGAGAGGCACAACCTAGGGGAATTCCCGGCCACTGTGTCAGACTGGATGGCAGGCTGGCAATCACGATCACCGAAGGAACGTCCCGCGAACATCCGACCATTTCCATGTCGCATGGGTGTTGCACGGAAGAAATCGGAATGGCTGTAAGCCTTTGGAATCACGCAGAAAGACGCTGTGCCGTGTTGCAACGCAAAAAACGCCCCGTTGGGCGCTTTGCACCACCCTAAGCCTTTGATTTCCTGACATAAAG
>PNJK01000067.1 GCA_013821825.1 Rhodobacter sp.
GCGTCGTTCCCGTGACCATTGTCACCATCCGGCGTGTCGGCATCATCCTGCTCGCCGCCCTGTCCGGGGTTGCCCGCGTCCACACCGCCGGCGTCGTTCCCGTGACCATTGTCACCATCCGGCGTGTCGGCATCATCCTGCTCGCCGCCCTGTCCGGGGTTGCCCGCGTCCACACCGTCGGCGTCGTTCCCGTGACCATTGTCGGCATCCGGCGTGTCGGCATCATCCTGCTCGCCGCCCTGTCCGGGGTTGCCCGCGTCCACAGCGTCGGCGTCGTTCCCGCCACCATTGTCGGCATCCGGCGTGTCGGCATCACCCTGGTCCACACCGTCGGCGTCGTTCCCGCCACCATTGTCGGTATCCGGCGTGTCAGACGTCGGAAGGTCTCTCGGAGGAAGATCGTCTTGCGGTTCTTCAACGATGATCGAAGGGTCCTCAGCAGGCGTGACGCGTGGTGCAACGCGAACGTCACCGCGAGCCAACCCTGACCCGAGCCCGCATTCCTCGTAAGTGAAATGATGTACGTTCGTGCCTTTTATCCGGATGAGCTCACAACTGACCACCACATTTGTTTCGGCGGAGGCGGACGTCGCAAACCCAATCAAGAGCGCGGAGAGGATCACAGGTTTCATTTGCTACAACTTTCCCATTTTTCACAACACAACAACAGCGAGATGCGGTCACTCAGACGACACTTGGTGCACTCGCTTTGGTGCACTAATCATGGATCATTCTTCTGTTCCTAATGTGCCATTAGTGTGGCTAATACATGTTGGAGTTGGAAACAGTTTGTTGCGGGAATAGAAATGGCGGCTGCCCTCTCCCGCAGATTATCCCGCCCCGAGGGGCTGCTGCGTTGCCTGTCAGTCGACCCCGTACAGCAGCAGGCATTGATGATGTGACCGCCCTCCGACGGCATCTTTGTGCCAAGGTGGATCTTCGAGGATCCACCGAAGGAGAGAGGTCTTGTCGGAGATTTTCATGGTCAGGCTCGACCTGGCGAGGAATGTGTTTGTCACCTTCGGCGCCTCTTCGATCCGGGTGCATGGGGCTGATGCGTCTGGGCGGGTGGCACGCAGGGTGGCGTCTCGGACGATTGCGGCTGGATTGCCCTATTTCCATGGCCGACCGTTCTTGCAGATCGGGTGGAGGGCATTAATGCGACCGGTTCGAGGGAATGCCCGGGGTCGCGGTGACCTGGCGGTCGCAGATCGCCGTGTGGCAACGCGGGATATCCTAGGTGCCATCAGCGGCTACCGTGCCGATCTCTTCGCCCTCCGGTATTGGGTCGAGCAACTCCGGCAGAGCGGGGCTGTCGCCGTCGCTGCCGGGAGAGAACTCAACCGCCCGGAAGTCCGAAGTTGCCGTATCCATGGCCAGATGGACCTCGCGCCATTGCGTCGGCCCCGGGCACCGTGATTGCGAGCCTGCCATTTGCCATCGCCAAGGAACTTGATGCCAGTGCCGTCCACGACCAGGTTCGCGGGGCCATCGGCAAGCCGACAGGGGGTCTGGACGCCGACTGATTTCTGCCGCCGGCACAAGGTTGAATAATCCGGCAAGGTCCTGCTCAAACCGCCACTCAAGCAGAGCTGGATCAACGCATCCGGGCGGGTGTGGGTTTGCTCAAGCCGCCCGTCTAACCACATGGATCCACATTCTGGATCGGTCACAATCGGAGTTGTGCGACAACGTCGATGGCGCCCAGGAACGGTGGTTCAGCCCCAACGCCAGCTGTCCACAAACATGTCGGACTAGGCCGTATTGCGCCCTGAGCGGTCCACCGAACCGCAAAGACAGAATAATTTCCGGGAACCAGGTTTGGAGAAGAATGGTGCCGCTGAAGGGACTCGAACCCCCGACCCCATCATTACGAATGACGTGCTCTACCAGCTGAGCTACAGCGGCCTTCTTCTCTTCTGCGGGTGGCACAGCCACCTGCTATCGCCAGACGCCGGTCCGGCAATGTGGGCTGGCTATTAGCACCGCCCATTCGCGGTGTGTAGTCCTAATTTGCGCGCCGGACTATCTCGTCCAGGGGGATCGGTTCCGGCTCCGGTTCTGGCTCCAGATCCGGCTCAGGCGTCAGAGGTTCAGGCGTCGGAGGCTCGGACGGGGGAGGTGCCGGGCGCGCCTCGATCAGCGGCAGAAGCTCTGCCAGACCCGTGGGCGTATCGGTCGAGGCCGGGGGCTCGCGCCAGGACAGGGTGTCGAAGCTTCCGCAATTGTCGCAGATCGGGTGCCAGGCGGCATGGATGGCCTGGCATTTGTCGCAGCACCATTGCGGCCCGCGTGGCGCTGCGATGGCCTTTGCCACCAGATCGCGCACCACGGCGTCATCGGCCCCTTCGCCACGGGCTATGGCCGCAAGAATGGCCAGCGACCGTTGGGTCGGGTGCCGTGCGACCAGATCGCCCATGGCACGGCGCGCGGCTGGGAAGTCTTCGGCGGCAACCAGAAGCTCGGACTCCAGCATTCTGGTTTCGTCGCTGTCGACATGCAGCGCGGTCAGGGTCCTGAATCGTTTCAACCGTTGGGTCGGGGTCTCATCCGGCTCGATCTCGGCAAAAGCAGCGGCAAGGTCGGGGTGGGGCATCACGCCCCACGCTTTCTTCAGGACGCGGGTCGCGTTCTTCTTGTCGCCTTTGGCAGCATAGCCCCGCGCCGCCATGGCTGCGGCAGGGATCAGGTCCGGAGACAGCCGGTTCGCCTCGATCGCCGCTTCCCGTGCCTCGATGCTGGCACTTTCGTCGATGACCACATGCGCCTGCTGCAGGGCCAGCACCGCGTCGCGCCGGCGATAGACGTCCTTCGGCAGGGTGCCGGCCTTCAGCTTCGCGCCCAGAGTCGCCCGCGCACCCGACCAGTCGCCGGCATCGGATTGCAGCTTGAGCAAGAGGTCCTGTGTTTCGGGATGCCGCGGGCGCAGCTCGAACGCCTTTTCGGCCAGCTTCAGGGCCACCTCCCGGTCACCGTCCGCCAGCTTTTGCTGCAACAGGCCGCGCACGCCGACGAACCGCGTGCTGTCGTCGGACAAGAGCACCTTGTAGGCCTCGGTCGCACGCTTGCGGTCGCCCGCTGCCTCGGCCGCCTGCGCCACGAGCAGTGTCGTCAGTTCCGGCTTGCCCAGCAACCGCTCCGCCGCCTGTGCCCGGGCCAGCGCCACCTTCGGTTCACCCGAGGCCAGCGCCATCATCCCCTCCGACAGGGCGCGATAGCCCTTCCGTTCCCGATTACGGTCGAAATACCGCGAAATTGCGGTTTCGTCGCCGTTCAGAAACCGGACGGTGGCATTGATCAGGCCGAGCAGCTTCAACGCCAGCCAGACCGCGACGATCAGAAGGACGGCAAGCACCACGGCTTGCACCGGGCCGATGGTAAACTCCCACCCCGCGGCAGTGACGCGCATCGCGGCGCCGGTTTCCGACAACATTCCCGCACCCAAGGCCAGCGCGGCGATGATTGCGACGAAGAAGATGACCTTTGTCAGGGACCACAGCATCAGTGGGCCCCCGCAAGCGCGGCTTCGACGGCCATGCGCGCCTTTGCACTGGCGATCCAGCCCTCCAGCGGCGCGCTAACCGCCGGGTCAAGGGTGGCAAGTTCGGCCAGCGCGTCGGCCAACCGCCCCTCACCCAGCGCGAATTCCGCCCGTGACAGGATGGCGTCCGGGCTGTCGCCCTCCCGGGGGGTCAGCGACCGCGCCCCTGTCTGCGCGCCAAGGAAATCGACGATCCGTTCAGCCCAACCCGCCTGCTCATCATTGCCCCGCGCCAATTGCAGCGCGGCGCGTGCGGCCTCCGGGAAATCTGCCTGCAGCTGCGCCAGTGTCGCCACGCCAGCCACATGCGGGGTCAGCGCCGCCTGCAAATCCTGATCGGCAACCGACGCCAGTTCCGTCTCGAAACCACTGCCTGCCGCCACCGCCGCCGCCAGCACCTCCAGCGCGCGCGCCTGAGCGGCCGCTTCGGCCATGGCCGCCGCTTCGGCTGCACGAGCCTGCGCTTCGGCCTCGACTTGGGCCAGCCGGGCAAGGGCCGCCTCTACCTCGGCGGTCCCCGCGCCACCCGAAGGCAAAGCGGCCAGCTGCCGCTCCAGATCCGCCAGCTTTGCCGCCAGCGCCGCGGTTGACGCCTCGCCCCCAACTGGCACGGCCTCGATCACCGCCAGCCGCGCCTCGAGATCGTCCAGACGCGACAGATCCGGCGGCCCGGGCGCAGGCACCGCCTCAAGCGTGGCGATTTGCGCCGCCAGCCGCGCAATCTCCTGCTGCAGTTCCGGCACCAGCGCAGCCTCGGCCTCTTGCCGCGCCGACAAGGCATCCTGCTTCTCGACCAGCTGGGCAATCACTTCGCTGTCATCCGCTCCGACCAGCCCGAACACGTTGAATTGCGAAAGCCCGAAGCCCCCGATCGCCGCCAGCGCTCCGCCCAGAACCGGCCCCATGACACCCAGTCCCCGACGCGGTTTCCTCGCAGCGGCTGGCTCGGTCGGAGCCGCTGCCACCCTTTCGACCTCCGGCACTGCGGGCGCAGGCTCGCTCGCAGGGGCGCTTGCGGTCTCGGTCGCAGCCGCGCTCTCTGCTTCGACGGGGCCTTCAGCTACCGGAGTCTTGCGCGTGGTCATATCGGCGGCCCTTTCTTCTTTGGCCAGCCAATACCTAAGCACTGACAGCCGATCGGTTCAAGGCGCGGGGCGCTTATCCAAAAGCCGCTCCACCGCGTCCAACATCGCTTCGGCGTCCGGGTGACTGGCGACCTCAATCGCCTCAAGGGCCAGACCCTCCGCGGCTTTGGCCACTGCAGCGCTGATCGCCGCTATCCGCAGCCTTGCCCGCGATCCTTTCGGCATCGCCCCCCGGAACACCGCCGCCGTGCGCGGCGAGAACAGCGGCACGATTACTGCCGTAGCAGACGCCAGAAGATCCAGCGCCTCGGGTGTCATGGCCTGCGGCTCTTGCCGGTAGATAACCACGGAATGCGTCTCTATTCCCGCGGAATTCAGTCTTTCCGCCACATCACCGCGCGTGTCTTCCCCCCGCAGGTGCAACACCTGCCCGGACGGGCGATCTGCCTGCACCGCCGCGACCAGAGCATCGGCATCGCCTTCGGCCGACAGGGCCTGAAACCCGGCCTTGCGCGCCCGTGCTGCCGTCTGGCGACCCACGCAGTAGGCACGCTTCGGCAAGTCCGCCCCGAGCCGCACAGCCGCGACCACCCCGGTCGCCGAGGTGAAGATAACCGCCGCGTGGGGCCCTTCCGGCAGGTCCGGAGTCAGGAAAACCGGCGCCATCAAGGGCGTGATGACCGGCTGCACCCTGTCGCCGAACCGCGCTGCCAATGCCCGGGCAAAGACTTGCGACTGCGCCTTGGGGCGGGTCAGAAGCACTGGCACCGGGTCTGGTGTGGATTGTCTCGCCATGCCCATGGTGTTACCTGCGGTTCACCCTTCCTGCAACGGCGGCCATGGACCGGACCCTTACCCTTCTCGGCATCGAAAGCAGCTGCGACGACACCGCCGCGGCTGTCGTCCGCCTGACACCGGGCCAGACGCCGGAAATCCTGTCGTCCGAGGTGCTGGGCCAGACCGATCTGCACGCCGCTTTCGGCGGCGTCGTTCCCGAAATCGCCGCCCGCGCGCATGCCGAACGGCTGGACGGCTGTGTCGAGGATGCGCTGGCCAAGGCTGGTGTCACGCTGGACGCGCTGGATGGCATCGCGGTTACCGCTGGCCCAGGGCTGATCGGCGGCGTTCTGTCCGGCGTGATGCTGGCACGGGGTCTTGCCGCCGCGCGGGATCTGCCGCTGATGGCGGTCAACCATCTTGCCGGCCATGCGCTGACGCCCCGGCTGACCGATGGGATCGCCTTTCCGTATCTGATGCTGCTTGTGTCCGGGGGGCACTGCCAGTTTCTTCTTGTCGAAGGGGTGGACCGCTTCCGCCGTCTTGGCGGCACCATCGACGACGCCCCGGGCGAGGCGTTCGACAAGACCGCCAAACTGCTCGGCCTGCCGCAACCCGGCGGCCCGACGGTCGAGGCCGAGGCGCGGCTGGGCAACCCCAAGCGCTTCAACTTCCCTCGTCCGTTGCTGGACCGTCCGGGCTGTGACCTGTCCTTTTCCGGCCTGAAGACCGCCCTCTTGCGCGCCCGCGACGCATTGATTGCCAAACAGGGCGGGATCACCCTGCAAGACCGGCGCGACCTTTGCGCCAGTTTTCAGTCTGCCGTGGCCGAGGTGCTCGCCATAAAGACCGACCGAGCGCTTGCAATGGTGGCCGACACGGCACCCAGCGCCCTTGCCGTGGCCGGTGGCGTGGCGGCAAATATCGTCATTCGCGACATGTTAGAGACTGTTTCGGCCCGCCACGGCGTCCCGTTCCTTGCACCGCCCCTGCTGCTTTGTACCGACAATGCCGCCATGATCGCCTGGGCAGGGATCGAGCGTTTGCGGGCAGGCATCGCGCCCTCCGCTGATTTTCTTGCCCGGCCGCGCTGGCCTCTGGACGACACCGCGGCCGCATTGCTTGGGTCCGGCAAGAAAGGGGCCAAGGCATGATCGGCATCGTCGGCGCAGGCGCTTTCGGCACCGCTTTGGCCGTCGCCCTGGCAAAGGGTGGCCGCGACGTCCGGCTTTGGGCACGCGACCCGGCGCAGGTGTTGGCAATGCAGCAGACCCGCCGGAATGAAGGCGCGTTGCCGGGGGTCGATCTGCCGGAAAACATCTCTGTTCACGCCGAAATTGAAGATCTCGGCGGCGGGCAGGCCTTGCTTCTGGCAATACCCATGCAAAGCTTGGGCGCACTTCTGGATGCCTGGCCCCGGATCGACATTTCGCAACCGCTTGTGGCCTGCTGCAAGGGCCTTGACCTTGCAACCCTGCGCGGTCCTGTTGCCCTGATCGAGGCGCGGCGTCCGGGCGCCAATGCGGCGATCCTGACCGGTCCCAGCTTTGCCGCCGACATTGCCCGAGGACTGCCAACCGCGCTGACCTTGGCCACGTTGGCTGACGGCGGGGCGTTGCAGGATCTGCTCTCCACCCCCACGCTGCGGCTTTACCGGACCGACGACGTGCGTGGGGCGGAACTTGGCGGGGCCCTGAAGAATGTCATCGCCATCGCGGCCGGAACCGTCATCGGCGCAAAGCTTGGCGACAGCGCCCGCGCGGCGCTGATGACGCGAGGCTACGCTGAAATGACCCGCCTGGCCCCCGCCCTTGGGGCAAGGGCCGAGACGCTGGCCGGGCTTTCCGGCTTTGGCGATCTGGTGCTGACCTGCACCTCGACCCAGTCGCGCAATTTCCGTTATGGTCTGACGCTGGGCAAGGGTGAGGCGTTTGATCCCTCCGTCACTGTGGAGGGCATCGCAACGGCCCGCGCCGTGCGGAAGCTGGCCGAGGGCATGGGAATCGACATGCCGGTGACTGCGATGGTCGACGCCCTTGTCAGTGGCCGGATCACTTTGGAAGATGGCATCGGCCAGCTGATGAGCCGGCCCCTCAAACAGGAATGACCATGCGCTTTGCTCTTGTCTGCCTTGATAAACCCAACGCTCTGCAAACCCGCGTCGAGAACCGCGCCGCCCATCTGGCGCATATCGAAGCTTCTGGCGTCGTCGAACAGGCTGGTCCCTTCATTGACGCGGCCGGTCAGATGTGCGGCAGCCTGATCATCCTTGGCGTCGAAACCCGCGCCGAGGTCGAGGCCTGGGCGCAGGCGGATCCCTATGCGAAGGCGGGGTTGTTTTCGTCGGTCATGATCCAGGAATGGAAGCGGGTGATCGGATGAATTTCTGGCTGTTCAAGTCCGAACCCGATGTCTGGGGCTGGGATCATCAGGTCGCAAAGGGTGACGAGGGCGAGGAGTGGCACGGGGTCCGCAACTATCAGGCCCGCAACAACATGCGGGCGATGAAGGTGGGGGACCTTGGGTTCTTCTATCACTCCAACGTCGGCAAGGAGATCGTGGGGATCGTCGAGGTCTGCCGCGAAAGCACGCCGGATTCCTCCACCGACGATCCGCGCTGGGACTGCGTCTGGATCAAGGCTGTGCGGCCTTTGAGGCGGGCGGTGACCCTTGAGGACTGCAAGGTTCAGCCTGGGTTGGAAAAAATGGTGCTGGTCAACAACACCCGGCTCTCGGTGCAGCCGGTTTCCCCGGAAGAATGGGAGATTGTCTGCCGGATGGGTGGGGTGGAGCCTTGACTGTCCACAGTGGTCATCTAATGAAAATCATGATTTTTCTGATGATTACGCGTGAGCATTAAGGATTTGGCAAGGAATCTCGTGCGTGGGCTGATCAAGATTCTACTATCCGAAGCGCCCGGTTTCAGGCACCTTTCCGGAAAGCGACGGGAGGGACCGGGATGGAACTTTTGAACGTGATCGCCGCAGCGGTGGCGGCCTTTGCCTTTGGTGCGGTCTGGTACATGACCATGTCGAAACCCTGGATGGCGGCGGCCGAGATCAAGGTCGGCCCGGACGGGCGGCCCGCCAATGCCAGCGACAAGATGCCCTTCGTGATCGGGCTGGTCGGAATGCTGCTGGCCGCAGGGATGATGCGGTACATCTTCGGGATGGCCGCGATCGACACGGTGGGCAAGGGCGTGACGACCGGTCTTGGGATCGGCGCCTTCAGTGTGATGCCTTGGATTGCGATGAACTATGCATTCGGTCAGCGGAAATTCATGCTGACGGTGATCGACGGGGTCAACGTGACCGTCGGTTGCGGGATTATCGGACTGGTGCTGATGCTGTTCTGAGGCGAGCGCACTGCGAAGTTGGGCCAGGCTCTGCCAGCGCCAGCGCTCTTCCCGGTCGCGACTTCGACCGCCAGATCGCCGATCTTCGGATCACGATCGCCATCCTGGACTGCTTTGCCGCTCTCGGAACACCATCCCGCAGCGCGCAGGGTAGGTCTGGGCAGGGGAAGGGGTACTCCGAACTTCAGGCGACTTGCGCGACAAAGCCATCCAAACCGCAAACAGAGGCATTGGATTTCTTTCTATTGCTAGCGCAGCCGACACCGGCGACCAGCATGCGCTTACCTTCTGCCGGCTTTCGGGACATCATGGCGCCGTCTTTGAGCCACCCGACCCGAATGCACAAATCGAAGCCTCTGTGCACGAGACCCGAATGCCGGTCCGTATAAGCGACCCAAAATGCAACGTCTGGAAGCAGCCGGCCGAAATCCGCGACTGCTGCAGAGAGCGGCCCGGTTGCCAGGATTGCCGGAATTGAAATCCGCCCAGCGCCAAGGGATCAAGGGGCAGCGCGTTCTGCCCATTCAGTCCGGCCTCGGCGTTGCGCATCATCTCTACCACGTCGGCATAGAGGATGCGTCCCTGAATGGTCAGCGAGACCTTCCTGGCCACGCGACAAAGAAGTGTGGTTCCAAGGTAGTCCTCAAGATCCGAAACGATTTCTCTGACACGTGATGGAGCGAGACCCACGACCTTGGCGGCGGCGCTGAAAGATCCCTCACCCACAACCCGCGCGAAGATCGCCGTGTGTCTGAGGTGTTCGATCATTTCCGGCCCTGCGGATGGTCCGTGTGGTCGCTGACCCAAATGCCCGGTCGGTGCAAAAGCCGTTCAGCAGGTCGCCCGCCTGTTGCATGCCCCGGACTGTGACAATCCGCGCGACACGCGAGGTGCGGCGGGCGAACGGACGTACAAGCGAAGTTTCTTGATCGGAGAATCTGCCGCCTCAAAGGACAGTTGCGCCACACAGATTGAGGTAGAACCGATGCAAGGGCTTCGCGGCACCTGCGCGCTGGTCGGAGGCAATGGAAAAGGTATTGGCAGACAGGATGTTTCTCTGTCCGTCACACCGGAGGTGAGTGGGGCTAAGTCTCCTGTCTTGCCGGTCTCCTCGCTCACGGTCACTGCAACCTGCCGCCTTTCCTCATTCCCGATTGAGTTCGGGGACTCTGCATCCCATGAGTACCAAACCTGGCGAGGCACCAGCGCCCGTCGATTTACGTCAGTGCGTTTGAAGACTGGCAGCCTTGCCGGAGGAAGGGATCACGGCAGGTCGTTCTCTCTCGCGCGCGCCGTTGCCCTGATCCGGGCCGCTCACCAGGTCAGCAAGGATCGGACAGTCGGGACGGTGATCGCCGCAGCACTCGTTTGCCAGATGACGGAGCGTGTCCATCATCGCCTTCATCTCGCGAATTCGGGTTTCGAGGCCGGCGATCTGCTCAAGCGCTATCTGCTTCACATCGGCGCTTTGCCGGGAACGGTCTTGCCAGAGTGCCAGCAACTCCTGGATTTTCTCCACGGAGAATCCCAGGTCCCGCGCCCGGCGGATGAAGCGCAGCAGCTGCACATCGGTCATGGAATAGACACGGTATCCCGAAATCGTTCGTCCCACCGCCGGAATGAGCCCGATGGATTCGTAATAGCGGATCATCTTGGCGGAAACGCCCGAGGATTTCGATGCTTCACCGATGTTCATGGGTCACGTTCCTTGCGGTTGGGCCTTGCGGTCAGGGTAGCGGGCGGGTGATGGCGCGGATCGCCTTCAACCCCTCGCCGAAACGGGCGATGGCATCGCGGTGGCGGGCCAGTTCGCCATAGGGCAGCCAACCGATCTTCAGGTCGGCGATGCGGGCAAAGGCGGGGCGGGCAAGCTGGGCGCGCACCTCGGCCTCGCGTGCGTCGGGGGCGACGAGGAACAGACCCCCCTCTGCCTGCGGGTCGGCATGACCAAGCGCGAGGTCGAGCATACGGCAAACGCCGGAATAGATCGAGGTGGAATGTTCGACCTCGAAGGCGGCGGCCACCCGGTCGGCATCGGGGCTGAGCCAAAGCACATCGATCAGTCGCACCGCCTCGGCCCCCGGCGCGGTCGCCAGCGGGCCGGGCAGCGCGTCGAGGCAGCCCCGGCCAAGCGGCTCGCCGGCGTGCAGCCGCCCGCGGTCGTTCGCCGCGATCCAGACCCGGTAGCCAAGCGCATGGCCAAGGTCGCGCAGCCAGGATTGCACTTCGGAATGGCTGGCCTCGTCCTTTTCGCTGCGTATCTCGGCCGGGGTCAGGGCGGCGGCGGCATCACGGGCGGCGCGCAGGCGGTCGGCAAAGGCCGCCGCATCGGCATTGTCGCGCGGCGGCGCAGGATAGCGGTCCGATCCGATGTCGAACAGCAGCGCGCCGATGGCGCCAAGGTCGTTAGACAAGAGGTCGCGGAAGCGGTGATTGATGTCGATGATCCCGGCCCGCATCGCCAGGAACTGCGGCCAGCTTCCAAGTTTTACCTTGGCCCCGGTCAGGCGGTTGTAGCCTTCCACGATCCTGGTGTTGAAGGGTGGCACCAGGGTCGGATGCAGGAAGTACAGCAGGTTGGCGACCGCCGGGCCAAGACCCTTGATGGCGCATCGGTCGATCACGTTGATGTGGCGGATGATCTCGCCCTCGGTGGAACAGCAGGTGCAGCCGTCGATCAGCTGGCCGAAGGCGCGCTGGTTGGCGGGGCTTTCGTAGATGTCGGGGATGCGCAGCTTGGGCTTCCACAGAAAGGCATGGTCGGCCCCGCGAAAGATCTGGCGCTGTTCGGCGATGGAATGGACAACGGTTTCCAATGACGAGCCGCGATAAGCATTGCCGAAAGTGCCGCCCGCGATTTCGGCCACCACGACCTGCAAACCCCGGCGGATTGACCGGAAGTTTTTCACCCGCTCCGACCACAGGAACCAGGTCTGATACGCCGCCGAAGGATCGTCCTTCCAGCGGCGGATCAGGTCGCGCGTTGCGGTGTCGCCGTCAGTCATGCTTGTCCCCGGACGCCCTGTCTGGCGACAAAGCATCGCCTGCAACGCAGGGCGCGGCAAGAGACGCCTTAATGCTCATGCCGCCGGTGCTGCAAAGCGCCGCAGCCGAAGCGCATTGCCGAGGACGAAGACCGAAGACAGCGCCATCGCGCCGGCGGCGATGATCGGCGACAGAAGGATGCCGAAGGCCGGCCAGAGCACGCCCGCGGCGACCGGGATCAAGAGGGCGTTGTAGATGAAGGCCCAGAACAGGTTCTGGCGGATGTTGCGCATCGTGGCCTTGGACAATGCGATGGCATCGGAGACGGCGGTCAGCCGGCCCGACATCAGCACCACGTCGGCCGCCTCGATGGCGATGTCGGTGCCGGTGCCGACGGCCAGACCCACATCCGCCTCGGCCAGGGCGGGAGCGTCATTGATCCCGTCGCCGACATAGGCGAGCTGGCCCAGGGCCTTCAGGCGTTTCACCGCCTCGACCTTGCCGTCGGGCAGCACCTCGGCCACCACTTCGTCGATGCCAAGCTGGCGGGCGATGGCGTTCGCGGTGCGGGCATTGTCGCCGGTGATCATCGCGACCTTCAGGCCAAGCGCGTGCAGGGCGCGGATCGCCTGCGGCGTCGTTTCCTTGATCGGGTCGGCGACGGCGAGGATTGCCGCCAGCTTGCCGTCGATGGCGGCATAGAGCGGCGACTTGCCTTCATCTCCCAGCCGCGCGGCGGTCTCGGCAAAGGGCGCGACGTCATGGCCGAGCCGGATCATGTAGCGGTCGGCTCCGACCTCGACCCGTCGCCCGCCCGCCTCGGCCACGACACCAAAGCCGGTGACCGAGTCGAATGCAGTGACCGCGGGCAGGGTCAGCCCTTCGTCGGTCGCAGCCGCGACGATGGCGCGGGCGATGGGGTGTTCCGACTTTGCCTCGACCGCCGCGACGGTGGCCAGGACGGCGGCGCGGTCAAAGCCCTCAGCCAGCACAAGGTCGGTCAGCTTCGGCTTGCCTTCGGTCAGCGTGCCGGTCTTGTCGAACCCCACCACCTTGACGCCCTGCAGGCTCTGCAGCGCCTCGCCCTTGCGGAACAGCACGCCCATTTCGGCCCCGCGCCCGGTGCCGACCATGATCGAGGTCGGCGTGGCCAGCCCCATGGCGCAGGGACAGGCGATGATCAGGACGGCAACGGCGTTGACCAGGCCGAAGGTCAGGGCTGGGTCGGGTCCGAAGACCAGCCAGACGCCGAAAGTCAGCGCCGCAAGCACCATCACCACGGGGACGAACCACATCGTCACCTTGTCGACCAGCGCCTGGATCGGGAGTTTTCCGCCCTGCGCCGCCTCGACCATGCGGATGATCTGCGCGAGCATCGTGGCCTCGCCAACCGCTGTCGCCCGGAAACTGAACGCTCCGGTCTGGTTGACGGTGCCGCCGGTCACGGCGCTGCCTGCCGTCTTTTCCACCGGCAACGGCTCGCCCGAGATCATGCTCTCGTCGACCCAGCTTGTACCGTCGACAACCTCGCCATCGACCGGCACGCGTTCGCCGGGGCGGACCTCGACCACGTCACCGGGAACGACCTCGGCCACCGGCACCTCGACCGTGCTGCCATTGCGGATGACACGGGCGGTCTTGGCCTGAAGCCCAACCAGCCGCTTGATCGCCTCGGACGTGCGCCCCTTGGCCCGCACCTCAAGCAGGCGACCCAGAAGGATCAGCGTGACAATGACCGCCGCCGCTTCGTAATAGACGTTCTGCGTGCCCGGCGGCAGCAGGCCGGCGGCAAAGGTCGCCACCAGCGAATAGCCATAGGCGGCCGCGGTGCCGACCGCGACCAGACTGTTCATGTCCGGCGCAAGGCGCGCGAGCGCGGGAAAGCCCTTGCGGAAAAAGCGCAGACCCGGCCCGAAAAGAACCACAGTGGCCAGCGCGAACTGGATATACCAGCCGCCCTGAAGCCCGACCGTGTTCACGATCGCCATGTGGATCCACATGACAAAGTGGCGCCCCATCTCCAGCACGATAACCGGCAGCGTCAGCGCGGCGGCCAGCAGGACATCGCGCCGCAGCACGGCCTCCTCGGCCGCTTTCTTGGCCGCTGTCTCATCGGAAAGGGCTGTGGCCGTGGCCGCCACGCGCGCGTCATAGCCTGCATCGGCAATCGCCGCGATCAACGCGGCGGGACCGGCCGTCCCGGTCACCGTGGCGCGCTCGGTCGCCAGATTGACATTGGCTGCGGTCACACCAGGCACCGCCTTCAAGGCCCGCTCCACCCGGGAGACGCAGGACGCGCAGGTCATGCCCTCGACGATCAGGTCTACGGGACGTGTCGGAACATCATAGCCTGCATCCTCGATCGCCTTGACCAGGGCCGAGCGGTCAAGGGCCGGGCCCCTGACTTCCGCCCGCTCGGTAGCAAGGTTCACGGCCGCAGTCCGAACCCCCGGAACTGCCTGCAAGGCGCGCTCGACGCGACCGACACAAGACGCACAGGTCATGCCTTCAATGTCGATCATCATCTTGTCGGCGTCCGGGTCGGCAATTCGGTTCGCTTGAATGTTCATTTCTGGGTTCCTTCGGCGGATGCTGCCGCTATGGGCAATAGGTCTTCCCATGATGGTAAGGTCAAGCCCCGATTTCGACTCTTCGAATCACGGCCTTGTCCCCTTGACCTTACAACGGTGGGAAGCCCCATATCGGCAAGCATGAGACTATAGTCCAAAGGAGATACTCATGCAGTTCCACATCGAGAACATGACCTGCGGCGGCTGCGCACGCAGCGTGACCAAGGCGATCCAGTCGGTCGATCCGTCCGCCGAAGTGAAAGCCGACCCGAGCACGCATCAGGTCGACGTGAAGTCCGCGGCGTCCCGCGACCGGTTGGTCGCTGCCTTGACCGAGGTCGGCTACGCGCCTGCCTGACAAGACATAATCAGCGAAGGAAAAACCAAATGAAGAAACGCGCTCTTGCGTTGTCGATCGCCGCTGTTGCCGTTGTTGGCGGGATCGCCTTTGCCCAGCAGACCATGCAGGGCATGGGCCAGTCGGACATGGGTGGGATGGGTATGGGTGGCATGGCCATGGGCGGGATGGGCGACATGGGCATGATGAGCTCTGCCGCCATGATCCCGCCCGAGCTGGCCGACAACCCGGCCGTCAAGGCCTATGCCGCGGCGATGGACCAGATGATGGCGAACATGATGGTGCCCTACTCCGGTGACGCCGACGTCGATTTCGTGCGGGGAATGATCCCGCACCACGAAGCCGCGGTCGCCATGGCGCGGGTCCAGCTGGAATATGGCACTGATCCCGAAATCCGAAAGCTCTCGGAAGAGGTGATCGCGGCGCAAGAGGCCGAGATCGCCCAGCTGAAGGCCTGGCTCGCGGCCCGCGGGCTGTAACGCGCTTCCCGCCATCCTGCCGCCCGGCCCTGCCAAACGGCGACCGTCTGGCCGCATTGGTCAGGGAAAACTGCCATGACCGCTGATCATGGACACGACCATCACACTGACAGAAACCTGGCATCGGCCCTGAGTTCGGACAAGAGCGAATCCCGGTCCGGCGCTGGCGGGTTTCGGGCCTCCGTGCCGGTCATGCCCTTGGGCCACTGGTCTTGCGGCGGGAGAAAGCGCAGCCTTCGCGATTGAGCGGATGGTGACAAGATGGTCATCGCCTGCCCAGATCCCCTTGGCCTCGCCTTGCCGCTTGTCGTGGCCGTCGCGACTTCCTTGTCGGCCGGGAACGGCGTTTTGATCCGCGACCGGGCAGCCTTCCAGCGGGCACACGACCTGAACGCAGTTGTCTTCGACAGGACGGGCAGCTTGACCGAAGGCGGGTTCGGGGTCAGTGATCTCGCCCTGATGGAAGGTGGCGATGAGACAACCGCCTTGCGTTTGGCGGCCTCGATCGAAAGCCAGTCGCAGCACCCGATCGGCATGGGAATTGTTGCTGCCGAAATGGCGCGAGGCATCGATCTTTCAGCCCCGGCCATCTGCGGCGGCTGGACAGGCCCGTGACCGATGCGCGCCTTGCCATGCTGGAAGCGGCGGCTATCCATCTGGAACCAAGAGTTGGTGCCATGCTGCCTTGCAACAGGCTCATCAGCGAAATTCCGGGAGGGGTTGAGGTGAGCGTCATTGATCCCGAGGCCTCGATGCAAGCCATTGCGAACGGGAATCCAAAGCGGGTCGCTGGGGAGGTCCGTCAGGTGTTTTCGGAAGCAATCGCAGGTATCCTGACCGCTATCATCCCATGCCGTGCAGTCCGTGAAAGCCGCCCGTGACAATCACGGGAACGACAAGAATTGCGGCCAGAAGGACGATCAAGGCCCGCTGCCAGAGTTTTCGATGCAGCCGGCAGAGAAAAGCAGCGGCGAGCAGGACCAGACCAAGTTCAACCACACTGATGATGGTGCCGTAGTAGTTCGGATCCCAGTAGCTGACCGGACTGCGGAAAACCCAATCCGACACCGGCCAGAGTTGGCGGCGGGCATCGTCACGATGGGTGAGGAAGTCGATGGCTGCATGCAGAAAGCCGGATCCCGCAAAGGCCGTGAGGACAAGGTGACCGCGCCAGTGTCCGAGGGCAAGGAGCAGACCCCAGACAAAAAAGCTGTGATCAACGGCAAAGACCGCCTGCCATGAGTCCAAGAAGTAGAGCCTGCTGAAGACGTCGTGCTCTGGAACTCCAGCCAGACCGGTCGACCACAGCACCAGGGCAAACATCGGCAGATCGGGGGCCAATCCGCCCAGCAGGGCCGCCACGAGAGTTGCGGGCACGATGGGACGCGCAAAGACGGCAGCTCCGATCAACATGTGCGTCGGTGTGTTCATCGCGTCAGCAGACCGGAAGCGGCTGGGGCTTCTCCTCTTCCGCAATCCGTCGGAGCAGGGAGCGGGGCACGGCAAGGCTCAGCACGGTCCGTTCGATCAGCAGATCGGCGGTGCCGATGAAGCCGAAGAGATCTGCCGGTGCGCCTTCGGTCGAGTTCGGCCTGAACCCCTGCGAAAGCCATGTCGATTGAATGCCGCTCGACCTCCAGATCAAGGTCCGCCGCGACACGCCGCACCGCGGATTCATCGGCGACCAGTGGCGTCCGCATGAAGTGGCGGCGCTGCTCCTGCGGCTTGCCCTCGCGTGCTGCGGCAACCGATGCACGGGCGGCGAGCTTGGATGCCGCCCCAAAGATCGGAAGCGCGTGCTTCACATGTCGATAGGCGGAGGGGTCGTCAGTCAGCATGGTTTCCTTGCGCGCCCTGCGCGCCCCGGCATGAGGGAACGGCGCATCGAGACCGACAGGCGCAACGGTTGCCGTGGAGGTCTGCCCGGCTGGCTCAAGTCGACGGAAGGGCGGCGCCTGCGGGATATCGACAAAGGACAGCCCGCGCCCGGTCAGCCGGTTCCAGGACTGAGCACATAATCCATCGAAAACGGAGACGCTACCCCCGAGAAGCAGGCAATTTCGCTGGCGGAACGTCACAGGACTGTCACCGGCGTTCCGACGGGCACCTGCTCGTAGAGTTGGATCACATGCTCGTTCAGCATCCTTATGCAACCGTTCGAGACCGACTTGCCAATGGACCAAGGCTCGGTCGTGCCGTGGATGCGGTAGTAGGTGTCGATGCCGTCCTTGTAGAGATACAGCGCCCGAGCACCCAGAGGGTTTCTGGGGCCGCCCGGAACTCCACCGGCGAATTGCGCATAGCGTTCGGGATTCCGGCGGATCATGTCGTTCGTCGGTCGCCAAGACGGCCATTCGGCCTTGCGCT
>PNJK01000068.1 GCA_013821825.1 Rhodobacter sp.
CGTCGACGTTGACCTTCACGATCTTGACCTTGCCCGCGTATTGCGTGGCAAGCTCTTCCAGCGCCGGACCGATCTGGCGGCACGGGCCGCACCATTCCGCCCAGAAATCGACAACCACCGGAATCGGCGATTTGCGAACCTCGGCGTCGAAAGTGGCGTCCGAGACGGCGACGGTGGCAGCGCCCATGGTCCTAACTCCTAAAGGAATGATCAGGCAGTGAAGCTAAGAAGCCCGCCCCGGAACGTCAAGGGTCCGAACCTCAAGGGATCGTGGCGCGGGCAAGGGCCAACCTCACGATCTCGGGATCAACTGGCATCAGGACCGGGCCCTTCGTCCAGAGCACCGCCGTTTCCACCCGCCGTTCCGGGTAGATCTGCGCCACCAGATGCACATAGGCGCCCAGCTGGCGCAGAATGCCCTCCGGCACCTGCGCCGGGCCGGGCGGGATCACGGCGTTCGATTTGTAATCGACGATCAGAACCCGGTCCGGCCCGATCAGCAGCCGGTCGATCGTGCCCATCAGCTGCCGCCCCTGCCAGGGACCGGTCACCGCAACCTCGGCCAGGGTTTCCGGCCCGAACAGGAGCGCAAGGGCCGGATCGTCCAGCACCGCCCGCGCCTCGGCAAGCAAGCCGGCTGCAAGCGCCGCATCGGGGATCAACGTCGCCGCCTCTGCCGCCCATTCGGCCCGGTCAACCGGCGGCAATCGTTCCAGCAAGAGATGCAGCGCGACGCCCCGCGCCTTGGCCTCTTCCTCTGCGAACAGGGGTTCGCCCGGCAGGGCCTTTGCCCCGCCAAGATCTGACGGCGACAGCACCTTCGGTTCGCGCAGCACTTCGGGCGCCGGTCGCGATGACCAATCGGGCAGGGCCACCGCCCGCACCTCCCGCGAAGTCGTCTGCACCGGCAACGGCCAGTCGCCCCAACTGTGGCGCAACACGCCACCCTCCAGCCGTTCAGCCCCGGCGCTTTCCACCCCGGCGCGGATCAGGTTGTACCAGGCATCCGCCTGCTTCACCTCGCCCTTGGCCACCGCGATCAGCCAGCACCGTGCCCGCGTCATCGCCACATACAGCAGCCGCAGCCGTTCCGCTGCTTCGCGGGCCTGCCTTGCAGCACGCTCTGCCGAAATCAGCGCCGGGCTTTCCTCTTTCCTGACCTTCCAGACCGCCTCGCCCCCCGGCAGGCGGTAAAGCTCGTCCCGGTCCTGCTGCGGCCGGTCGCCGGTGTCCGGCAGAATGACGATCTCCGCCTCCAGCCCCTTGGCGCCATGCACTGTCATCACCCGGATACGCTCACCTTCGCCGTCCAGTTGCCGCTTTACCTCGACATCATCGGTCTGCATCCAGACCATGAACCCGGTCAGGCTTGGCACTTCCGAGCCCTCATAGGCCAGCGCCTGACTAAGCAGCTCGTCTATCCCGTCCTCGGCCTCCGGCCCCAGCCGCGCCAGAAGTTTCCGCCGCCCCGCGTGCCGGTGCAGTACCCGCTCGATCAGGTCATAGGGCCGCAGGAAATCGGCCTGGCCCCGAAGGTCGTCCAGAAACGCCTGCGTTTCGGCATGGCCGGAATGATCACGCAACGCCTCCCACAGATAGCCGCGCCTGCCTTGCGCCAACTGGAAGAGATCCCGCTCGGACCAGCCGCACAGGGGCGAGCGGAGCACCGCCGCCAGCGACAGGTCATCCTCTGGCGTATCGAGGAACGCGAGCAGCGCTGACAGGTCCTTGACCGCCATCTCGCCGCCCAGCTTCAGCCGGTCGGCCCCCGCGATGGGCAACTCCAGCGCCTTGCAGGCCCGGATGATCTCGTGGAAAAGCGGCGAACGGCGCTGCACCAGGATCAGGAAATCACCATACCGCACCGGGCGCGCAACCGGACCGCCGTTCCGGGGCACCTGCGGGATCTGTTCGCCGCCGGTAACCGTCTCCCTGATCCGTTCGGCAATGGCGCGCGCCAGACGCACTTCGGCATCCTCGGGGCTTGGCAGGTCCAAAGGTTCGTACCACGGCCCCTGCTCCAGCTTGGCGGCACTTTCCACCACCGGCCAGACATCCACCCGCCCGGCGAGGTCCGCGTTGAAGGCGATATGGCTGGTATCGGCGCCGACGGCCTCGCTGGCCCCGCCCGTAAAGGTCTGGTCCACCACAGTCAGGATCGCCGTCGAGGACCGGAAGGAATGGGCCAGCAAGCGTTCTGCCAGCCCCGGCCCGCCCGCAAGCCGGTTGCGGAAAAAGTCGCGCTTGCGGTCGAACGCCGCCACGTCCGCGCCCTGAAAGGAATAGATCGACTGTTTCTTGTCACCAACGACAAACAGGGTCCGGGGCCGGTTGCTGGCCCCCTCACCGGCTGTCAACTCGGCAGCAAGGCTTTCGATCAGCTCCCACTGATCCGGGCTGGTATCCTGCGCCTCGTCCACGAGAATATGGTCGATGCCACCATCCAGCCGGAACAGCACCCAGGCCGCCAAGGCCCGATCGGTCAACAGCGCCCGCGCGCGGGCGATAAGGTCGTCAAAGTCCAGCAACCCCCGCGCGGCCTTGCGTGTCGCATACTCCGGCAGGAACACCCCCGCGAACTGGTGCAGGGCAAGGGTCTTTTCGGCGGTGGCAAGCGCCACCCGCTGCCGCCGCGCCGTTTCCACGCGGGCCATCAGATCGTTCAACGGGTCAATGAGTGCGCCAAGATTGGCGCGCGTCTCCTTAGTGGGAAAATCGCCGATCTTGGCTGTATGGCTCTTGTCGGGGTCCTTCGTGATCCCAAACAGCAGCACCCCTTCCAAAGCCTCCAGATCGGCCTGACCCGGTGCAGCAAAGTTGATACCGCGCAGCTTTTGCGCCGCCTTCACGTCCGTGACCAATCCGCGGCCCAGTATCCCGACCACCTCGGGCATCCAGTGCGCCTCTGCTCCCAGGAACACGTTGGCCAGCACGCCCGTCATCCCGACGTCTGGCGCCAACCCGAACAGCCGCCAGACCTCTGCCTCGCCCAACGGCGGCGAAAACGACCCGCGATGCCGGGCGATCTGCTCAACGAACTTGGTGAAATCCTCGCCGCCGTGCACCTCGGTCAGGCGTCGCACTGCGTCGGGGGCCAGCGTATCCGCCATCTCCTCCACGATCTCTGCCCGCATCAGCTTGGCGGCGCGGTCGTCCATTTCGGTGAAGCCTGGCGGCACCCCGGCCTCCAGCGGGAACCGGCGCAGCAGGCTGGCGCAAAAGCTGTGGATCGTCTGGATGCGCAGCCCGCCAGGGCTTTCGATCGCGCGGGCAAAAAGCTGCCGCGCCCTCGCCAGCCGGGGCGCGGCCATCTCGTCCTCGCCCAGTTCCAGCAGGTCCTGCCGCAGGTCGGTGTCGGGCTTCATCGCCCAGGCCCCCAGCCGCTTGAACAGCCGGTTCTGCATCTCGGACGCTGCGGCCTTGGTATAGGTCAGGCACAGGATGTGCTGCGGTTCCACCCCGTTCAGCAAGAGCCGCGCCACCCGGTCGGTCAGGACCCGCGTCTTGCCCGATCCGGCATTGGCGAAGAGCCAGGTGTTGTGGCGGGGATTGGCCGCCGCCGTCTGCGCAAGGCCTGCGGCGGTGACCGTCATTCCAGATCCTCCGCCACCGCCGCCGCCGTCATGTCCCATTCGCCAAAGCGCGACAGGTGGTCATAGTCGGACAAATCCTTCACCGTCTGCATCGCCCGCCGCGCGGTATAGCCCTGTTCCGGCCGGGCGTAGCTGACCACCAGCTTGCCGAACTCCTCCCACACGGCATCCACTTCGCCCGGTTGCAGTTCAATCTCGACCCTCTTGAACGCCGCCTTGACGCCGGCAAAGACGATCCGCGCCACTTCGGCGGGGTCCAGCCCCGGAAAGGCACCGCGTTCGGCCATCGCCGCCGCGAGAAGGAGTTGCTTGTCGAAATGCTTCTGTTCGTCAGCCGAGGGCGGGTTGCCCGTCTTGTAGTCGATCACCAGAAGCCGCCCGTCCGCCAGCCGGTCGATCCGGTCCGGCTTGCCCGTAAGCGTGAAGTCCAGCCCCGGCAAGGTGACCGCGCCCTTTTCCTCCAGCAAGACCGGCGCCCCCCCGGTCGAAGCCGAGAAGTCCAGAAACGCCCCCGCCGCCTTCTCGATCCGTGCCCGCCAGATCGCCCGGGCAAGGGGCCATGCCACCCGCTTTTCCAGCACACCATCCGCAATCCGCAGCAGATCATCGCACGAGCTTGCCCCGTCGCGCACGAAAGTCTCCAGGATCTCGTGCAGCACCACCCCGCGCAGCCGTGGGTCGGCCTCGGGCCGCAGGGGATCGAGTGGGCGCAGGCGCAGGATATGGCGCGCGTAGATTGCGTAAGGGTCGCGGATCAACGTCTTGATCTCGGTCACCGACAGCCGCTTTGGCCGCACTTCGACGGGCGGCCGGGGCGAAGGGCGCTTGGCCGGCACCACCTCTCCTGAGGGAGAGTCAAACGCCACCGCCCGGTCAAGCCAGACCTGTCCGCGCGCCCGCATCGCGGCCACTGCGTCCGGCCCCTGCCGTTCCGGCAGCCCGGCCATCAGGTTCACCAGCCGGTTCACCCACCGCGACGGCACTGTTTCAGCCTCGGCCCCCCGCTCCGCGCGGGACAGCACCACCTGCCGCGCCGCCGCCGCCTGCTGATAGTCATGCGCCGACAGACCGATCTTGCGTTCTGGCAACAGAAGCCCCGCCTCCTTGCGCATCGCCCGGTTCAGCCAGGGGTCGGGTGGCGGTTGCGCGGGCCAGGTGCCGTCGTTCAGCCCGCCCAGGATGACAAGGTCCGCGCCCTGCACCCGCGCCTCCAGCGTGCCCCAGATCATGATGCCCGGATGCACGGTTTCCGTTTCGCGCACTTCGTGGCGCTGCAACACGCCCCTGAACAAGTTGGCATAGGCGCCGGGACTCAGGATCCCCGCCACCCCCGCCTCGCGCTCCAGTTCCGTCACCGCCTCCAGTGCCTTTTCGCCCGCCTCTCTTTCCCACAGCGCGCCATCGCCCGCCTCGGCAAAGCCGCGGGCCAGTTGCCGCGTCACCGCCAGATGCCGGGCCACAAAGCCCGCAAGCGGCATCGGGCCCACCGTCTCATGCCCGCACATGACACTTCCCAGCATCTCTGCCCAAGCCTCTGCCCCCGCAAGACCCGCGGCTGCGGCCCACGCCGCCAGACTTTCCGCCGTCGGAAAGGCCGGGCCGTTGCGGCGGACGTAAAGCTCATATTCCCGTGTCAGGATCAGGTGTTGCCCACGCCCCTGATCCCTGCCTTTTCCTGTAAACACCAGCGGATGCTTCAGAAGCGCCAGCGCCGCATCCACCGTCAACCTTTGCCCGAACAGCCCCGCCACCTGCCGCAAGAGTCGCCCCGGAGCCGACAGCGCCAGGGGCCGCCCGGCGGAATCGTCCGGCCTGATCCCCCAGCGGTCCAGGGCCGCCGTCACCCGCCGCGTCAAGTTGCGGTCCGGCGTGACCAGTGCCGCCCGCTGCCCCGTCTCTGCCGTCTGGCGCAGGATCAAAGCGATGGCCAAAGCCTCGGCCCTTTCGCCCGGCGCTTCGATCAGGGTCAGGCCTTCGGTTGCTGGCAACAGGTCCGGCAGGCCTGGCCCCTCGGCCAGCCATTGATCGGTAATCGGCGCAGGCCGCAGCGAAAGCGAGATCAGCCGGTTGCGCCCCGGTGCCGGCGCCTTGGCATCGGTCCAGCGCCGCACGGCGTCAGGGCCAATCCCCAGCCCGTCCATCAGCTTGCGAAAGCGGTATTGCGGATGGTCCTCGGCGGTCAGCGCATCGTCCATGCTGTCCCAGACCGGCACCGGCAGATCAAAATCGAACCCCGGCAGCACCACTGCCCCGAGCGGCAACCGCGCCACCGCCTGCATCAGCAGGGCCGTCGTCCCGCGCGATCCGGTCGAGCCCGCCACGATCACCGGATGCAGGGGTGGAAGGGCCAGCCAGCCTTCTGCCAAGCCCTGCACTGCCTGCCGCAAGCCCGCCTCGGCGTCCGGGGCATCGCCCTCCAGCGCTTGCGAAACGATGCCGAGAAACGCCTGCGTTCGTGCCCAGTGCGCCGAGTGGTTCGCCACGTCGAGGCCGGCCACCCGCGAGGCCGGAACACCCTCACCCTGCATCTCGTCCATCAGGGTGGCCAGACTGTCCGCCAGATCATAAAGCGCCGAGCGTGGGAAATCCGTGGTCCCGGTCTGCAACAGCCCGTCCAGCAGCACCGACAGTTCCAGCCGCCGCCGCAACGGCGGGACCGGCGCGGGCAAGGCGGCAACGCCCAGCGCGGCGACCTCTGTCACCAGCATCAGCTGCGGCAAGAACCGCGCGCCACCGACTTGCAGACACTCTGTCACCCGCCGCCGCATCCGCTGGGTGTTCAGGATCAGCGTGACCCGCGCCATCGCCTCGGGCGGCTCTCCCGCCATCCGGTCCAGAAGGCCGATGACCAGTTCAGCCGGGAAATCTACACCCGGCGGCAGGGCGAAAAGGTTGGGGGATTGATCAGCCATGCGGGGCAGAGTGAAGCAGGCGCTCTGCCTCTACAATCCCTTCCGGGCTGCCCACATCGCACCAGCCACCACGATGCACGACCCCATAGGCGGTGCCGGCAGCAATCATCTCGTTCCACGGCTTGTTAAGCGAGAACACCGCCTCGGCCACCCCCGCCAGGCGGTCAGGCCTGATGATCTGGGCGCCGATATAGACGTGATCCTCGCCCCCCGCCCCGCGCGAGATCCGGCCTGTGCTATCCAGCCGGAAATCGCCCTTCCATCTGTGGCCAAGGGTTTCTCCGACTGGCAAAAGCAGCAGCAACGCCTCCATCCGGTCGCCGTCCCAGGCGTCCAGCAGTTGCCGGAGCGGGTTCGCCCCGGTCCAGATGCCATCACTGTTCAGAATTGCCACCGGCCCCGGACCCAGCAACGGCAATGCCGCCCGCAAGCCACCGCCGGTTTCCAGAATGGCCTCCCGCTCGTCGCTGATCAGAACGCCCTGGCCTGCCAGATGCGCCTCGATCTGATCAGCAAGGTAATGCACGTTCACCACCACCCGCCGCGCCCCTGCCGCCTTCGCGGCATCCGTCGCATGGTCGATCAGCGCCCGCCCGGCTACCGGGATCAGCGGCTTTGGCCGGTCTGCCGTCAGCGCACCCATCCGGGTCCCGAAACCGGCGGCAAAGATCATCAGCGGGAAGGGGTAGTCGGGCATTGGCTCTCGATCCGGCTCAGGATGTCCACAGTTGGCGCTGGCAGCAGGGTTTCGCACAGCCCGCGCAGGTCGGCCAGCGCGGGATGGGCAAGGTTGCGCTGCAGCAGTCCCCAGACCCTTGGGATCAGCCGCACGTAACCGGGCTTACCCGCCATCAGACGCAACCGCGCGAAAATCCCCAGAATCCGCAGCGCCCGCTGCGCGCCCAGCACGGCATATTGCGCGGCAAAGGTCTCGGTCGCGGCACCGGTTGCGGCGGCAAAGCGCGAGATCATCGCGGTTTCGGTGGTTGGGGCCACGTCGCGGCGCGCATCCTGCAAGAGGGAGACAAGGTCATATCCGGGCTGCCCCATCTGCCCGAGTTGAAAGTCCAGAAGCCCCACCCGCGCCAGACCGGCGCGGCCCGGCAGCCAAAGCAGGTTTTCGGCATGGTAATCCCGCAGGATAAGCACGCGCGGACCGTCGGCATGGGCGACAAGTGCCGCCTTCAGCGCTGCGAGGAACGCGCCCGGGTCGGGCCTCTTGCCCGTCGCCGCGAAGGCATACCACTCCAGCGCAAAGCCCGCCGCTTGCGCCCAATCGGCGGCAGTGAGGTTGGGCAACCCGGCCGGAGCCGCGCCCGACTGCACATGGACCAGCACATCGACCGCCACTGCGTAAAGCTCTGCCTCCCGCGATTGGTCGGCCTCCAGAAGCCGCGCGTAAAGATCGTCGCCCAGATCTTCCAACAGCAGGAATCCGGCTCTGGTATCGGCGACCCGGATCTCCGGCGCCGACAGGCCCAGACTGCGCAGGTGCCGCGCCATCGCGACAAAGGCCGCCGGATCATCCGCTCCGCCCGGAGGATTGTCCATCAGGACCGCTGTCGCTGCTCCGGCCCGCAGCCGTTCGTATCTCCGGTCCGAAGCATCGCCCGCCAGATGCCGCCGCACAGCCCCGCCCCAACCGGCTTGCGCAAGGAAACGTCCCGCCGCTGCTGCCCGGTCAGCCATGCGCAAACGCCTTTCGCAGCCCGACCTGCAACGCCAAGCGTCCACCCGTGATCACAGCGCGCCGCCCGTCGCCTTCCACCTCCAGCCGCAGGCGCATCGCGCCTTGCGGCAGATGCCCGCCCAGCCGGGCCGGCCATTCCACCAGACAGATCGCCTTGGAAAACGCATCGTCCAGACCCAGTTCCCAAACCTCGTCCGGATGGGTCAGGCGGTAAAGATCGGCGTGCCAGATCTCTGCACCGTCAGCCTCATAGACCTGCACCAGGGTGAATGTCGGCGAGGGCACCTCTTCCTCGCGCCCCAGCCTGGCGCGGATGAAGGCGCGGGCAAGGTGGCTTTTTCCCGCCCCGATCGGCCCTTCAAGCAGGAAGCAGTCCCCCGCCCGCGCTAAGGCCGCCAACCGGACGCCCAGCGCGGCGGTATCGGCTTCGGTCGGCAAGGCAAGCGTCAGGGCGCTCGGATCGGCAGGGCTATCGCTCATCTGGTCGAGTCTATCTGCGGCCAGCGCCACCGCAAGCCGCATCCTTCGCCCCGAACCCGTCAGGCCATCCGCAACCGCGAGCCAAGCGGCTCCAGCACCGGCCCCGTCGCTTCGGCCATGGTCCGGGCACGGAAGGTGATCAGCGTGGCCCCGCCGGCAAGCGGGCTGAACCGGCACACAAGCAGCCGCCCGTCCAGAAGCCTCACTTCTCCGTCCCAGGGCGTCCGGTCGCCCAGAGAGCTGACGAAATCGGTCGCGTCGTCCCACAGCAGGCTTGGCGCCGAATGGTCCCGCCACCAGGCGCAAAGCGTGCCTATGCTTGCGTCCGACAGCAGAACCGCCGGGTCATGGTTCCACAGGTTCGCATAGGCCAGGTTCGACATCACCAGCTGGCCGCCCTGCGAAAAGACGGCCACCGCTTCTTCGACCGCGTCGATCACCGACTGCCCAAGCTCCAGGTCCGCCCGATAGCGCCGCGTCCGGGTTATCTCGGAGGAGATATCCTCGAACAGGAAGGCCAACGCCCCGTTCGGATGCGGCCTCCCGATCACCCTGTAGGTCTGACCGCCCGGCAGGCTCCAGGTCTCCTCGAACAGGCCCATCGAGGCCTCTTCCTCCAGCTTGGTCAATTGCTTGCGCCAGCTGCGGTAGTCCTTCGGCTCCGGGATCATCGCCTTGGCCCGCATCGCGTCCAGCACCGAACTCAGCGTCGGCCGCGAGATCAGGAAATCCGGCGACAGTGAGGTAAGATCAACCAGCGCCGGGTTGAACAACTGCAACACCCGCGCCCGGTCAAAGATGGCAAGGCCGGTCGGCAGGTCTGCAAACGTCTTGGTCAGGGTCTGCATGAACTCGCGCAGGGCGCTTTCGGCCTGCACGGCAGAATTGGCGGCCAGCGCATAGCACAGCACCTCGTCGCCCATCGGCACGCGGACCAGATCGAACCATTCGGCCCCGCCCTGCATTTGCAGCTTGATCCGGGTCAACCGGCCAGCCGAACCATCCGGCCCTTCGAACAGCTTCGGCAGTGGCCAGGACAGATCTTCCCCGACAGGCAGAAGTTCGGTCGCTCGGATCAGGTAGGCGTGGTTCGCCCAGATCACCCTGCCGCCCTCGGCCTCGCGCCACATCAGCACCGGTGCCCGCGCCAGCACCGCGCGTTGCGCCAGAACCTCGTGTTGCAGCGCCGTCATCGCGGCACTGTCAGCGACACCTTGCCGCTGTTCCACCGAGCTGTCGATCATGGTCAGCCGGGTCAGCCCCGTCAGATGTTCGCCCTGCAGGATCATCGGCGGCACCACGCTGGGATCCGAGGCGATCATCATCTGCCCGGCAACCGGCAACCCTTCCAGCATCTGCCCCAGCCCGGGAAACATCGGCCCCAGACGCGCCAGAAGCCCGGTCCAGGCGCGGCCATCCTCTCCCTCGGGCAAAAGCGACCGGGCGGTCGGCGTTGCATCAAGCAGCCGGTCGCCGTCGAACAGGAACACTGTCGCCAACTGGTCCGCCGTGAACAGACTGACCCGCGCCTCTGGTCGCCGGGACTGCCACGCGGTCAGCAAGGCAAGACTGGCCACCACCACAAAGGCGGCGCTAAGCACCATTCCAAAAGCTGCGATCCAATCTGCGGACATGACAGGCCACCAGCTGTTAAGACAGCCTTAAGCCTATGGCGAAAGTCCTTAACTGACAGTTAAGGCTACCGCCTGCTTTGTGGCCGAGGCTGGCCTAGCTTTCGATTCGGCGGTTCTCGCCCAGCGCGGCCCCGGCGGGCCCGGCAAGATCGGCCATCGACCAGACGACTTCGACCACCGCGCCAGAGCGCTCAGGGCGGTCTTCGGGCGCCAGAAACGGATCGGTCGCGTTGGCGAAGGTCAGGTCCGCCCCCGAGCGTTCCAGCAGTGTCTTCGCGATGAAAAGGCCAAGCCCCATCCCTTCATAGCCGGGTCGCTGCCCGGTCTGCGGTTCGTCGCGGCGGAATCGCACGAAGGGGTCCCCGATCCGGCCGATCACGTTGGGCGGAAAACCATCGCCGTCATCGATTATCCGCACCGTCACGGTGCGATCCGTCCATTCCCCTTCGATCCAGACCGTTGCCCGGGCAAAGTCCACCGCGTTCTGAACCAGATTGCGCAAACCGTGAATGATCTCGGGCCGCCGCAGGATGGTCGGCTGGCGCTCCGGACTGCCCTCGACGGGGGCAAAGCCGAACTCCACCCGCTTGCCGCGCGTCATGTGCGGCTCTGCCGCCTCGCGCAGAACGGCGATCAACGGGGCTTGTCGCAGGTGAAGATCGTCCTTCCCCGCCCGCCCCATGTCGTGCAGGATGTCGCGGCAACGGTCAGCCTGTTCGCCGATCAACCGGGCGTCCTCCAGCAGTTCGGGCTGGTCCTTCAGCTCTTCCATCAACTCGGAGCTTACCAGCTTGATCGTGGCCAAGGGCGTGCCCAGCTCATGCGCCGCCGCCGCGACCACGCCGCCCAGATCGGTCAGCTTCTGCTCACGAGCCAGTGCCATTTGCGTCGCCAGCAGCGCTTCGGACATTGACCGGATTTCGGTGGCCACCCGATGCGAATAAAGCCCAAGGAAAAGGATGCCGATCACGATCGACAACCAAAACCCGAATTCGAACAGCCGCGGGATCTCCAGCTGCTGCCCGTCGGCAAAGCGCAGCGGCAGATGCCAGAACACCGCGACCGAGACCAGCAGAATGGCGAGCCCGCCCAGCATCACCGTCGAACGCAGCCGCAAAGCGCTGGCGGAAATGGTCACCGGCGCCAGCACCAGCAGCGCGAAAGGGTTGGTCAATCCGCCGGTCAGAAAGATCAGAAACGCCAGTTGCGCCAGATCGAAGAGCAGGGTGAAGAACGCCTCGACCTCGTTCAAGCGCTTGTTTTCCGGGAACAGTGTGATCGAGAATAGGTTGGCCAGAACCGACGCCCCAACCGCCAGATAGGAAAGGCCCAGCGGCAATTGCAGCCCGTAGACCTGGTCCGCCACCAGGATTGCCGCCAATTGCCCTGCGATGGCCATCCAGCGCAGCAAGATCAGCGTGCGCAGCCGCACCAAGTCGCTGCGCGAGTCGCGTTCCAGAGGGATTATGCCCGCCATAACCATGCTGTGACCGGGTCCCCCTGTGCCGCCTTTGCCATTGTTAAGGCAGCCCACATCTGGGATCAATGCGACGGGATCGACAGGACGGGGTGAAGCCATGACCAGACTATACGCCGGATTGGCCGCCGCAGCCGTCGCGGCCCTGCTCGGGGTCTCGGCCTGGTATGTCCTTCTGGGTCGTTTCGATGACGCTTTTTCGCAATGCCGTCAGGGACAGATTGCCGGGGGCGATATTGGCGGACCCTTTACTCTGGTCAATCCGGCCGGGCAGACGGTGACCGACGCCGACGTCCTGACCAAACCCGCTTTGGTCTATTTCGGCTATACCTTCTGCCCCGATGTCTGCCCCTTCGACATGTCCCGAAATGCCGAGGCCGTGGATATTCTGGAAGAACGCGGCTTCGATGTGACCCCCGTCTTCATCTCCATCGACCCCGACCGCGACACGCCGGAGATCATGGGCGATTACGCCGCCAACCTGCATCCAAAACTGATTGCGCTTACCGGGTCGCCCGAACAGATCAAGGTCGCTTCGCAGACCTACAAGACCTTCTACAAGAGACAGCCCGCCGAAGATGAATTCTATCTCGTCGATCATTCCACTTTCACCTATCTCATGCTGCCCGGCATCGGCTTTGTGGATTTTTTCCGGCGCGAGGCTACGTCTGACCAGATGGCCGACGCGGTCGCCTGCTTCCTTCAGGCAAGCGCCGGCACGAACTGACTCCTGCGCCTTGAAGGAAAGGAAGACCCATGGCTGAAGATCTTGGTGCAGATCTCGGACCGGACCGCACGTTGCTGCTGGTCGACGATGACGAGCCGTTTGTGAAGCGCCTCGCCAAGGCGATGGAAAAGCGCGGCTTTCTGCCCGACACCGCACAAAGCGTCGCCGAAGGGCGGGCCAAGGCCATTGCACACCCCCCAGCATATGCCGTCGTCGACCTTCGCCTTGAGGATGGCAACGGCCTCGACGTCATCGAGGCCTTGCGCGAAAAGCGCCCCGATTGCCGGATCGTTGTCCTGACTGGCTATGGTGCAATTGCCACCGCCGTCGCGGCCGTAAAGATCGGTGCCATCGATTATCTGTCGAAACCGGCCGATGCCAATGACGTGACCCAGGCGCTGCTTTCCCGGGGCGAGGCGCTGCCGCAGCCCCCGGAGAATCCGATGTCCGCTGACCGGGTCCGCTGGGAACATATTCAGCGCGTCTATGAAATGTGCGAACGCAATGTCTCGGAAACCGCGCGCCGGCTCTCAATGCACCGGCGCACGCTCCAGCGAATCCTCGCGAAGCGAAGCCCCAAGTGATTTGGAATTGTTGCCAACTCGGTATTAAACGCCTATCCAGTAAGCGTCCAAATCCGAGGGGGATATGACTTTGAATATCGACATCAACGCTCTTTCATTGAAAGAGTTGAAGGACTTGCAATCTCAGGTAGCGAAGGCCATCGCGGGATACGAAGACCGCCGTAAACGCGAAGCCCTTGCTGAGCTTGAAGAAAAAGCCAAAGCGTTGGGCTTTTCGCTGGCAGAGTTGACGGGGGCCACCGCCACCCGCAAACGCTCGCCCTCAGTGGCAAAATACGCCAACCCGGCCAACAGGGCCGACACCTGGTCTGGCCGTGGCCGCAAGCCGCGCTGGTTCTCTGAGGCGCTGGCCAAGGGCAAGAAGCCTGACGATATGGCGATCTGAGGTCAAAGGCTGACAGAACGCGGCCTGCGGAATGGGGACCTCAGGCTTGTGATCGCAGCCATTTAAGAAATGCCCGGGCTTCGGTCCGCTGCGGCCCGGGTAATGTCAGCACGAAATAGGCCGGAAGCCTTTCGCGGCTTTCATGCACCACGCGCAACCGGCCTTCGGCGACATCGGTCTCGATCAGCGCCAGGCTTTCGACGACCAGCCCCAATCCTTGCCGCGCCGCTGCGATCGCCAATTCCTCGCCGGGGAAATCCGTGGCGCTTAATCCTGCCGGATTCAGCCCCAGGTTTCGCAGGAAATTGTCCTGCTCGGGCCAATTCCGCGACAGGATCCACTCCATCGCGGCCATCTCCTCGGGCGTCAGCCCGGTCCTTTCGCCAATCAGGGACGGCGCCCCGGCTACGACCAGTCGGGAGGAAGCAAGATAGCTTGCCTCGACCCCCGGCCAGTCGCCATTGCCATAGCGGATGCCCAGATCCATCCGTTCGCGGTGCAGGTCCACGACCCTTGCATCCGGCAGCAATGACAGGCCGATATCGGGATGCTTGGCCCAGAAATCTTTCAGGCGCGGCATCAACCAGTGCGCCGCAAAGGCCTGGGTTAGCGTTACCCGCACCGGGCGATCCACCGCGTCGGCACGCAGTGCCTCGACCCCGCGCTGGAAAGCGGCAAAGCCTTCGCCAAGCGCCTCGGCCAGCTGTTCGCCGTCGAGTGTCAGGCTAACCCCGCGCCCCTCGCGCTGCACCAAAGACCGGCCCAGGTGCTCTTCCAGCGCTCGAACTTGTTGGGCCACCGCTGCATGGGTCACGTTCAAGGCCCGCGCCGCCTGCGAGAAGTTCCGCAGTTCGGCCGTCGCAGCAAAAGCCCGCAGCGCAGTAAGCGAAGGAAGGGTGCGCCAGTCGGTTGCCATATGATAGGTCGCCTAACAGTTGAGAAGAGTTTCTGAATCGTAGCATACGCTGTTTCATGGCAGAAGTGGATCACACGACGGAAAAAGGATAAAGGCCATGTTGAATATCTTCGCCGAAGCCCTGTTGATCGCAACCCGGCTGGGCCATCTGCCCGAGGAGAACCTGCAGCGCCAGACCAAGCGTCGCAGCCTGCGGGAGTTTCAGGACATCGAAGGCCTGCGGACCGGCGAAACGCTGCGTAGTCAGGGCCGCTGATGGGCTGTCGCGTTCAGTCGCAGGCAGCAAGCAGCCGTCCGACCGAAGCCACGTAGTCCGCCCGCACCTCTGCGGGCGGACGTAGCCTGATCTCCAGGCCCCGGATCACCTCGGGAACGGGTTTGCCGAACAGCTTGTCAGCCTCAGCCTCGCGAAAGCCCGCGATCCGCACCGCTTCCAGCCAGGCGCTGATCTTGTCGGCCGCCTTTATCGCCTTCTTGATCGGCGCGGGCAGCACGGCAGGCAGGCCGAAGCGCAGATGGATCGCGATGGACAGCCGTTCGTCCAACGCGCCATAGCCCGGCCCGACCGCCGCCTTCACCGGGCTGATCATGTCGCCGATCACATATTCCGGTGCGTCATGCAGCAAGGCGGCCAGCCGCCAGCGCGGCGCGATGCCGGGGTTGGCGCGGGCGAAGATCCCTTCCACCAGCAGCGAATGCTCGGCCACCGAATAGGGCCAGTCGCCCATCGTCTGCCCGTTCCAGCGCGCGACAAAGGCAAGGCCATGGGCGATATCCTCAACCTCGATATCCATCGGCGTTGGATCCAGAAGGTCCAGCCTCCGCCCCGATAACATCCGCTGCCAAGCCCGTCCTGACATATCAGCCCCTCACAGATTCGCGCGGTAGGGGTCGGGGTGGTCGGCCAGAAAGTCGGCGATCAGCCGGCTGGCCCCAAGGTGTTTCAGGGCCATCTTTGCCAGATCCTTCAGCCCGATCGGGGTCACATCGCAGGGCGGGGCAAGAGTCGGCAGAAGCTCTGGTATGAAATTGGTCAGAAACTCACGATAGGCCAGATTGAACCGGGGATCCAACTTGCCGGAAGAATCCCTGTCGGGTTTCGTCACGCTGATGAAGTGTCGCAAGAACACCGGATATCGAGCCGTTATCAGCGGCAGGCGGTCTGTAAGCTGCCAATTCCAGCAAGGCGCCAGTTTGGCAAATTGTCCTTTCAGTGCGAGATTCAACATCGACTGGTCCGCAAGAATGATCGCTTCAGGCGCGATCTTAACGGCATCGAAGGACCGCCGTTCCACCTCTTGTTCGCAATAGGCCCGTGTATCGATCAGCTTCAGCCCGGCATTCGCATAAGGCATCGCAGGAAGTCCCGCCAACCTGAACTCTGCCGCATGGAATTCAGCTACCAGGAAATAGCGCGAATCAAGCACCATTCCGACCGGATGTGACCCCATGTCTGTTTCAAACAGCCGGTTGAGATCCCCCCCTTCGACGAACATGTCGCAGTCGAGATATAGGATGCGCCGGTACCGCCCGAGGAACTCGCGTGCCAGAAAGAAGCGATGCAGATACGCTGCTTTTCCATCCAGATTTGGGTGGTTCGCCACGTCGGGCAGCGCAGCCGGTCTATGCAGGACAATGCCGAACGGCAGCGCCCAGTCCGGCACCTGCAGATCGTCCTCGGTCGAGATGACGAAATCAAACCGGCGGACCGGATTGTGAAACGCAATCTGCCGGATCATGAACAAGGCGAAATGAAAGAACTTCCGGTCGCAGCAGAAAGCGACGGCGCAATCGTGGCGTTGAAGATCAGGCATTTCACTTCCTTGTGTTGTCCCCGCACTCTCCACACCTGACGGCGCTTGGCAAGCGTACCTCTGTCGCGTTGTCATGCCTGCAAGCATTTGCTATGGCCTGCCGCAACCGAAACCGGCTTGCGGCACTGCGCAGGCAGAACACTCAAAGCAGGACCGTATGGATTACATCGTCAAGGACATCGCGCTGGCCGAGTTCGGCCGCAAGGAACTGACCATCGCCGAAACCGAGATGCCCGGCCTGATGGCCTGCCGCGAGGAGTTTGGCCTGAGCCAGCCTCTGAAAGGTGCGCGCATCGTCGGGTCGCTGCACATGACGATCCAGACCGCGGTACTCATCGAAACGCTGACCGCCCTTGGCGCCGATGTGCGCTGGGCCTCGTGCAACATCTTCTCGACGCAGGACCACGCCGCTGCCGCCATTGCGGCAGGCGGCACGCCGGTTTTCGCGGTCAAGGGCCAGACCCTAACCGAACATTGGGATTACCTTGACCGCTCCTTCATGTTCCCCGTCAATGAAGACGGGGTCGGCGCGAACATGATCCTCGACGACGGCGGCGATGCGACGCTTTATGTCCTTCTGGGCGCCCGCGCCGAGGCGGGGGAAGACATCCTCGCCGTGCCGCAGTCCGAAGAAGAAGAAGTGATCAAGCTTCAGATCAGGAAGCGCATGAAGGAAAGCCCCGGCTGGTTCACCAAGACCAAGGCCACGATCAAGGGCGTGTCGGAAGAAACCACCACCGGCGTGCATCGGCTTTACGACCTGCACAAGAAGGGCCAGCTTCCCTTCCCCGCGATCAACGTTAATGACTCTGTGACGAAGTCGAAGTTCGACAACAAGTACGGATGCAAGGAATCGCTGGTCGACGGCATCCGCCGCGCGACCGACACGATGATGGCCGGCAAGGTCGCCGTGGTTTGCGGCTATGGCGACGTGGGCAAGGGCTCTGCCGCCTCGCTCCGTGGGGCCGGCGCCCGGGTGAAAGTCACCGAGGTCGACCCGATATGCGCCCTGCAAGCCGCGATGGACGGCTTTGAGGTGACGCTTCTGGAAGACGAAGTCGCCAGCGCCGACATCTTCATCACCACCACCGGCAACAAGGACGTGATCCGCATCGAGCATCTGCGCGAGATGAAGGACATGGCCATCGTCGGCAACATCGGCCACTTCGACAACGAGATCCAGGTTGCCGCCCTGCGCAATCACAAATGGACCAACATCAAGGACCAGGTCGACATGATCGAGATGCC
>PNJK01000069.1 GCA_013821825.1 Rhodobacter sp.
AAAATGCAGGTCTCGGACGAGATCGCGATCCAGATCACCGGGATGAACAAGTGGTACGGCCAGTTCCACGTCCTGCGCGACATCAACATGACCGTCCAGCGGGGCGAACGTATCGTGATCTGCGGCCCGTCGGGTTCCGGCAAGTCGACGCTCATCCGCTGCATCAACCGGTTGGAGGAACACCAGCAGGGCAAGATTGTCGTGGACGGGACGGAACTGACCAACGACCTGAAGAACATCGACAAGGTCCGGTCCGAGGTCGGGATGGTGTTCCAGCACTTCAACCTCTTCCCGCATCTCACGATCCTGGAAAACCTGACGCTGGCGCCGATCTGGGTCCGCAAGGTTCCCAAGCGCGAAGCGGAAGAAACCGCGATGTATTTCCTGGAAAAGGTGAAGATCCCCGAACAGGCGCACAAATACCCCGGCCAGTTGTCCGGCGGCCAGCAGCAGCGCGTCGCTATCGCCCGGTCCCTGTGCATGAAGCCCCGGATCATGCTCTTCGATGAGCCGACCTCGGCCCTGGATCCCGAAATGATCAAGGAAGTGCTGGATACAATGATCCAGCTGGCAGTAGAGGGAATGACGATGATCTGCGTCACCCACGAGATGGGCTTTGCCCAGGCGGTGGCGAACCGGGTTATCTTCATGGATCAGGGCCAGATCGTCGAGCAGAACGAGCCGAAAGAGTTCTTCAACAACCCGAAATCCGACCGGACCAAACTGTTCCTCAGCCAGATCCTCGGTCACTGAACCCGCTCAACCTGGCGCGCACGCCGCGCCAGGCACAAGACTTTCCGAAAACTCCGGCAAGACCCTTCGAAGGATCTTGGTCGCGCCTCAGCCGTCCACCTGTCTCAGAAGCTGCTCGACCTTCGACCCCAGCCCTTCGACAATCAGCTTCACGCCTTCGGGGTTCGGGTGGATCCCATCTGCCTGCAAATAGGCCGCCATGGACGCAGGATTTGTCGGGTCTGCCCCCGCCTTACGCAGGCCTGCGAAGAAATCCTCTGCCAGCACCGCCCCGTATTGGGCAGCAAGATCAACATACATCCCGTCAAAGGCAACCTTGTACTCCGGCCCATAGTTTCCCGGTGCCGCCATCGCGACCAGCAGCACCGGCAGCCCCCGGGTCCCGGCCTCTTTCAAGATCGCTTCCAGGTTCGCCCGGCTTCCCGCCGGATCAAGCCCGCGCAAGAGATCATTGCCTCCCAGCGTCACGATCAGCGCATCCGCCTCAGGCCCGAGCACCCAGCCCAGCCGCGCCAGCCCACCCGCCGTCGTGTCGCCCGACACGCCCGCGTTCTGCACCACGACATCCGCTCCGCGGGCCTTCAGCCAGCCCTCCATTTGTGGCACCAGACCGTCGCTCTGGTTGGCCAGCCCGTATCCTGCCGTAAGACTGTCCCCCAGCGCCACAATCGTCACCGGTTCCGCCGCCGCAGCGCCAACTGTTAGTAACGTGACCGTTATCCCATTGCGGACCATGTGCATCGCGCCATATCCCTTTGAAAGACAAGCTCCAAGGAATGTCCTGATGACCGATCCCGTTCTCGCGCTGACCGATGCGCGCCTCACGCTGCAAGGCAATGCCGGACCGGTCGAGATCCTGAAGGGCATCTCGCTGGACATCCTCAGAGGCGAAACGGTCGGGTTGGTCGGGCCATCCGGGTCGGGCAAATCGTCACTCCTCATGCTCATGGGCGGGTTGGAGCGTGCCACCGGCGGCAAGGTCCTGGCGCTGGGCCAGAATCTCACGACGATGGACGAAGACGCGCTCGCCCGCTTCCGCAGGGGGAATATGGGGGTTGTCTTTCAATCCTTCCACCTCATTCCCACAATGACTGCGCTGGAAAACGTCGCCCTGCCCCTGGAGCTGGCTGGAACTGCCGATGCATTCGACCGTGCGCAGGCGGAATTGGCCGCCGTCGGCCTTGGCCACCGGGTCGATCATTATCCTGCACAGCTTTCCGGCGGCGAACAGCAGCGTGTGGCCCTTGCCCGCGCCGCCGCCCCGCGTCCCGCTCTCCTTCTGGCCGACGAACCGACCGGCAACCTTGATGGTGTGAATGGCCAGGCCATCATGGACCTGCTCTTTGGCCTTCGCGACCGGCACGGCGCGACGCTGGTCCTTGTCACCCACGCGCCCGAGCTTGCCTCTCGCTGCGACCGCGTCATCCGCCTCGCCGACGGCCTTCTCGCCCCGGAAGCCCTTGCGAAGGCCGCCGAATGAACCCCAGATCAAGCCTGGCCCTCACGATCGCCAAGCGCGAACTGCGGGGTGGCCTCAAGGGATTCCGCGTCTTTCTGGCCTGCCTGGCGCTTGGCGTCGCAGCCATTGCCGCTGTGGGCACCCTGCGCACCGGCATCCAGCAGGGGCTGACCGATCAGGGCGCCGTCATCCTTGGCGGTGACGCTGAAATGCGCTTCACCTACCGCGCCGCTGACGAAGACGAGCGCGCATACATGGACCGGATCGCTGCCCGGGTGTCTGAGGTTTACGACTTCCGCTCGATGGCGATCATCGAAGGTGACCAGGCCCTCACCCAGGTCAAGGCGGTCGACGACGGCTGGCCCCTCACCGGGGCCGCAACGCTTGACCCCGCCATCTCCGTTACGGACGCTCTGGCTGATCAGAACGGCCTGCCCGGCGCGCTGATGGACCCGGTTCTGATCTCCCGTCTGGGTCTTGTCCTGGGCGATACCTTCCGCCTTGGCACGCAAGACTTCCGCCTGACTGCCGCCCTGACCCGCGAGCCTGACAGCGCCTCGACCGGTTTCGCCCTTGGCCCCCGCACCGTCGTCCGCACCCAGGCGCTTGCCAACTCCGGCCTTCTGTCCGCAGGTTCGCTTTTTGAAACCCGTTACCGCCTGACTCTTCCCCCGGAGACCGACCTGCAAGCGCTGGAAGACCGATCCGAGGTGCAGTTTCGTGACAAGGGCATGCGCTGGACCGACAGCCGCAACGCCGCCCCGGGGATCGGGGCGTTCGTCGACCGGATCGGCAGCTTCCTCGTGCTCGTCGGCCTTGCCGGTCTTGCGGTGGGTGGGGTCGGCATCTCTGCCGCGATTCGCAGCTATCTGGACGGCAAGACCGAAACCATCGCCACACTGAAGACGCTGGGCGCGACCGGCGGCCTGATCTTCCGCGTCTACCTGTGGCAGACCGCTCTCCTCTCCGGCCTCGGTATCGTGATCGGTGTTGCTTTGGGCGCGGTCGTCCCGCTGCTTGCCGCCCCGTTGATCGAGGCGTCGCTGCCGCTCCCCGCCGCCATCGGCCTCTCGCCCATGGCGCTGGCGGAAGCGGCCTTTTACGGCGCCCTTTCGGCGTTGATCTTTACCCTGCTGCCGCTGGCCCGAACCGAACGCATCCGTCCTGCCGCCCTTTATCGCGGCGGTGCCGGCACGCGCGGCCTGCCGCGCTGGCCCTATCTTGTGGCGCTGATCACCCTTTCCGCCGTCCTGATCGGCAGCGCCACCTGGCTGTCCGGCATCCCGGAACTTGCACTGGGCGCCGCAGGCGGCATTCTGGGCGCACTGCTGATCCTGTCCCTTGCCGCCTTCGCCTTGCGCCGAGCCGCCCGCCGCATCGCGCGCACCCGCGCCACAAGAGGCCGCCCGGCGTTTCGCGCCGCCCTTGCCGCCATCGGCGCGCCACGGTCGGACGCCACCTCGGTCATCCTGTCGCTTGGCCTCGGGCTTTCGGTCCTGGCTGCCGTGGGCCAGATCGACTGGAACCTGCGCGCCGCCATCGCGACCGACCTGCCGACCCGCGCCCCCGCCTTCTTCTTTGTCGACATCCAGCCTGACCAGCTTGAGCCTTTCCTCGACCGGGTGAAAAACGATCCCGCCGTGACCGAGGTTGAGAGCGCCCCGATGCTGCGTGGCGTCGTCACCCGGATCAATGGCCGCCCCGCGAGCGAAGTCGCAGGCGATCATTGGGTTGTGCGCGGTGACCGTGGCATCACCTACGCTGCCACCCCCGGCGAAAAGACCCGTATCACCGCAGGAACCTATTGGGCCGAGGATTACACCGGCGACCCCCAGATCAGCTTTGCCGCCGAAGAGGCCGAAGAGATGGGCCTGAAGCTTGGCGACACAATGACCATCAACATCCTTGGTCGCGACATTACCGGCACCATTACCTCGTTCCGCGAGGTTGATTTTTCCAATGCCGGGATGGGTTTCGTGATGACCCTGAACCCCGCCGCGCTGGCGGGCGCGCCCCACACCCGTATCGCCACAGTCTACGCCCCGCCGGAGGCTGAGGCGGCGATCCTGAAGGATGTGACCAAGACCTGGCCGAATATCACCGCCATCCGCGTCCGCGAAGCCGTGGACCGCGTGGCCGAGGCGCTGTCAGCTATCGCAACCGCCACTGCCTGGGCGGCGGGCGGCACATTGATCACCGGTTTCATGGTGCTGATCGGCGCAGCGGCGGCGGGCGAACGCGCCCGGGTCTACGAATCCGCGATCCTGAAAACGCTTGGTGCCACGCGCCGCAAGATCCTGTCCAGCTTTGCCCTACGCTCGGCGCTGATGGGGGCTGCCGCCGGCGTGGTGGCCGTGACCGCAGGCGGCATCGCGGGATGGGCGGTTATGACCTTCGTCATGGAAAGCGACTACCGGTTCGAGCCGATCTCGGCCCTTGGCATCGTGATCGGCGGCATCCTTGCCACCCTCCTCGCGGGACTTGCCTTTGCGCTGCGGCCCTTGGCAGCCCGCCCGGCCCAGACGCTTCGCGCGCAAGAGTGATAGGACAACAGCCGGAGTGGTCGGAAACCCCGTGCCGGAGCCTCTGAAGAAATCGCTCACGCGTCCCGAAGCCGCGAGAGCGCCAATGGCACCGCCCGCAGCTCACGGCTTTGCGGCCGGATCAGCGAAAGCGCCCATGACAGCCACCCGACCGGCATCAGCAACCAGACCAGCCGCCGGACCTGTGCCATCGCCCCATCCGGCGCGTTGACGGCATAAGCTTCCAACGCCGCGTTCACCCAAGTTGTGTCCTGCGGCCAGCGCGTGAAACAGGTCTGCGTGAAAATCACCACATCCGCCGCCTGCCACAGCCCCCCGCGCCGCCCATACCGGAAGCGTTCCAGATCAATGAACCGCGCTTCTTTCCCGTCCCAGCAGATATCGCGCACCGCAGGCCGCCCATGCACCAGACCCGCCAAGTGCAGCAGGCCCAGGGCCCGCCCCGCCTGCGCGAAAGCCGCCAGCTTGTCTGCTTCGGTCCGGCTTGCATCCGCCACCACCTGCGGCAGCACCGACCCCGCATCGGGCATCAGCATCCAGCCCGGCCCTTCCAGAGCGACCTCTGCCACCGGCAACCCGGCCTCGGCCAGTGCCTGCAACCCCGCCCGTTCAGCCGCGAAGGCCCGGTCCGGATCCCCCTTCTGCAGCCGCATCAGGCCCGACAGCCGCTCCACCCGTTTCAGCCAGAACCGCCGCCCATCCGGCAGGTCAAGTTGCCGGACCCGCCGTGGCGGTTCGGCCAGCGCGGCCTTGACGTTCGTATCAAGATCACGGTCCGGCACCCGGAAACGCTCCTTCAGGATCGCCCGCGTGTAACCTTTTTCAGACAGATTTGTAAGAGCGCCTCAGCCAAAGAACCCTGGCCCCGCACGGCGCAGAAGCTCATCCGCCAGCGTGCGGCCCAGTGCCGCGCCGTCCGCCACCGGCCCCCGCAGTTCTCCCGCAACCGAGGCCGACCCGTCTGGCCGCAACAACTCACCCCGCAGCCACAGCGTCCGGCCCTCGATCACCGCAAGCCCGGCAATCGGCGTCTCGCAAGACCCGTCCAGCCGCGCAAGGAACGCCAGCTCTGCCGCCAGCCTTTCGCCCGTTTCCCGGTCGTGAATCGCCGCCAGCAACCCCTGGACCCGATCATCCGCCATCCGGCGCTCGATCCCGATTGCCCCCTGCGCCACCGCAGGCAGCATTACTTCCACCTCGACCGGCCCCCGCGCCATCCCCGACATCCCCAACCGGTTCAGCCCCGCCATGGCCAGGAAGGTCGCATGCGCCACGCCTTCCTCCAGCTTGCGCATCCGGGTCTGGACGTTGCCGCGAAATTCCACCAATCGCAGGTCCGGACGCTTCAGCGCCAGCTGCGCCCGCCGCCGCAAGCTGGACGACCCCACCACTGCGCCCGCCGGCAGTTCCGCCAATGACGCCACACCGGGCGAGACGAACGCATCCCGCACATCCTCGCGCGGGAGGTAGCAGTCGAGGATCAACCCCTCGGGCTGCGCCGTCGGCATGTCCTTCATCGAATGGACCGCAATATCGATCCCGCCGTCCAGCAGCGCCTCTTCGATTTCTCGGGTAAAGAGACCCTTGCCGCCGATCTCGCGCAGTGCCTTGTCCTGAATCTGGTCGCCGGTGACCTTAATCACCACGATCTCGAACGCTGCTTCGGGCAGGGCAAACGCCGCCATTAGACAGCGCCGCACCTCATGCGCCTGCCAAAGCGCAAGCGGCGAACCGCGGGTTCCGATTTTCAGGGGTCGGGCGGGGGTGGGCAGATCATCGCGCATGGGTGCAGGCTTAGCGCTGTCAGGCAGGCCTTACAACTCTTGACAACCCCTCTCCCCCGTCGGACCCATGGGGAAAGTTGATGAGGCAGACATGACCAAGACAATCCTGCGGGCGCTGAAGGGTGAAGTGCTGCCCACCCCGCCGATCTGGATGATGCGCCAGGCTGGCCGCTACCTGCCGGAATACCGCGCCACCCGGGCAATGGCCGGCGATTTTCTCAAGCTCTGCTACAATCCGGAACTGGCCGCCGAGGTCACGCTGCAACCTATCCGCCGCTATGGCTTTGATGCCGCGATCCTTTTCGCCGACATCCTGTTGTTGCCACAGGCACTGGGCCCGAAGCTCTGGTTTGAAACCGGCGAAGGCCCAAGGTTGGAAACCACCGATACCCCCGGCCAGGTCGCCGCCCTGAAACCGGTCGAGGCGATCCATGACACCCTGTCCCCGGTCTATGAAACCGTCCGCATCCTCGCCCGTGAACTGCCCGCCGAAACCACGCTGATCGGCTTCGCCGGCGCGCCCTGGACCGTGGCCACCTACATGATCGCGGGCAAAGGCTCGCCCGATCAGGCCGCCGCCCATGCGCTGAAGGCCCGCGACCGCGCGACGTTCGAGACCCTGATCGACCGCATCACTGAGGCGACGGTGGAATATCTTTCGGCCCAGATTACCGCCGGGGCCGAGGTGGTGAAGCTTTTCGACAGCTGGGCCGGGTCCCTGAAAGGTCAGGACTTCCGCGATTTCGCCGAAGCCCCCACCGCCCGGATCATTGCGGCCCTCAAGGCCCGGCACCCCGGTATACCGATCATCGCCTTCCCGCGTGAAGCAGGGCAGGGCTATATCGGCTTTGCCCACCGCACCGGCGCCGCTTGCGTAGCACTCGACAATTCGGTCAGTCCGGAATGGGCGGCGGCCAATGTGCAGATCGACGGTTGCGTGCAGGGCAACCTTGCCCCCGAGCACATGGTCACCGGCGGTCAGGCGCTGGTCACCGCGACGCGGCATGTGGTCAAGGCTTTCTCGGGTGGCCCACACATCTTCAACCTCGGCCACGGCATCACGCCCGATGCCGACCCCGACAACGTGCAACTGATGATCGACACGGTTCGGGGCGGCTGAGTGTCTGGCAGCCTCTGGGTTCTGGCGACCCTCATCGCCGCCGCAGCCCAGACGGCGCGCAATGCCGCGCAGTCCGGCCTGACCGCGCGGATCGGCACGCTGGGTGCCACGCAGGTGCGGTTCCTCTTCGGCCTGCCCTTCGCGGCGTTATTTCTGTGGCTGGCCACCCTTGCCACCGGCGAAGCACCACCCGGCCTCACCGGGGCAAGCCTGGCCTACACCACCCTTGGCGCCGCGGCCCAGATCGCGGCCACCGCGCTGATGCTGGTCACGATGAAATCGCGCTCCTTTGCCGTCACGACCGCATGGATCAAGACCGAGCCGGTCATGGTCGCCCTGATCGCCGCCGCCGCCATCGGCGACCTGCTGACACTTCCGGTCTTTGCCGCCGTCGTCGTGGCAACGGCAGGCGTGGTGATCCTGTCAACGAAACCCGAAACGACGCGCCTGATGCTGCGCGACCTTGGACCTGCGGGAACAGGGCTGCTGGCAGGCCTCCTGTTCGGCGTCGCAGCCATCGGATTTCGCGGCGGCATCCTGCAGCTTCCGGATGGCAGTTTCCTGATCCGGGCCAGCACAATCCTTGTCGTCAGCCTTGTGCTGCAAAGCTTGCTTCTGCTGTTGTGGCTTGCCGTTCTTGACCGCCGGGCACTCCTTGCCTCATTCGGGGTCTGGCGCACCTCGCTTCTGGCAGGGTTCCTCGGTGCCTTCGCCTCGCAGTTCTGGTTCATCGGCTTTTCGCTGACCACCGCTGCAAATGTCCGCACCCTGGCGCTGGTCGAGGTCGTCATGGCACTTGGCGTTTCGGCCTATGTCTTTCGCCAGCCGGTGACAGCGCGGCAGAAGGTGGGAATGGTCGTGATCGTGGCGGGCGTGGCCCTTCTCCTCACGGCGCAAAGATAGCAGGCTAAATGGGGCGGGGTTTCACCCCAAGAGTACGGGCGCGCAAATCCTGGCGAATTCCTAGAACTAGATTCAAGCCATTGATTTCATGACGTTCTGCCAGATGGCCTGGCCCGGTTCACCTCAGGCAACGATCTCGCGCGGGACAACGAAATCCACCGTCACGCCGCTGCCGAAGGTCACCTTCGACCAGTCATCCACATCAAATTCCACCACCAACGTGGCCCCTGTCGGATAGCGGGCGAAGTCCGGGTTGGCGGGTGGGTGGGCGACGAGCCGCGCCGCGAATTCCGCGATGCCGGGGTTGTGGCCGATCATCATCACCGTCCCGGCTTTGGCATGGCGCAGGACGGCCATCATCACATCTGGTCCAGCGTGATAGAGGGCGGGCTTCAGCTCCAACACCGGGGTGCCGGGCAGGGCGGGGGCGATGCCGGAGAACGTCTTGCGTGTGCGTAGCGCGTCGGAACATAGCACCTCGTCCGGCACATGGCCCCTGCTGGCCAGCCATTGCCCCAAGTCCGCCGCTGCGGCCTTGCCTCGCTCGTTCAGGGGGCGGTCGTGGTCTGGGGTCATCGGGTCGTCCCATGACGATTTCGCGTGCCGCGTCAGGATCAACCGCTTCATTTGTGGAACTGCCTCATGTGATAGGCCGACTGTTCGGGCAGTCTTGCATAGCTTTGTGATACCGGGCAAGCGCGGCGAACCAGACAGCCGCCGGTCATGCACTCCTGCCCCTCGGGCTGGTTCAGGAAGCTGTGGCAAGCGGGGACATCGTAGCCCTCTGCGGTCAGAGCCCTGGCAGGGCAGGCGGTCAGGCAGGGGGCAGGGCAGGTGTCGCAGGGACGAGGGGACGGGGGCTGGACCGCGACCTCCTCTTTCAGCGCCAGCGCGCCGCGAAAGCTGACCATGAGGCCCTGCCGTGCATGCACCAGCAGCCTTACCGGGCTGTCCCAGACCTGTCCGGTCCGCAAGGCCCAGCGGTAGAAGGGGTGATAGGGCGGCCCGCCGAAGGGGAACAGCGCCTTGGCCCCAAGGTCGCAAGCCAGCCGCCCAATCACCCGGCGCGACCAGCGATCCACCGGGTCCGGCCCGCCGTCCTGCCATTCCGGCTGCGCGGTAAGGTGTGGCCAGAAGCCCGGCTCGGCCGGACCGAACAGCAGAAGGGTCCGGGTTCCGGGTGGCAGCCCGCCCTCGTCCGCCGCGACGGCAAAACCGCCAAGAACCTCCAGCCACTCCTCCGCCAGCCGGGCGTTCAGCGCCGGAAGGGAAGCCACAGCGCCCAGCCCAGCTTCATCGGTCGGTCGTCCTGCCATTCCAGCCCCACCGTCATCGCGTCATGCCCCGCCGCAGGCTGGGGCACATAGGTGCGGAAGATGCGGTCCCAGACCGATAATGAAAAGCCGTAGTTGCTGTCATGCTCGGCCCTGTGCACCGAATGATGTACCCGGTGCATGTCCGGCGTCACCAGCACCAGCCTTACCACCCGGTCCAGCCCCAGCGGCAGGCGCAGGTTGGCATGGTTGAACATCGCGGTCGCGTTCAAGAGGACCTCGAAGGCGATCACTGCGATGGCTGACGGCCCAATCAGATAGACCAGCCCGACCTTCAGAAGGGCCGAGGCCGCGATCTCGACCGGGTGAAACCGCAGGGCCGTTGTCACGTCGAAATCGCGGTCGGCGTGGTGGACCCGGTGAAAGCGCCAGAACAGCGGCACCTTGTGGGTGATCAGATGCTGCAGCCAGATTGCAAGGTCGAAGATCAGGATCGCAAGGATCAGTTCCAGCCACCCCGGCCACTCCACCCGGTTGAAAAGTCCAAGGCCCAGCTGCCCGGCATCCACCGCCGCCGCCACGGCGAGGATAGGGAGCGCAAGGGCCATGGCCCGGACAGTCAGCGTGTCGATCACCACCAGCGCAAGGTTGGTGGCCCAGCGGTGCGACCTTGGCTGCACCAAGGCTCGCCTTGGGGCCAGCCGTTCAAGAGCGGCCAGCACCGCAAGCACCCCGAAGAAGGCGACGAGTCGAAGGGCGATTTCGTTTTCGATGGGACGATCCTTTTGGCTGACCTCTTGATGCTATCCCTGTGCGCGCGCCGTTTCCAGCGCCGCAAATCTTTTCGGAAAGATTTGCAAAAGCCTTCGAAGGCTTTTGGCGTCAGCCGCGACTGTGCGGCTTGACGCGTGGCGCGGTCGAGCGGATCTGGCTGCCGGCGCCGTGGTCGGTGAACAGTTCCAGCAAGCAGGCATTCGGGATGCGGCCGTCAAGGATCGTGACTGCACGGGTGCCCTTTTCGATCGCCATAAGCGCGGTTTCGGTCTTTGGGATCATCCCGCCGGAAATGACGCCCTCGGCGGTCATCCGGCGAATCTCCTCGGGGGTGATCTGGGTCATGACGTTGCCGTCGGCATCCTTGACCCCCGGCACGTCGGTCAGCAGAAGCAGGCGGTCGGCCTGCAGGGCTCCGGCAATCGCGCCAGCCGCCGTGTCGCCATTGACGTTGAAGGTCTCGTTGTCCGCCATACCGGTGCCCACGGGGGCGATTACGGGAATGATCCCGGCCCGATAAAGATCACGCAGCACCTGCACGTTCATCTCGATCGGGCGGCCAACGAAGCCAAGCTCGGGATCGTCTGCCTCGCACACCATCAGATCGTCGTCCTTGCCGGAAATGCCGACGGCGCGGCCGCCGGCATCCATGATCGCCTGCACGATCCGTTTGTTCACGAGGCCGGACAGGATCATCTCGACCACCTGCACGGTGGCCTTGTCGGTCACCCGCTTGCCGCGGACGAATTCGGACTTGATGCCCAGCTTGGTCAGCATGTCGTTGATCATCGGGCCGCCGCCATGGACGACAACCGGATTCACGCCCACCTGCCGCATCAGGACGATATCGCGGGCGAATTCCGCCATCGCCTCATCGTCGCCCATGGCATTACCACCGAATTTCACCACCACCACCGCGCCGGTAAAGCGCTGCAGATAGGGCAGGGCCTCGGACAGCATCTTGGCAGTGTTCAGAGCGTCTTGCATGGTCAGGGCCTGCCGTTTCATGGGGGTCTCCGGGAACAATCGCCGCAGAAGAGCTTTTGCCGAATAAGACTTTTCTGCCTCCGTGCCAAGCCTTGCCTTCCCCGAAAGGAAGCGTAGCCTTGCGCGCAAAGGAGCCCCATCCATGTCCGAACAGAAGACCCTCGTCCTGACGGGTGCCAGCCGCGGCATCGGCCATGCCACGGTCAAGCGGTTCTCGGCGGAAGGCTGGCGGGTCCTGACCTGTTCGCGCCAGCCGTTCGATCCCCGCTGCCCCTGGCCGGGGGGTGAGGACGACCATATCCAGATCGACCTTGCCGATCCGAACAAGACCATCGCGGCGATCGAGACGATCAAGGCAAAGGTTGGCGGCCGGATTGATGCGCTGGTGAACAATGCCGGGATCAGCCCGAAGGGGCCGGAAGGCGCCCGGCTGAACACGATGACCACCGATCTGCGGACATGGGGGCATGTGTTCCATGTGAATTTCTTCGCCCCGGTCATCCTGGCGCGCGGGCTGAAGGACGAATTGACGGCGACCAAGGGGGCAATCGTCAACGTCACCTCGATCGCCGGGGTGCGGGTGCATCCCTTTGCCGGGGCCGCCTATGCGACGTCAAAGGCGGCGCTTGCCGCGCTGACGCGCGAAATGGCGCATGATTTCGGACCATTGGGCGTCCGGGTGAACGCAATTGCCCCGGGTGAGGTGGAAACGGCGATCCTGAGCCCCGGCACCGACAAGATCGTCGAAAAGCTGCCGATGCGGCGGCTTGGCCAGCCGAAGGAAGTGGCTGACGTGATCTGGTTCCTGTGTTCGGACCAGTCCAGTTACATTTCGGGCGCCGAGATCGAGGTCAACGGCGCCCAGCACGTCTAGCGCAGCTTTTCGAAGCTGATCGTGACATCACCCACATCGACGCCGAAGCGCTGCATGTAGGCGCGGTTCAAGAGTTGGTCCCCGGACAGAAGCCACATCCAGTCATCGAAGGTGACGCGCACGGTTTCAGCGTTGCCATCGGCTGCGGGCACCGGCAGGTCGATGGTATAGCGCCAATTGAAACGGTCGCCATCTTCGACCCCCGTTGCTTCGCCGACCACTCCAGGAGCGGTACCGCGCCAGGTTTCCGGGCCAGTCTTCACCAGCGTCCAGATCCGCTGCTCCGTCGATCCGTCCTCATAGACGAAATCCTCGACCAGTTGCAGCCGTTCGCCGTTCCAGTCGCCCTTGATCGTCACATCAAAGCGGCGGCGGACGGTGCCGAAGATGTCCTGAAACTGGCCTTGCGCGACAAGCGTGCCGGCAAAGAATTCCTCCAGGTTCAGCTGGCGGTCACTTAGGGCCGGGTCCTTGAACGAGGGTTTGCCGGTGCAGGCGGCAAGCAGGGTCAGGCTGGCAAGGGCAAGGGCACGCATCGGGATCTCCGTTTCGCAAGTGATACGCGGGCGGGACGGGTCTGGATGACTGAAAGGTCCGGGGGTTTGCCAGGTTCGCCGCCTCTGGCATAAGGGTGCATCCTGTGCGCCCGGGGATTGCCCATGCTTGATGATGCCGACGACATTCACCCGCTGTTTCAAGGCGCGCCGAAGGGGCTGGAGTTTCGCAAGCTGAGAAAACGCCTGGTGCAACAGGTGCGCGAGGCGGTTGAGACCTACGGGATGGCGCGCGCTGGCGACCGCTGGCTGGTTTGCCTGTCGGGGGGCAAGGACAGCTACACGATGCTGGCCATCCTGCACGAACTGAAGTGGCGCGGGCTTCTGCCGGTGGACCTGCTGGCCTGCAATCTGGATCAGGGCCAGCCCGGCTTTCCCGCGACGGTGCTGCCCGGGTTTCTGACCCGGATGGGTGTGCTGCACCGGATCGAATTCAAGGATACCTATTCCGTGGTAATGGACAAGATCCCCCAGGGAAGAACCTATTGCAGCCTATGCTCGCGGTTGCGACGGGGGAACCTCTACCGGATAGCGCGGGAAGAAGGCTGTTCGACAGTGGTCCTTGGCCATCACCGCGACGATATTCTTGAGACGTTCTTCATGAACCTCTTTCACGGTGGCCGCCTTGCCAGCATGCCGCCGCGTCTTTTGAACGAGGAGGGGGATCTATTCGTTGCCCGACCGCTGGCCTTCGTGTCCGAGGCGGATTGCGAGACCTTCGCGCGCGAGATGGCCTATCCGATCATTCCCTGCGACCTGTGCGGCAGCCAAGAGGGGTTGCAGCGGATGCAAGTGAAGAGGTTGCTGGATGGCTGGGAGGCGCAGACGCCCGGTCGCCGTCAGGTGATGTTCCGCGCGCTGATGAATGTGCATCCGTCGCATCTGGCCGATCCGGCGCTGTTCAATTTTGCCGGGCTTGCTGCCGCTTTGGCAAATAGCGACAATTCTCTGCAACTTTCGGCCGAGCGTTAAGGAACTGATCAGGAACATCCGACTAGCTTGACTGCGATCCTTGGGCCGCTGGCCCGCCAATCGCGGGGTGTCTGAATGCTGCCGGGTTCGATGCGGATGGCCGCGCTGCTGCGGCGACCAGAGCTTGCGGTCTTTATTCCCTTCATCGCGGTGGTTGCCTTCTGGGCCGGGGGGGAGCGGGCGCTTGTGGCCCTTTCCGCTGTGCTTCCATTGGCCCTTGGACTGGCGCGGCGGGTCTGGCCGCACCCGCCTGCGGTGGCGGCGTCCGAACAGGTGACGGACCGGCTGGACGCGGTGTTGCGCGACCGGTCGCTGGGCGGACGGCAGACCGGCTGTTTCGTGCTGCAATTTGACGATCCGTCCTGGCTGTGCGACCGGCATGGCCGCGTCCGCCAGTCCGAGATTCTGGCGGCCTGCATTGCCAGGTTACGCGGCGCGATGCGGCCTGGGGACATGCTGTTCCCGTTGGAGGACGGCAGTCTGGCCGTCGTCCTGGCCCCGACCCAGCGGCTTGATCTGGAAGGCATGGTGCGCATCGCCGGACGGATGCAGATGGTGGTTCAGCAACCCATGGTGCTGGACGGCGGCCAAGTCCAGGTGACCTGTTGCATCGGGTTCTGTCATGCAGGGCAGATCATTACCGAAAGCGGCTCGGCTCTGTTCGAGGCTGCGCAGATCGCCGTGGATGAGGCGAAGCATCACGGACCGGGCGCGATGCGGTCCTATTCCGCCGACGTTGCCCAGGTCCGCGCCGCACGCGACGCCTTGCGCGCAAGCTTTGCCGCGGCTGTGGAGGGCGGGCAGGTCCGCGCATATTTCCAGCCTCAGCTGTCCACCGACAGCGGCGAGGTTTCAGGGATGGAGGCGTTGGCACGCTGGCATCATCCCGAACACGGGTGCCTGACGCCTGCGCAGTTCCTGCCCGCGATCAAAGGCACCGACATGCTGAATCTTCTGGGACGCGAAATGCTGGCCCAGGCCCTTGCCGCGCTGGTCGACTGGGACCGCGCCGGATTTCGGGTGCCAACGGTTGCGGTGAATTTTTCGGCGCAGGAATTGCGCGACCCGCAACTTCCCGAGCGGGTGAGTTGGGCGCTGGATCGGCATGATCTGACCCCTTCGCGCCTGACAGTGGAAGTGCTGGAGTCAGTCGTCGCATCGCAGGGGGATGACATCATCACCCGCAACATCGCCCGAATCGCTGAGATGGGCTGCGGCGTCGATCTGGATGATTTCGGCACCGGCAACGCCTCGATCACCTCGATCCGGCACTTTGCCCTGCGTCGGCTGAAGATCGACCGCAGCTTCGTGCGCGAGGTCGACACCGACCGCGGCCAGCAAAGACTGGTGACAGCTGTCTTGTCCCTGGCGGAACAACTGGGCCTGGAAACCCTCTCCGAGGGGGTTGAGACGCAAGGCGAACACGCCATGCTGGCGCAGCTTGGCTGCGGTCATGTGCAGGGTTACGTGATTGCCCGGCCCCTGCCGGCAGAGGATGTGACGCCCTGGCTGATCGGGCACCGTCACCGTCTGGAAGCGGCGTTGCGTATCGGCGTGCGGGCCCGTTGACAGCCGGTTCCAAAGGTGCTCCATGTCCGGTGTCCAAGATGTCGCGCGGGCACGGTCGCCATGACAGCGCGCCGGGTCTTCGGGCCAAATATGCTGTATGTGGGCCGCATCAGACCTGCAATCCAGTGCTGCAAGCAAGCTACCAGAAGGTGAAAGCGCTTGACCTTTTCCCGCCCCTGTCGTTGAAGCACCGCTGATCGAAGATGACCGGCAGGGTGGTTGGCTTATGGAACAGCAGAACAACAAGAACCTGATTCTGGCGATGGTGCTTAGCGCACTGGTGATGATCGTCTGGTTCGTCCTGTTTCCGCCGCCCGAGCCGACGGCCGACCTGACCGCTCCGACTGCGACCGAAGCGGGGGCACCTTTGGTGCCTGCGGCAGATCCGGCCGCCAACGGCACCACCGGGACTGCGACCGCCGTTCCCCAAACGCCGCGGCTGGCCATCGATACCGACAAGCTGTCCGGCACGATCTCGCTTCTGGGGGGGCGGATCGACGATCTGTCGCTGAAGACCTACCGCGAGACGATCGAGCCTGGTGCTGAAACCGTGCGGCTTCTGGCCCCGGTGGGTGAGGATCTTGCCTATTACTCGGTCTTTGGCTGGCTGCCCGGCACCGGTCTGGAAGCTGGCGACGTGCCGGATGCGATGACCGAATGGAAGCTCGCCAGCGGAAGCACGCTTGGCCCGGGCCAGCCGGTTACGCTGCGCTGGGAAAACGGGAAGGGCCTGACCTTCCTGCGCGATGTTTCGGTCGACGAAGACTATATGTTCACCGTGACGGACAAGGTCGAAAACAGCTCGGCTGCGGCGGTGACGCTGCAGCCCTACGGCATCATTGCACGCCACGGACTGCCGCAGTTGCAGAACATCTTCGTCGTGCACGAAGGCGCGGTCCAGCGCAACGACGGTGAACTGCTTGAGACCGACTATGCCGACATCACCGAGCTGGAGGTTGACCCCCGGGAAGGCCTGCCCGCCGAAGTGATCGAGTCTGCCGAAGACGGCTGGATCGGTTTTACCGACCATTACTGGATGACCACGCTGATCCCCGAACAGGGCAAGCCCTACAAATCGGTGCTGAAATACGTGCCCAACGCCGGCATCTATCAGGCCGAAGTGCGCCCGCCCGCCGTCAGCCTTGCCGCCGGTGCCACCACCACCTCGACCCTGCGGCTGTTTGCCGGGGCGAAGGAATGGGCGACCATCCGCAGCTATGAAGACGACGGCGGCATTCCGGGCTTCCTCGATTCGATCGACTGGGGCTGGTTCTACTTTTTGACCAAGCCCATCTTCGCCGTCCTGCACTGGTTGAACGCGCTGATCGGCAACATGGGTCTTGCGATCATCGCGCTGACCTTTGTGCTGAAGATCATCGTGCTGCCGCTTGCCTACAAGTCCTACGTCTCGATGGCGCGGATGAAGGAACTGCAGCCCGAGATTGAGGCTCTGAAGGAGCGGGTCGGCGACGACAAGCAGAAGATGCAGCGCGAGATGATGCAGCTTTACAAGGACAAGAAGGTCAACCCCGCTGCGGGCTGCCTGCCGATCCTGATCCAGATCCCGATCTTCTTCGCGCTCTACAAGGTGATCTTCGTCACGATCGAGCTGCGCCA